>JAQIBP010000150.1 GCA_027858995.1 Deltaproteobacteria bacterium | reverse complement strand
GCAGGCTCTGAGGCGCTTATCTACTTGATATTAAATGGTTTGTTGAGCAGAGGCTAAATGATTCGTGATAGAAAGCCATGAATATTAGGGGGAATTACAGTCCATGAAAATCCGTGATAATATAGATTGTGGTTTAAAGCAAATAAATTTCCAAAAGTTAATTCAAATAGGTGATTATAAATAAACATTTTGGGAAAAGAGAAAAATCATTTTAAACTCGATTTTCCCTTAGCATTTTTGAATTAATTGATCATTTTGTTTTAACTAATTATGAGTTTGTAGATTTCTGGTCGATAGTATTTTTAATACTTGAGCAACGCAGCCCCCCAGTTACAACCGGCTCCATAGGCTGCCATAACACATAAATCACCTCGTTTGATATTACCATTTTTAATATTTTCATGGAATAGTAGTGGAATAGAGGCTGCCGAAAGGTTACCATATTTTTCAATGTTGGAAAGCCACCTCTTATCTTTAATCAGGGGAGCTTGATCCTTTCTCACAATCACTTCTGAGCCCAGACTGCCTGCCACAAATGCGTTGATGTTATGGTTGGCCTGATGGGGTATGAACCAGTCAACATCGTTGCAGGTTTTTTGGGCGGTCTCCAAAATCTCCGTAATGGAGGATATAGTCCCCTTGACGGCGTGTTTAAAAACTTTACTACCAAGCATATGGGGATGAATATACCTATAATCGCTGTCGCTTCTCCCCCATGTTTCACCGCAGGCGCTGCTGAAAGCCAGGGAATTCAAGGGTTCTGTGTTGCCGTTGGAGCCAAGTTGGCACGACAGTATGTCGCTGTCATCATCACTGCTGCAAAACACAAAGGCTGACGCACCATCTCCAAATATAGGAGCTGCCCCTCTGCCTCTTGTTGTGAGATCTTGCCAGACACTCTGAATCTCAGCACCAACTACCAGAATATTCTTGTATACGCCAGCCTTTATGAAGGCATGCGACATGGATACCCCATAAATAAATCCAGGGCACTGTTGCATGATACTGAATGTTGGGGTTCCGTTTTTGAGTCCGGTCTTGTCGAACGTAAAGTTACCAAGTCCAGGGAAATGATGATCTGGTGTCAGAGACGCCCATATGCTGCAATCTATGTCTTCCGGGTTTAGTCCGGCATCTGCAATCGCTTTTCTCGCAGCTTCAGCAGCTAGATCAGAAGTGTTAATACCCGATGATGGATCTTCTTCCCATTGTTCTAATGTAATCCCCGGCCCTTCAAGACCATCCTTCCTTTTGTGCCAGTTATCTATCCAAACCCTTTTTTTTATGCCAGTCCTTTTCAGAATCCATCTTGGGTCTGTCTCTTTGCCTTCATCTTTAGCCTTTTGGGCAAACTCCCTTGCTGAGTCTGTTCTTTCATCATTTTTTCTACAAATTTCTACAAATTCCTTGTTTGTAACAGATCTCCCTCCAACAACCGCCCCAGTACCGCACACTTTAATACCCATATCTTCTACCCTCTATACAAAATTTTATTACTATTTAGCATGGAAAATGTTCACATTATCAGAAAATATTTAAAAAGATAAGGATTATTTAACAAGATTAATTTTTATACAAACTTCACTATGATCTGGATTTAGCTGGTTGTTCATTTTGTTTTACTTGCTTACAGGTAAAAGGACAGTAAACAGGCTGCCTTTACCTGCTTTGCTTTCCACAAGGATATCACCCTTTAATTCATTAACAAGGGTTTTGGCAATAGCAAGTCCAAGTCCTGTTCCATTAATGAAACGGGTATTATCGTCCTTTATTCTGTAAAATTTTTCAAAGATTCTGGAAATATGCCTCTGCTCAATTCCAAATCCACTGTCTTTTACTTTTACTTTTATATTGTGGTCTTCAGTCTCAATGCTTACAACTATTTTTCCCTTTTCAGGAGTATATTTAATGGCATTTGATATTAAATTTCCAAATACACTTTCAAGGGCAATTGGATCAGCCTTTACCTCAGGAAGCTCTTTTTCCGGCAGGTTAAACTCGAGAGTCTGATCTTTTTTCACAGCCTCGGTGTTTAAAAATTCAACAATTTTGCCTATGAAATCACCAAGTTGAATCTTTTCAGGCTCCTTGCCAGTACTCCCTGCTTCAATCTTTGAAAGATCAAGAAGATCACCAATAAGAGAGATCAAATTTTTAGCCTTGTCCTTTGCCCTGCCAAGTATATATTGATTATCACTGGATTCATCAAGGATCTCTCCCTTCATGACCATTGCAAGCTGTTCATGTATGACCGACAAAGGAGAGCGCAGTTCATGGGAAACCTTTGAGACAAACTCGGATTTTAACCGGTCAAATACTTTCATGGCAGTTATATCTGAAAGATTTATAACTGTTCCAAGACATTCATTATCTTCCCCGGTAATGGGTCTTCCCTGTACAAGAATATATCTTTCATCGGAGAGGGCAAGTTCATGGGATTTGATGGTTCCTTCCTGATCATCAGTCTTACACTCTGATACAGACTTTATATAATCATGAAAACCCTTATCTTCTATGCAGTCTTGAATTTGTGTCCCAACACCCTTATCTGCTGCCAGGCCAAGATATTTCCTTGCCACAGGGTTCATAAGGACAATCTGATTTAACATATTTGTTACCAGCACACCATTGGGAAGAGTTTCAATGATTGCCCTGGTGCGGCTCTGCTCTGTTTCAAGATCAGCAAGATTCTTTTGCTGTTCAAGCTTTAAAGCCTGAGATTCCCAGGTAAGATGCAGTTTTTCAATTGCTCTTTTAACAACAATCCTTAATTGATCAGGAGAAAACGGTTTGGATACAAAATCATAGGCACCTTTTTTCATGGCTTCTATGGCAGTTTCAACTGTGCTGAAACCTGTAATCATTATCACCATTACAGATTTATATTTTTCCGTGATCTGGCTTAAAACCTCAAGTCCGCTGATACCCGGCATCTTAATGTCGCTGAGAACAATACTGATATCCTGGGTTTCAAGGATATTCAAACCCTTTGCACCATCAGGTGCAGTTACAACCTTGCACTCCATGCGGGAAAGAATTCTTTCACACCCCTCCCTGATATCCTGCTCATCATCAATAACCAGTATTTTAACCTGGAAAGTTTTATTTTCCATCACTCTTCTCTCCTGAAGACCTTTGAATAATGTTCAATTTTGTTTTAGTGCAAGGAAGATGAAAATTATAACCGAAGGAATACATTAAGTATTTTGAGGATTATCATTTTCATATTCCGTGGCAATTGGGCAAAAGGGGACGTTATTCAAAGGTCTTTTCTGATTCAGTTTCTGGAAGCATCAGCTCTATTAAAAAGTTTGTACCTTCTCCTGTCTTGCTTTCTGCACTCATTTTACCCCCATGGTCTTCCACAATTCTGTAAGCCATGCTCAAGCCAAGTCCTGTTCCTTTCCCCTGCTCCTTGGTTGTGAAAAACGGATCAAATATTTTTATTAAGATATCATCAGGGATTCCATGACCTGTGTCACTGATCGTAATGCATACACGGTCACTTAAAGGTTCTTCATGGCTTGTAAAAAGGGATAAAACCCCTTGTCCTTCCATGGCATCGGCTGCATTAAGGATAATATTCATAAAAACATGTTTTATTTGTTGAATATCCACAGGCACAAGAGGAAGGTTGTTTTGAAAATTCTTTTTAATTTCAATATTGTGAAAAAGGGTTTGATCTTTAACGAGAATCAGGGTCTCGGACAATAACTGATTAATATCCTGGAGATGCATTTCATTGGTGGTCTGTCGTGAGAATTTCAAGAGCTCCTGAACAGTATCAGTACATCTTTGTGCATCACGGATAATTCGTTTAAGATCCTGTTGTGCTCCATCAGGCAGAGTATAATCTTCCATTAGCAGTTGACTGTAAAGGGTAATACCGCCAAGGGGATTGTTTAACTGGTGTGCAACGCCTGCAGCAAGCTCTCCAACTGAAGCCATTTTTGCAGACTGAAGCAGCTGAACTCTTGTTTTCTCAAGCTCTTCCTCAATCTTGAGAGTCTCTCGCAAATCATGAAAAAAGCCCAGAGTTGCAACTTCTTTATCATCATCATATACAATGGATGCATTCAAGCTTATTGGAATGATTTCACCGCTTTTTTTCTTTATATCAACCCTGAAAGATCTGAGAACTCCCTTTTCTCCATATTTATCACTCCTGAGTATATGCATGACTCTTTTTGCATCATTGTCCGGATAAATTGCCTGGATATTGAGTTTTTCAATTACTTCATTAACTTTATAACCGCAGATTTCACATGCTGCATCATTAAACAAGAGTATTTTCCCGGTCATATCCGCAGCAATAATTGCATCCACTGCACTCTTGATCAGATTTTTTAAAAATCTGTGTGACTGGAGAAGTTCCTGCTCTATATTTTTAAAGGTAGTCATTGGAAAATTTGGTTACCCCTGGTAATAAATTTTCTCTATACTTCGGGTCTTGGCAGTACCTTGGCTCGTTCTGCAATCTCAGGGACTTTATGCTCCCACTCAATTGCCATCATATGAACCCCTGCTACACCCTTCATCTCCTTGAATTCTTCAATCTGCTCACAGGCAATCGCAATGCCCTCATCTGCAACTTTTTTTCTATTGACACCCCGAAGCCTTTTTATGATCTCATCTGGTACATCCATACCTGGAACCTTGGACTGCATATATCTTGCCATACCAATGCTTTTCATTGGCGTTACACCGGGAAGAATATATGTTTTTTCAGTCAAGCCCATATCATTGGCCTGCTTTATCCACTCCCTGATCTTTTCCATGTTATAAACACACTGGGTCTGAATAAAATCAGCTCCTGCTTCAATTTTTTTTGCAAGCCTGTGAACACGCCACTCAAATGGTTCTGCAAAGGGATTGGCCGCAGCTCCTATAAACATTTTAGGAGGTTGATCAATATCAGCTCCACCAAGAAATTTTCCCTCATCCCGCATTTTTTTTACCATTGCTACAAGCTGCATGGAATCAATATCAAAAACCCCCTTGGAAAAAGGATGATCACCAAACTGTTGATGGTCTCCGGAAAGACACAATATATTTCTAAGGCCATGGGCATATGCTCCAAGGAGATCTGCCTGCATTGCAAGACGATTCCTGTCACGGCACACCATCTGATAATTAGGTTCAAGGCCTTCACCCATGAGAATTATTGCTGCTGCCCAGCTGGACATCCTTACCATGGCTGTCTGGTTATCGGTAATATTAACCATATCAACATTACCCTTGAGAAATGATGCTTTCTCCTTGATATGCTCAACATTGCAGCCCCTTGGCGGTCCAAGTTCTCCTGTAAATGCAAAATGCCCGGCCTTTAAAATTTTTTCAAAATTACTTCCTGATTTCATTTCTGATTTCATTTCTGGTTGTGTATCTGGTTTTGTATCCGATTCCATATTTCTGAACCCTCTTTAATGCACCATTTTTTTAATTAATCTCTCTCATACTGGGGATAAACTCCCTGGCTTCTGCAAACTCTTCTTGCCAGAGCAATCATATCAGGTATATCTATACCCACGGGACAATAACATCTGGTACAAAGCACACATCTTTCCCAGATAAGATCTCTCATCTCTCCTAGATCAAGTCTGTCCACCTTTCCTTTTTTCTTATATAAAACACCCACTGAGTTTAAAAACTTATATGAAGGCATATATTTTGGATCTTTATTGCGGCCCATGAACAAAAAACAGCTTTCAGCACAAAGTGTGCAGTGGGCACAGGCTTTTAGAGACAATTTCATTTTTGCCTTTTTTTCATCCAATATGGCTTTTACCTCTTTTGTATTAACGCCTGTTGTACTCTGTTTCCAAAACATCTGATTCTCCGAATAGAAAAATGCTTATTTTAATGTACTTTCAAATTTACCAGGTTCTATTTCCTCTGCCCAGGCTATATTCACTGACAACAGTTAAACGAATAATTACACTGTAAATCATGTGAACAAATTTTGTAAAAGGCACTGCCATCAGCATGAGCTCGCCTGATAATATGTGAAGGGAAATAATCAGTCTGTAATTTTCAAACACCTGGTGATAGGCAAAAAAACCAGTCACAAATGGTGCGGCCGCAAGAGATAAAAAAAGATAATCAGACCAGGTTGTAATGGCCTTTACCCTGTCCAAAAAAAGTCTGCGATACAAAAAAACAGCTACACATAAAATTACTATAATTGTTAAAAAATCACTTACACTTTCAGACAACGAAAAAAAACTTACCCCAAATGAATTGTCCAACAGTATATTATGCCCCAATACAAAAATTGGCATAACTATCAGAAGAACATGGAAAATAGTTGATACAATTGTCATAAAGGGATTAACACCAGCTATGGAGAGCTTTAACCACATAACCCAATCTTTTTTGCCTTTGTCATCAGCTTTTTTTGGTATAAATCTGCCAGGTCCTGGAGTAAGTTTGCTGATTGGCTGCTCTTTGGTGAATGAGAGGAGTCTGAAAACCTGGAACAGTGTACCGGCAAAAAAGACAATAAAAGCGGCCCATACCATGGGTCCCCGTATAAAGTCATAGGCAAATGTCCAGAAAAAACTGTTTGATGAGTCCATAATTATACCACTGATTTTAATTGATAAATATTGTTATACACTATATCTTTTCTCGTAGGGTTCCTGAATAATGGTGCGTGGTGTCTGATTATGCCACTCCATGGGAACATAAATCTTTTTGATATCATCAAGACGATCCTGTGCTTTGAGCCGATTAAAAATATCAAGCCATGCACATGGAATTTCCTGGCTGACTTCACAACACTCATTATTTGTGCCGCCGCAGGGACCATTGAAAAGCCCTTTTGAACATCTTGTTACAGGACAGATGCCGCCGGTATAGCCAAGAACACAATGGCCACATGCCCGGCATCGCTCTTCATACATGCCGATGTCCTTATCTATACCGATTGAAACAGTATTTACTACAGGAAAAACCGGTATCTTGGGAAATCTTTTTGCCAAATTCTGCACTCCGGCACCACATGCCATGGAGAGAAGACAATCATAATTATCAATCTTTGGCTCAAGTTCTTCGAGAAACTGGTCATTGCACTGACGTTCCACAGTGTACCCATCAAGCTGCTTTTCGATATTCTCATTTTTAAGATAAATATTTAATTGTGCGTTTAACTCATTCACTTCCCTCTGCCCACCAACAAGGCAGACAGAAACACACCCACCACAACCGGTGACTAATACCTTTTCATATCCATTGATTGCATCTTTTATCTCTTCAATGGGTTTTCTCTCTGCTTTTACCACTTATCTATCTCCATTTATATGAAAGCCATTGCAAACCGACCCTGGCCTTCATGTTTTGGTTTCTGCCCTTTAGGGTATTGTGGGCAGACTTAAAGTTAACTCTCCAGTCTGACCGTGGCAGTTATTTAAAATATTATGCATCTATTTTGTAATAATATGACACTCTCCACACATGGTCGGACCTGTTGGGTCAGCAGTCATCTTATAATTATTATGACATCCCACGCATTGATAATGAAATGCTTCCATTCTCTCAATTGTTTCCTTTGGATTATGACAGGCTCCGCATAAAATATCCGGGTTATCCTCTTCAAGATCATATTCATCCAGAACATTTTCTCCATCCTGCATATCGTGATGACACTCCATACAGTCAATTTCACCCATATGAAACTCATGGGGAAACATTACAGTACCACGGATATTTTCTCCTCCAAGCTCTATATCATCTGAAAAAGCATACAACCCTGACGCAAAAAGAACACAGACCAACACCAATCCAATTTGTCTAATAGTTTTCATAATGCATTAGCTGCTACCATAAAATTATAATTTCTGTCAACAAGAATTGACAAAAAACTAATTTCTATACATTATAAAGAATCAACATAAAACTAAAGAGAGGTTTAATGTATTATTGCTATTATAAAGCACCCTTTGGCAAACTTTTATTAACAGGAAACAGAATGCTGGAAAGTGTGCATTTTCCTTTAAATGGTAAAAAGAAAAAACCTGGTTTGGATTTTGTATATAGCGAAAAAATATTTTTGCAAACTTTAAATCAGCTTGAATCTTATTTTAAAGGAGAGTTGACAAGATTTGATGTTAAATTTAATATCTCGGGAACAAGTTTTCAAAAAAAAGTGTGGCAGGAGCTTGAAAAAATAGAATATGGAGAAACTATATCCTATGGAGAGATTGCAAAAAGAGTCGGAAATCCAAAAGCTGCAAGGGCCGTTGGCATGGCAAATAATAAAAACCCCATTCCAATTATTATCCCCTGCCACAGGGTTATAGGAAAAGATGGAAGCCTGACTGGTTTTGGAGGAGGGCTTGAAATAAAACAATATTTACTGGAGCTTGAGAAAATAAATGAATGAACGCATTGAACCACGAACCACAGGCCATGAAAATGCCAGTGTTGAATTTATCCCGGGTACTGGCAAAATGTTCTATCAATTCAAATTAAGGGATTTTTCATCCAAAGGCTTTGGAATAATAGTTAAAAAAGATTCTAAAGTGCTTAAACTCCTTAAAACAGGTGATATCCTGGATATGAAATATCATTCTGAAGAGGCAGCAGTCTCTCCTGTATCACATCAAACACAAATAAAACATATTTCAGAACCTGATCCTGGAAAATATAAAGACCATATGCTGGTGGGACTTTTGATTCTTGAATAATGGAAGTGTCTGAATTTTAAGGAGAGAGCCCATGGCTGACAATATTCCTGCACTGTTGGATGTTTTTGAGGATGGTATTTATATTATCAATGATGACTATATCATCGAATACATGAACAAAACCATGAAAACGATGTTTGGAGAAGGTGTTGGCCGGAAATGTCATAAAATATTATACAAAGCAGACACACCTTGTAAAACATGCAGATTTGAGGAAGTATTTGTTCACAATGAAATCCATCACAGTGAAGTCTATATTGAATCTGTTGACAAGATATTTGATTTGTCAGAATTACCCATGGTTAATCAGGACCAAAGCAGATCCAAACTTTGCATATATCGTGATATATCCCACCGAGCACTGCAGGAAGCAGAGCTTAAATCATCCCAGGAGAGCTATCAAAGATTGTTTAATCATGTTGGATGCGGTGTGTTTATCTCCAGCAAAAAAGGAAGATTCCTTGATGTCAATCCAACTTTACTAAAAATCCTTGGCTACCAGGATAAAGAGGAATTTCTTTCACTTGACCTTGCAACAGATGTTTATCTGAAACCGGAAGACAGACACAGATATACTGAAATCATAGAGAAAAGAGGTCAGGTGGTTGATTACGAAGTAAAGTGGAGAAAAAGAGACGGCCATATCCTTAATATTCTTTTAACCAGTAATGTGCGATACGGTTCCAGAGGGGATATCCTTGGTTATGAAGGAATCGTCGTGGACCAGACCAGAAGAAAAAAACAGGAGAACAAATTAAAGGAAGCCAATGATTTTTTTGATCAGCTCATTACATCCTCCCCCAACGCTATCATGGTAATGGATATGAAGGGAGTTATAAACTTATGGAACCAGTTTGCAGAGGATGTATTCGGGTTTGAGTCTGAAAAAGTCATTGGTAAAATGACTATCCAGCAGATTTTTTCAAAAAAAGTGGCCGGCAAAGTCATGGAGATGATGAGAGATAAAAAATTTGGGGGCAAAGGCAAGCTTAATTCATACCCTTTGAATTTTAAGAAAGGGGATGGAAAGCTGGTTGAAGGAAATCTTTCTGCCAGTATTTTATACGATGAAAAGGGCAACGAACTTGCCTCTGTAGCCATATTTTCCGACCTGAAGGAGATGCTTCAAATAGAAAGAGAGCTCAGCACTGCAAGACAACATCTGCTTCAATCTGAAAAACTGGCTGCCATGGGACGACTCACTTCCCAGATAGCCCATGAATTAAATAACCCCTTGTTTGGAATAATGAATACTCTGGAGTTGATGAAAACCGAAATCTCTCCACAGAACAAAAGACGAAAGCTGCTGGATATGTCTTTATCAGAGGTTGAACGCCTTGCTGACATGTTAAAAAAAATGTTGTCCTTTTCAAGACCTGACCAGGAGGAGCGTCAAAAAATTGATATTAATGTAATTATTGAAGAGTTGATGCTTTTGTATGAAAAAAGATTAAGGGAAAACAGTATCAAAGTGAAACTTGATCTCCTTGAAAACCCGGGTATTATTATTGCCTCCCGGGATCAACTGCGCCAGGTATTTATCAATATGTTTTCCAATGCAATGTATGCCATGCCCGAAGGCGGTGACCTTGAAATAGATACAAAACTCCAGGGAAAAATGCTCTCCATTACCATCAAAGATACAGGAACAGGTATAAAGTCAGGGCATATTGAAAAAATATTTGATTCATTTTTTACCACCAAAACAGATAATGTTCAGGGTGTGGGGCTTGGACTCAGTGTCTGCTATGGTTTTATCAAGGATCATGGAGGGAATATTGAGGTTGACTCTAAAGAGGGCGATTGGACAAAATTTACCATAACCCTTCCACTCTCATCATTATCATAATTTTGCTTGACAAAGAAAACCTTATTAAATAACTATAATTCCAATGGATTGATTGCGACAGGTTGTTACATAATGCAAATTTGTTCAAGTTCAAGGCGGAAAATAAATTTAACCACAGGCATACATGCAGTATTCCGAGGATTAAATTTATCTTTCCAACGCCGAAATTGGAAAAATTGGTGTTGTGTAACAGCCTGTCGATCTGACAAGGAGGTGTTATGGAAGACACGTTAACCGTGTTCAATGCAAGCAAATACTGCAATGTTTCGTCAAAAACCATTATAAACTGGATGGAAACCGGACATATCAAAACTCACCATACTGTTGGCGGGCATCGCAGAATCAAAAGATCTGACCTTGAAATATTTATGCGCAGCCAGGGAATACCTATTCCTGCTGAAGAAGATGAGGGGGCAAGAAAAAAGATCCTTGTTGTAGACGACGACCTGATAATTGTCGAGTCGATTGTGCAGGCATTGGAAGAGGATGAATTCAACTATGAGGTTATTTCAGCCTCGGATGGTTTTGAAGCAGGGCTGCAGGTTAATCATTTTAATCCTGACCTTTTAATTCTTGATATAATGATGCCTGATATCAAGGGATATGAAGTGTGTAAAAAAATCAAGACAAATGATAAAACAAAAAACACTAAAATTATTGTTTTATCTGCATATCTTGATGATGAAAAATTTGCTCAGATGAAAGAGCATGGTGCAGATGTCTGTTTTTCTAAACCTTTGACCCTGGCAAAACTAAAAAATGAAGTAGCCAAACTGCTCGGATTAAAAAAAGAAGAGGGCGAATCATGACCCTGAGGGAATCCTTAACACAAAAAAAATTTGTTGTTACTTCTGAAGTGCAGGTTCCCCTTGGCGACGAAGAGTCTGACGGGCTTGTTGAAAGCCTTGGAAGAGTAAACGGTAAGAGAGATGGAATGTCTGTATCAGAGATGGAGCTTGAGGGTATTGTGGGTGATACCATTAGAACCTGCGATCTTTTAAAAAAAAACAACCTTCCTGCCATTTACCAGACCACCACAAGGGATAAAAACCGGTTTAAAATACAAAAAGATCTTATTCTTGCCCATGATACAGGGGTTGAAAATCTTCTGGTCTTTACCGAAGATTACAGAATTACCGGTGATACTCTCCAGGAATCAATGTTTTTCCATGTTGATTCAGGAAAACTGGCATCGGTTATGGATCATTTAAAAAAAGGAATTACAGTTGAAGGGGCAAAACTTGATAACAAAATTGAATTTGTCCTGGGTTGCGGAGTTGAAACGCCCTGGGGGAAAAGTATGCCAAAACAGGGACTGGAAGAGATGGAAGATATGATGAATGTGGGTGTTGGATATTTTTTAACAACACCTGTGTTTGATATGGATCCATTTATCAAATTCATGAAACAGGCTGAACCTTTTAACGTCCCTGTGATTGCCGAAGTCATGATTTTAAGATCAGCAGGAATGGGCAAATTTTTAAACCGTCATTTTAAACCAGGACTTGTACCTGAGTGGGTGATAGGAAAACTTGCACAGGCAAAAAATAAGCAACAGGCAAGTATTGAAATTTTTGCAACTATTGTTACAAACCTGAAATATATCTGCCAGGGAGTTCATATTGTTACCATTGGTGGTGTTGATAATCTGGAGCAATATCTGAATGCTGCAAAATTAAGATAGTGTCTGGACTGCATATGCTTAACGTCTGCTGGTTTACCCAAATATTTTGAGGGTCATACGAATAACAGACATCGTATGCCGGCGCAAGTTTCCATTCTTCATTCTGTTTCAAACGAAACGAAAAATTTTTTGAATCTGCTTAATCCCTTTTATAACGCCCAATAAGACGGTTCATTCCGATAAGATGTGGCTCTACCTTTTCCAGAAGCTGCCACAGATTCAGTCCCGGTTCCAGTGCCACTGTTTTATTCAGTACCAGCACCCAAAAATAATAATTGTGCAGACCGTGCCCGTTGGGCGGCATGGGACCGTTGTAACCGGTTTTTCCGAAATCAGTAATACCGTTGGTAAACAAATGGGTGCCTTCATCCAGATGCGTCACATCTCCGGGAATATTATACAGCACCCAGTGAACAAACCCATAGGTACCTCTGCTGGTTACCAGCGGAGCATCCGGGTCGTGACAGATAACGGCAAAGGCCTTTGTTCCCTCAGGCGGGTTTTCCCATGACAACGCCGGTGAAACATCTTCTCCTTCTCCAGTAAACCTGGACGGTATCAGAGTATCTTGTTCAAATACATCGCTTTTTAACTGCATTTTTGTCGGTGCAAAACCCATAATGGTATCTCCTTTCTTTTGGTTTCTGAATTAAGCATTCATGAATCAGGTTACCGTTGATTGTTTTTCCTGTCAATGACATCGCCTGTAAATCGTCAAGCCGAACCTGCCTATTTTGTTTGACAAAAAGAAAGTTTCTATCATACGCTTGTGCGATGGTTATCACACAGGCGTATGAATATCATTTGCTGATGAAAATATTATAATACCGCCAAGGCGGTCTCATAATCGGGTTCATTTGTAATATCATCCACCAGCTGTGCATGAAGAACTGTATTCTGTTCGTCCAGAACAATGACGGCTCGAGCCGTCAATCCTGCCAGAGGACCATCCTGGATCAGCAGTCCCATGTCTTTTGCCACCTCAATGCTGCGAAACAAGGAACCTGTTTCAACGTTTTCAATGCCTTCTGCGCCGCAGAACCGCTTCTGGGCAAATGGCAGGTCAAAGGAAAGACAGATGACAACCGTGTTGCTCATATCCGAGGCTTTCTGGTTAAATTTCCGGACGGATGTTGCGCAGACATCGGTGTCAATGCTGGGAAAAATGTTTAAGACCTTTCTTTTGCCCTTAAAGTCATCTAATGACAGTGGTGACAAGTCCTGCTTTATTGCTGATACATTGCTTATTGAACTTCCCTTGGTTGGGAAATCTCCTGCCAGACTGACAGGATTTCCTGCTAATTTGGTTTCGGCCATGGAATATCTCCTTTGGTTAAGGGTTTTTATTCTATTCGATCTTATGTTTACTGAAACATGTTTCCAATGATAATAAGGGCTTGTTCAATTTTTTCAAGGTGAGTTCTGAAAAATAGTCAACTGACTTCTAGAGAGCTTTGCACGAACTCTCGATTTTCGTTGATTCATTCGAATCAGCCTCAGATTGTTGATAAATCTTGATCATTTTTTAATAAAATTTGTATTATCTATTTGATTTTATAATTCTTGACAAATTCAAAATTATAAGCTTTGATAAAATTAATAATTAATTGAAATTGCGGATTTCTATTGAATAATAATGAATTGGTTCAAAAAAATATATAGCATTTTATTTGTTTTACTGCTTTTAGAGATACATCCTGTTTCCCAGGGTAATAATCATAATATTTTTCTTCCAATAAACGATAATACGGATGGGAAAGAGGTCTCATCAGAACTAACAAACAAAGATATCTCTGATAAGATGGAAAAGCGACTCTTTTTTTTCACCTATTCGCTATCAGATTATAAAAAACACTTTTTTCTAATTACGTTATATCTTCCTATTACGTTTTACTTCATCAAGCTTCTTATAATATCAAGCCGAACACCTAGACTTCCACCAGTCATTTAATAATTAAAAATCTATATTTTTTCTTAGAAAGCAATTTTAATTTTTCTTTGGTTTGGAATGTCCTTACCAGAAATATCTGTTCCATTTTTATTACTATTTAGTTAATTATTGGAGATTATTATGAATGAATTGAAAACGATTATAGTATTCGTTGCTGTTATTGCTTTAGGTATCCTTGCCAAATATGGATATACTATGTATTTTGCCAGTTAGAGGTTAAGTAATCTATTGTCCCAAGAAAATAATAGTACAATCGTCCCTCCAAATAGCTTAATGCAGCTTGGAGGGACGCCGATTTAAGTTATCAAATGTTGTGATTCAGGGGGGGGACATCACACTTAATTATGTTTGTAAATTCATCTTATGTGCCAATTGCATGCAGTTGTGCATAGAAATAAAAAGAAAACACTTTCAATGGTGGAACTAAAGGCAAGGATCAGATAGGATAATTAACCTTTACTATGGAATATCATCCACCGATTATGTTTAACGTTTCCAAATCACCGGCTTGTCCGAGTGCATTTGGGTTGTTAGAATTAAGTATCGTGTCCCCGGAATTCGTGTCCCCGGAATTCGCGGAATTCTCGTGCCTCTATGATATAGAGGCCCTCCGGTCTACACATGATGCTGAGCCCGAGAAAATCGGTAAATAGACTATGAGAACATCGTAATGTTATTAACGAAGCTCTTGTTCCATGGCTTCCGCCAAGAGCACCCATGATCCGGCGTCATCTTTGCATGCCTTCTCGGCCAGTTTTGCGGCGTCTGCTTCACTCATCTTTTCGTCTCTATAGTCAAGGAGCAGACCCGTAAAATCCAGGTACGAATCATCAACTGCCCCCGCGGTGATCATATAGATAAACTGCGAATGCTTCGCTGGCCCGTTTAAATGCGTACTTGTCCAGAAGAGTATCTCCGGGTAAATCTGTACGAGTTTCTGCTTTTCAATTTGATTGTCGGCACCTATGTTGAACGTATCGGTCAAAATGACGGTTCGGTCGGTGATGTTCTCGATTTTCCGGCTGACGTCCTTCACGCCCATGAGTGCGTGGTCTCTGGGGGTATAGGTTGTGCACCATTCAAACGCCTTGCGGGCGGGTACATTGAAGTGCTGCTGGAAATGGTAATAGATTGGCGTTGGCATTGTCTAAAATCCTTTTGGGTGTCAACGAACGGACTATTTGTAGTTGTTCCTGCCGCAGATCCGCTCTCTTACGATAGCGACTCTGAGCACCATTGTAACACGTTCTGATCAAGCCGACTGCATCGAGAGAGTTGTCGAACTGCTTTCTTATCCTGATGACCTGGTTTCCTGCCGGCACATTATAATTCTCCTGATTCCTGCAGAGGCCGCTGGAGATGTCCAATGGTTCATAGATAGATATTTCGCAATCTATGCTTATTCAATATGTCAACGGACGTTTCCTCCATGCCTCAGCATAACGTTTGAGTTCAGGGGCCACCGACCAAAGGGAGGGGACTGGGAAAAGGCTGAAATCCTCTCCCAGCGGCCCGATACAACGACTGGTTATGAAGCGACTTGAGATTTTTCTTGAGCCTCTTTTAAAATTCGATATGTCTCTCCGAATGATGGATTATACTTTTTTGCTTCTTCCAATTTTACAACTCGTATAGAAAATTTTTTATAAAACTTGTTCCCGTATGAATCAACGACCTTAACCTTAACTTTAGTTCGCTCGCGCTTCGTAAGAGGGAAACAACCCCCATATGATTCATCTTGTTCGAAATATGTTACACCAATAGCGTTTTGGCCTTCTCTGAGATAGAGATCTTTATTAGGAGAAGGGTCTATATAAGATTTTTGAATCAGAAACGGATAAACTTTTATAGTTTCACCAAAATCATATTTGAAATCGTCCATTATAACGGTTTGCTCATTTAACCAAAACCACAATAGTCTATACC
The DNA here is from genome assembly GCA_027858995.1 of Deltaproteobacteria bacterium. Taxonomy (GTDB): domain Bacteria; phylum Desulfobacterota; class Desulfobacteria; order Desulfobacterales; family Desulfobacteraceae; genus Desulfobacula. Next base: position 4,959 of record JAQIBP010000150.1, on the reverse strand, counting down.
TGATCCAAAGCATATTGAATTTTGTGATATTCCAATGGTAAGCGATTGAAATTTTTTCTATATTTGCTGGTGCATTCCCAATATTCGTTATGCGTAAATAAAGCGATATTGCCGTTTTATGAACATCAAATCCTTTGTGTTTTTTCCCAACGGTGAAGGTCGAAGCAAAAGTAGGGCCCTCTATGATCCCTATTTTAAATTTCGGTTTCCTCATTAAAGATTTGAAAATGCCTGAAACCCAACCTAATATTAGAGTTGTAATAAAAATTAAAACACTTACAAAACCAGCGTTTTGATTTAACCAGTTTATCATCTGTTAAATTTATTCCTAAGATTCATAACGCGTGTTTCAGCCGCTGCATAGCCGAGCCCAATCGAAGCAGTAATGAGTTGTGAAATGTTGGGCAACAATAGGCCCAAGAATTGTTATGGGCGTTGGTCTGCAAACATTTGTTAGCATGCGATTTTGTGTTTTTTCAATTAGCCCTAAAATTATTTATCCTCATTCTTAATTACAATTCTGAACTTCGGTGCAAATCCCTTTTCATGTTGAAAACCTCCTATGATCCTATCTTCATATTTTTTTTTCGTAGTATCAATCAGAACCCAACTTCTGTCTTCCTCTAATTCGCTATCAGAATAAGTTTTTATATCAGATAGTCGTTCTTCCGAAATCGTATGAAACACATCTTTAAAAACTTTCTTCTTATCAGGTTGGCTTTGGTCTATGCAAAATGGAATAAACCATGGGATTGCATGATTAGGGTGTAAGTCTAAGAATGTAGGAATATTCCATCTATTATTACCGTTTCTGTCTATTCTTTGAAAAGCATAGTTCCTCAATAAATAGCTCGCTTCAATTAAGGTACAACCAAAGTCAGAGGTGGAACAAGGGATTCCATTTATGCTGTTATTAAATGTAAATCCAGGTGAAAAATTATATAGAAGATATAGAGGAATTCCGCCTTTTGAAGATGCATAATTCAGCAAATCATGAATCTGGTTTCCATGTTCCATTTTAGGGTAATCTTGGCTCTTATATAAGATTTTTGATTGAATAGGGAAAAATAGAAACCCGCCTAATGTTTGGACAAATAATTCAATATCATTTCCATTGGTTTTTTCATCAATTGCCTCAAAAATCGAAATATCATTGTTTACGCTATTACGATTGATTTCATAGATGAGATTTTGAGTTATAGTAACTTCATATATTTTTAATCCGTATCGGCTTCGGGAAAACTGAATTCTCCCCCAGGTATCTTGGGATAATTCTCGTAATAAACTACATTGTCCTGTCATGTTTTTTCCTTGCTAATCCGTTGCTGCCTGCGTAGTCTGCAGCATTTTTTTTTGTTTTATAACTTCTAAAAAACGGCCTAACCCTGCCTCCAGTTTTTTGGGGAGAGGATCAGCCCCGCTTGCTTAAATATAGACAATTCCACTAAGGCTTTTATTCATCAACACCATACTGATGTTTCTCAAGTGCCACACGCTCGTCTGTCCTTCTAACTTCTTGCTCTACCATCCGATTTAATAAATCAACATACTGTTTGGTAAACTCAACTACATTTCTATTATCATTTGTTAGCCAAGGTTCAATATCAGCGATTTTTCTTTTATATGCTTCAGCTAAACCATATTCGCCACTGACTACTCCTAAGCTCAACAAGCTACTATTTATCTTTTTGGTTAAATTCTCATTCAATTTAACAGTGGATAACAATCTTTTAATTAAACACAAAATGGAACTGTGACCATCATAACATGTAACAATAGCTAACAATACAAGAAGGTTATCTTCTGCTGTCGGATCTAATTGTTCAAGCATCAGGTCAGTCATTTCAGGTTGGAAAGGCGAGATACACTTTTTGAACAAGCTAGCAGCACCGTATTCATCAACACCATACTGATACTCATAATTATTTTTGATAAATGAAATAAGCTTTTCTGGATATTCAGAAATGACTTTATTTATAGAAGATAAGCTAAACGGGATAGCTTCATAATGTTCCTCAATTTCATTACCGGTTTTTTGACTATGGGCTACACGCTTCTCAAAAAAAGAGAAAACAGAATCTACATCTATTTCTGCGATGTGTTCTAATAGGTATTCCACTCTATGATCAATTTGCGACACATAAACCAAGTTATTAACTAATAAAGCAACATTATCTTCAGAGAGACTATTTATAAAGGTTTCACTTTTACGGCTAAACCAAACGTAATTTATCCAGTCCGTATTTCTTCGCTGATTTAACAATAAAAATATTTTAGAGACTATTTGATTTATCAGTTCTTCCGATAAATCATTTTTTTTGTCTTCCAGAAAACGTAGACATGAAGATAAAGTATTAAAATCCTCTTCTGATAATACTTTATCTAACAACTTATTGATTAAACTTTCAGGTAAGTTTGAAAAACTACCGAATGAAGCTGACAGTTCGTATAAATATTGGTTTGCATCAATCCAGTTGCTAATTTGTTCTATAAATTTATCCTTGTATTCAGATTCCCACACGCCTCTAATTAGTGGTATTGCGGCTTTATCCATTTTGCTTGTGTTGCTAAAATGATTTACGACTTGAACTGGAAATTTTTTGGCCATCGATTCAACAAACTTGAATAATTCTGGAAATGTGGCTAAGTCTTGCGAATCAGTTTCTAAGTAAGTTTCGACCCTACACAACCATTCGTTTACATTGTCATCGTTTACACCATCCGTATGAATTTTAACCCTTTCCTCTCGCTGCATCTGCTTGTTTTCATAATCTGTTTTTATATTTTTCTCTTCTTCCCAACTACCAAAGATGCCCTCAAAACCCACGAGATCTCTATAAATCTCATACTCTTTGTTTGTATCTATTGCTTTTTTAACTTCAAGAGCAGCGTTTTTAACCTCATCACCCGAAGCGTGGTAATAGTTCCAATAAGCGTCATGTTCAATCTTTTGAATTAATTCTAAAGACTCAGATTTAATAAGCTCCGTCCAATAACTCAAAACGTCTACCGTGTTTTGCTCAACCATCTTTCTCGCCTCATCGGACATGGGAGAGCGAGAATATTTTCTGCAAGCACCATTCATCCTATTAAGTAGTTCTTTTTTTCGTGCTACGGAGGAATTTAGGGTATACAACTGTTGAAGTAGTGCAACCGAATTACTTCGAATTTTTCGTATATCATCATTCGCTGGTATTGCTCTAAACTTCATCGATAATTTGCGATACTCCCAGCTATTACCTTCAATTTCAGTTGAAAGAGACTCTGAACAAAAGGTAACAACAAGTTCAAAATAATTTTGAAGTTCTTTTTCTGTTAATTGCATTAACCTTTCAAGGAGCATTAGTTGAGGAGCAAAACCAATTTTTTCAACTGCATGTAAGTTGTATTCAGCTATATTCTTAAATACTTTTTTTATCTCTGTTTTAATAGATTTGTCTTCACTCCAAAAGCGAAGAAGTATTGTAATTACAGACTCTTGCTCTATATATCTAAGCCTGCCTAATAAGCCCACTATCTTGGTAAAAAGTTTGTGTTTTGTATGATATTTAGTTAAAGTTGTATCGCTTAGGATTAGCTCCTCCAATTCATGTAACCTGCTCCAACAAGATAACAAATCTTCTATAGACTCTTTCGCTACATGGCTAATAAACTTTTCCAACGTTGATAGCGCATCAGATATCTCTTCATAAACACAAGAGTTGGAGAGAACACCATGAATGGCCTTGTACTCTTTATGAAGGAACGCTTGAGCTTTCTCGTCATCATGGGGTTTGGCTGCGAAATGCTCTATAGCTTTTAACTTTAGTTTATCCATTCTCTCGCCCCGCTAAAAAGACCATTATGTCTTCTTCAATCAACTCAGCAGCCTCAACAGAAAAACTTTCCCTCATGGGCAAAAGATAATGCTCAGTTGTCTTTATTAGATTGTGATTTATCAAATAATCAATTCTGTTATTTGTTACTCCTATGGCTGTCTTTTTAAAACCGACCATATAATTTTCACACTCTGTTCTTTCAATCCCGTCAAAAAATGCTACAAAACCCAATATCTGCTCATCTACAGGTAATATCTTTTTATTAGCCGATACTAAAATTTGCCTTAGAACGCCATCTTGTTTAGTTGGCTCTAAATCTTGTCTTGTAACAATATCGACATCACTTAATTTTTTCCTATCCAATTCATTGATTTTTTTAAGCAATTCACTGAGTTTGTTTAATAGGTCGGAATGATCTGTATTCTCACCTTCATAATTAATTAAATTAGTGCCATATTTATGTTTATAGAAATCAACTTCTGAATGGCAATTGCGCATAAATGCCCAAAATTCAATATTCTGAGCCTGATTGATTTGTATAAGATAATCTCTTATGTGATTGAAGTCAGGGTCTTTTAAACCCGCTCCAATAAAAACAAAGGTTTTAGACTGTATAAGATTCTTTAGGCATTCAGTGTCAGGGGATGGTTTATGAATTATTGTGTTGTAATCTTCATCTTTTAAGACGATGTTTTCAGGCATAGTTATACACCCGTGATATTTATATAAAAAATCTTTTAATCTGTCTCGCTTAATTTCATTTAGGGTGTTTGGTTCATTTGGAAGGACAACGCGAATATCATTCCCCTTTTTTTTCAAAAACTCTTTTTCTATTAGCAAATCATAGTTCGGAGTGATGATTGAATTTGTTGGAAGATTCAATAGTAAATCGTGTATCTCACAGGGTTCAGCAGTTTTAAATATCTTGCATTCTGGATATTCAATGAAAAAATCAGATAGCGCCTTACCTTGCTTTTCCAATTCCATTGTTAATGCGCTAGCAGCTTCAATATGATCTTCTTTTTGGTTCATCCGATTAACGCGTACTTTTTGTTATGAAGATCAAAAAGCTTCAATTTGAAAAATTCAAAATCACGATATCCATAGGCTTTCCGTTTCATAGTTTTAATTTTGTTATTGG
>JAQIBP010000088.1 GCA_027858995.1 Deltaproteobacteria bacterium | reverse complement strand
AATCATCATTTTTGTTATTAAAATCACACAGATAAAACAAATTAAAAGAATCGAATTGGCTGAAGGGCTTGATAGAATTACCCTTTAATATGTTAATTTAATCTTGAGTCGCCCCTTAGCCATACGGATACGGCGCTGGATCATTTTATCCCTGCGCAGGCCGGATTCCTGTTTGATCAGTTCTGATAAAAATTGAATATGTGTCCATTGTTTGCGGGCTGCTGTTGCTGCAACCGATTCATAGTTTTCTCTGATATAGGGCAATTTTAAATATGACAGGTGGTTTTTTAAATCAGTCATTTTTTTCTCCTATGCTGGGAAGTAGACATTATTCGTGGAGAAATGTTTTCCAATGGATATGGCTTTGTTGTGGACTACCTTGCTGAAATTTTAAGATCACTCAGGAACCATGATTATTCAGACCAATATGCTCAACATTTTAATTTGGTGAGCGATATTTCAACCAGGGATAAAGATGGAATTAATAAGACGTTTTCCGGCCTGATGAAAATTTTATTCCCTCACAAAGAAGCAACAGAAAAAGAGATAGAAGAAGTCCTGCAATTTGCCATTGAAGGCAGGAAAAGGGTCAAAGATCAATTAATGAAAATTGATTCAACATATGCTGCAGTAAGATTCGCATACAGACAAAATGATGGTAAAAAAATCATTCATGTGAAGAATCTTGAAGAAGAGGAATATCCCCAGTACTTTAGTTCCTCTTCAGGTGAAGAATCCGATACGGCCAAGGATGAACAAGGATCAGATCAGCCTCAAACCTCAGATGATGTTATCGAAAAACAGCTTGAACTCAAAGAAAGACAGGTGATTGTAAAAGAAAATCAGCGTGGATTAACATTTGACAAGTTGTTCTGTCCATATTTCAAGGATACAAAAAAAATAACAGTGACTGATTCATATATCCGAATTTTCTATCAGATTAGAAATCTCATGGAGTTCCTCGAAACAATAGCTAAATTCAAACCTAAAGATGATGAAGTTAAAGTCCATCTGATAACAGTAGAAGATGAATTCAAAGGGCCCCAACAGATAGAATTTTTTATGAAGATACAGGAAAATTGTGCTATTGCAGGTGTTCAATTTACATGGGAATTTGACCAGATCCAGACACTGCATGCACGTCATATTGTAACTGACCACGGATGGAAAATTCTTTTAGACCGAGGTCTGGATATCTTCCAGCACTATGAAATGAATGGCTCTTTCTCTCTCAGTAACCGCCTTCAACAATATCGGTCATGCAAGGCCTTTGAGATTACATATTTGAAAGTTGATGACTGATAGCAGCAGCAGATTAAGATCTCAGATAGGGAGGGGGACAGCCCACCTGATGAGAAAAGGCGCAACTATCAATCATGCAATATTTTTATGGATTAATGGATCATGCAATTTTTTTTAAAATATCGATATTTGATATCTAAATATCTGGCAGCTGGCTGTCTGAATCTGGCTATCTGAATCTGTCTATCTGAATCTGTCTATCTGAATCTTGCCATGGTCTGGATAAGCTGGTATAGTTTCACATCTTAAATGAATAAGAGAAAACAGGATTTGAGCAAAATTGACAAAAAAAGATAAATTTATATTCAGATGCCAGTCTTGTGGAGCCCAGGCTCCAAAATGGATGGGGCAGTGCCCGGAATGCGACGGCTGGGACACACTGGCTGAGGAGCGCAGTTTTCCAGGTGTTTTAAAAAAGAAAAAATCCTCTTTTCTGCCTGAACCTGTTCTCATTGATTCTGTAAAAGTTAAAGAGACAGATAGAATCAAAACGGGCGTGGCAGAATTTGACCGGGTACTTGGAGGAGGCCTTGTTGAAGGTTCTCTGGTTCTCATTGGCGGTGATCCTGGAATTGGAAAATCCACCTTGATGCTCCAGGTATTATCAAAACTGTCAGATTCAGGGAAAAAGTGTCTCTATGTTTCCGGAGAAGAGTCAGTGCGGCAGATTTCCATGAGGGGAAAAAGGCTTAATTCCCATGGGTCTGCCATGTTTGTTGTCTCTGAAACTGATCTTGATTCCATTCTTGCAATGGTGGAATTATCAAAATATGATGCTTTGGTAATTGATTCTATCCAGACTGTATTTCATCCTGATGTATCTTCGACTCCAGGCAGTGTAACCCAGATAAGGGAAGCTTCCATGCATTTTATGAAGCTTGCCAAGTCAACAGGCATCCCAATTTTTCTTGTTGGCCATGTTACCAAGGGAGGTGCTATTGCAGGTCCGAGAATTATGGAACATATGGTGGATACAGTCCTATATTTTGAAGGTGATAAAAGCCATGTCTTCCGGATTTTAAGGGCTGTGAAGAACAGATTTGGTTCAACTAATGAAATTGGCGTTTTTGAAATGAATGAAAAGGGATTGACCCAGATTCCAAACCCTTCGGCTGTTTTCCTCTCTGAACGCTCAACCATTGCTCCCGGATCAGTGGTAACTTCCTGCATGGAAGGTACCAGACCTATTCTTGTTGAAATCCAGGGTCTTGTATCAAGTTCAAGTTTTGGTACACCGCGGCGGACAGTTCTCGGTCTTGACAACCACAGGGTTGCACTGATTGTTGCAGTTATGGAGAAAAGACTTGGAATGAATCTTTCCAACCTTGATATTTTTATGAATGTAACAGGCGGGGTAAAAATTGTAGAGCCTTCAGCCGACCTTGCCATTGCTGCAGCACTGGCTTCAAGTTTTTTAGATAAACCAGTGGATAAACAGACAACATTGATAGGAGAGATAGGACTTACAGGTGAAATAAGGGCTGTGGGGCATGCCCAGGCAAGGATTAAAGAGGCTGCGAAGATGGGATTTACAAAATGTCTTGTCCCTTACAATAATATTAAGCAGCTCTCCAGGATCAAAAACATGACCATTGAGAGTGTAAGTTTTCTTAAAAGTGTTGTGGAGGTTTTGTTTTAATGTCTGGAGAAAAATGAAAAAGCAAAAAAAAAAAGGAAATAAAAACCAGTGGGAAGATCATCTGACAAGAAGGGCAAAATCGGAAAATTATCCTGCCCGATCTGTGTATAAACTTGAAGAGATACAAAAAAAATTCAAAGTGATAAAAAAAAATGACCAGGTGATTGATCTTGGGTGTGCACCTGGTTCATGGCTGCTGTATGCTGCAAAACATGTCCAACATAATGGCCATGTATTTGGTATTGATTTAAAGCAGATTGATATAAATCTGCCCCAGAATGTATCTGTAATTCAAGATGATATATTAAATCTGAATAACAGGTCTTTTCTGGATGAAATTAAAAAATTCAATGTGGTATTGAGTGATATGGCTCCTGCCACAACCGGAAGAAAGGATGTGGATGCATTAAGATCTTTTGAACTATGCAGGATGGCATTAAAGGTTGCAGATTATTTTTTGACTGCAGATGGGAATTTTGTATGCAAGATATTTCAAGGTAATGACTTTAATAGTTTTCAGAAAAATGTTAAATCAAAATTTAAAAATTGCAAAATTTTTAAACCGAAAAGCTGCAGAAAACAGAGTAAAGAAATATATATCATAGCAAAGGGCAGAAAGGAGATATCAAATGTCGGGACATAGCAAATGGTCAACAATAAAGCATAAAAAGGGAGCTGCTGACAAAAAACGGGGTAAGATTTTTACTAAATTGATAAAAGAGATCACTGTTGCTGCAAGGATGGGCGGAGGTGACCCTGATGCCAATCCAAGGCTACGCCATGCGATGAATGCAGCCAATTCTCAGAATATGCCCAAGGATACTTCTGAAAGAGCTGTTAAAAAGGGAACCGGTGAGTTAGAAGGCGTTAATTACGAGGAAATTATATATGAAGGATATGGTCCCGGTGGCGTTGCAGTGCTGGTGGAGTGCCTGACAGATAATAGAAACAGAACCATTGCAGAAGTGCGCAATATTTTTGGTAAGTCTGGCGGTAATGTTGGAACAGACGGGTGTGTTGCCTGGATGTTTGATAAAAAAGGGCTTATTTCAGTCTCTAAAGAGCATGCAGATGAAGAGACACTAATGGACCTGGCTTTGGATGCGGGAGCAGAAGATATTATAGAGGAGACAGACTCCTTTGATATTATTACCGAGCCTGGAGAGTATGATGCAGTAAAAGATGCAATTGATGCAGCAGAGATCAAATATGAGTTATCAGAAATTACCATGATACCCCAGAATATGACCAAATTGGATGGCAAGGAAGCCGAACAGATGATAAAATTCATGGAAGCCTTAGATGACAGCGATGATGTGCAACAATTTTATTCCAATGCAGACATTCCAGATGAGGTGTTTGATTCCCTATAAATCAATCATTCTTTGAACAGCACCCAGTGCTTTTTTTCTGATATCTTCAGGAACCTTTATCTCTCCTGTCATATTTTCAAGAGATGAGGATAGATTCTCAAGACTAATTGTTTTCATGGTTGTGCAATACATTTTTTTTGAAGCAGGATATAATTTTTTAGCAGGATATGCCTTTGAGAGTGGGTAGAGCAGCCCTGTCTCTGTCCCGATAATAAAAGAGTCATGATCAGATTGTCCTGCAAAACTTATCATGCCTGAAGTTGACTGGATGCTGTCAGCAATCTCAAGCACTTCAGGAGGACACTCCGGGTGAGCTATAAAGCAGGCAGCCGTGGCTGTCAGTCCATCTCTATAATATCCACTCCGCCGGGTATTTGAAACTCAAATATTTCAGGATCAATATTTTTAAATTGGATATTGCTGAATTGAAACAGTGTTGTATCATCATATGGATTATATGTAACAACCCGTTCAATTGCACTGTTTTTTTGTGATATCCGTATAATAATTGAAGAGATATCCTTAGTTTCTCTCTTTGCAATGAGAACAATCTCAACATAATTGGCTGTAACTTCTTTCACAGTGATGGTAAAGTTTTTTCTGATAAGGGAGATATCAGACAAAAAAGCACCACCTGCGCCTGATTGAAAAAATTGGGATGCATCCCCATGCATGACCTGTTTTTCTTCCGGTCGATATATCCATAAAGATGCGCCATTGGTAATAATTTCATGAAGCTGGGGTGTTAAATATTTCCATCTCATTTTGCCGGGGTGGCTGAACAATGCTGTGCCGGATGCTTTTTCCGTTATATCAAGTGCTGCAAGTTTTGAAACCTGAGTAAAGTCTGCTTTAAAGCTTTTGTCTGAATATTTTTGTTCAAGAGCATTTAAAATATCTTCTTTAATAATAGTATTACAAAATGCGGGGTTTGCTGCAAAAAAGCATAGAAAAGCAAGAAAGACAGATAATTTTACAGGAAAGTTTTTATGGAATACTATTTTCAATTTATCTCCTTTATGGAAAAAATTATATAAAAGAACTTAAATTAACTGCTATTGTGGCAATAATCGTTGAAAACCACTTGCAGCAGTTATCGAAGAAGTTTTTTAAGATCTTTACGTTTGTCTCTGGCATAGATTCTTCGAAGTTTGGGTTTCTCTATTTTACCGGTGGGGTTTCTCGGAACATCACCAAAAAAGATTTTTTTTAGTTGTTTATACCGGGGCAGATCTTGTTGAAATTCAATTATATCACTTTCGCATAAAATGCAATTTGGTTTTACACTTATTATGCCGGCAGGGATTTCTCCAAGTCTGTCATCTGGAATACCAATAACAGCGATATCTTTGATTTTACTGTTATTCTGGAAAAAATTTTCAATTTCATTGGGGAAGATATTTTCTCCACCATAGATAATCATATCTTTTTTCCTGTCCACGAGCCATATAAAGCCGTTTATATCATATCTGGCAATATCACCTGTGTAAAGCCATCCGTTTTTTATTGTTTTGGCAGTTGCTTCAGGGTTTTTATAATACTCCTTCATGACTCCTGGACCCCGGATAATGAGTTCACCTGACTCATTACCAAAAAGCAGTTCATCCTGCTTATCCACAATTTTTGCTTCCCAGCCAGATCCTGGCAGACCAATGGGACCCGGGCCTGTTTTATCAACATTCTCAAGCCCAAGATGAATACATCCGGGACCTGTTGATTCAGTAAGGCCATAGTTGGTGTCATAATCCTGTCCTGGAAAATATTTCTGCCATGTTTCCACCAGACTTGGCGGGACTGGCTGGGCACCGGCATGCATCAGTCTCCATTGTGAGAGATTATATTTTGAAAGATCAATCTCCTTGTTCTCTATTGCTATGAGAATATCATGTGCCCATGGAACCAGAAGCCAGACAATGGTACAATGTTCCTGGGAAACAGCATCAATTATCCACTGGGGTTTTACACCCTTAAGAAGAATAGCTTTACCTCCCACAAGGAGGCTGCCCATCCAGTGCATTTTGGCACCTGTATGATACAAAGGCGGGATACAAAGAAAGATATCTTCATGGGTCTGGCCATGATGGGCCTGTTCCACCTGGCAGGCATGTTCAAGATTCTTGTGGGTTAAAAGCACAGCTTTCGGGGTTCCGGTTGTACCACTTGTAAAATAAAGGGCAGCATCATCTTCTTTATCAATATCAACATTATGAATGGGATTGGCTGGCTGCTCATTAATAAATGTTTCATACTGAATTGCAAAATCAGGGCACTGAGCTTTGGGGCCTGTAAAGATCCAGAGCCTGATATGTTTATCAAGTTTATTTTTTATCTGGTCAATTTTTTCAATGAACTCTTCACCAAAGATAAAAACACTGGCCTCAGCTGTATCGGTACAAAGAAGTATTTTGTCAGCTTCAAACCTGAAATTGAGAGGTACAGCCCAGGCACCGGTTGATAGGATTCCAAAGTAGATGGGGAGCCATTCAAGACAATTGGTCATTAATTGAACAATTTTATCCCCTTTTTGAATTCCTTGTTGACAAAGAGCATTACCAAACCGGTTGGAAACATTGTAAAACTCTTTCCAGGTCAGGGTTCTGCGCTGATCTAAAGATGGAGCCAGCTCAACAAGTGCAGTTTCATTTTTATATTTTTCAGCGTTTTGGGCTAAAACCTGTGTAATAATCATTAAAATGTTCTCATTGTTAACGTTTCATAACGCAAACATTCTCTATGGTTAAAAAAATTATTTGGATGCAAACTTGCCCATATGTTAGGCGCAAAAGGTTTTGCAACCGGAGTGTACTTATGTACATGAGGATTGCAAAATTTTGAAGCAACGACACAGATGGGTGAGTTTGCATCCAAATACCATATAAAAAATCCTGCTGTGTACTATATAAAACACAGCAGGATTAAATTCAACAGGTTTTCAGTCAAGCACTATTTATTACTTCTTTTTTTTAACTTCTTCAAAATCAGCATCTACGACATCATCATCTTCCTTAGCACCTGCATCAGAAGCACTGCCGCCTTCAGCATCTGTCCCTTGAGCTCCGGCATCTCCCTGTCCATCCTGTGATGCCTTCTGGTACATAACCTCGGCAAGCTTATGGGATGCCTGGGACAGAGCCTCGACCTTTTGTTTAATATCATCCAAATTATTTGAATCTTTGGATTGTTTCAAAGCTTCCACAGCAGATTCAATACCCTTTTTTGTCTCTTCATCAACCTTGTCTCCATGCTCTTTCAAGGTTTTCTCGGTCTGATCAATAAGGGCTTCTGCACTATTCCGGGTATCAATGAGTTCTCTTTTCTTTTTGTCTTCATCAGCATGCATTTCAGCATCTTTAACCATGTTATTGATTTCATCTTCAGAAAGGCCGCTGGCTGCTGTAATCTGGATAGACTGTTCCTTGCCGGTTGCCTTGTCTTTTGCAGCCACATGCACAATGCCGTTTGCATCAATATCAAAGGATACTTCAATTTGAGGCACTCCTCTTGGTGCAGGTGGAATATCTGCCAGCTCAAACTGACCAAGAGTTTTATTGTCGGCTGACATCTCTCTTTCACCCTGGAGTACATGAATTGAAACAGCAGGCTGATTGTCAGCAGCAGTTGAAAACACCTGGCTTTTATTGGTTGGAATTGTAGTATTTTTTTCAATGAGTTTGGTCATAACACCGCCAAGGGTTTCAATACCAAGGGATAGAGGTGTAACATCCAGCAGGAGAACATCATTTACATCACCCTGAAGAACACCAGCCTGCACTGCAGCACCCATGGCAACAACTTCATCCGGGTTTACACCTTTATGAGGTTTCTTTCCAAATATTTTTTCAACACGTGCCTGGACTGCAGGCATACGGGTCATACCTCCAACAAGTACTACTTCATCCACACCACCGGCTCCAAGATTTGCCTCTTTTAAAGCTTTTTTGCATGGTTTTTCAAGATTATCAAGAAGGTCTGCCACAAGAGATTCCAATTTAGCACGGGTCAATTTAACATCAAGATGCTTTGGTCCTGAGGCATCTGCAGTGATAAAGGGCAGATTAATACTGGTCTCTGTGGATGATGAAAGCTCCATTTTAGCTTTTTCAGCAGCTTCCTTAAGACGCTGGAGAGCCATTTTGTCACTCTTGACATCAATCCCCTGATCTTTTTTAAACTCAGTGGCGATATAATCAATAATTCTTAAATCAAAATCTTCACCGCCAAGATGGGTATCACCTGATGTTGATTTAACTTCAAAAACACCATCACCAATTTCAAGAACTGAAACATCAAATGTTCCGCCGCCAAGATCAAATACAGCTATTTTCTCTTCGCCTTTTTTATCCAGACCATATGCAAGGGATGCAGCTGTTGGTTCATTGATAATCCTTTTTACTTCAAGACCGGCAATTTTACCGGCATCTTTTGTTGCCTGTCTCTGACTGTCATTAAAATAAGCTGGTACAGTAATAACCGCCTCTTTGACTTCTTCTCCAAGATAATCTTCAGCTGTTTTTTTAATATTTGCCAGTATAAAAGAAGAGATTTCAGCAGGGCTGTGCTGTTTTCCCCTTAGATTGATTCGAGTGTCGCCATTGGAAGCAGCCTCAATTTTATAAGGAAGAATTGGGATGTCATTCTGCACTTCTTTTGATTTAAATTTTCGTCCGATCAGTCTTTTTACAGCAAATACGGTGTTCTCAGGGTTAGTAACAGCCTGCCTTTTTGCAGTCTGTCCCACAGTTCGCTCTCCGTTTTCAGATACTGCAACAATGGATGGTGTAGTTCTTCCACCGTCTGCATTTGTGATGATTTTTGCTTCACCACCTCTTTCCATAACTGCTACACATGAATTAGTTGTTCCAAGATCTATTCCAATAATTTTAGCCATAATTATCCTCCAAGCTGTTTTTAATTTTTTTTGTTTTCTTTTTTATCAGTTTTATTTTTTTGTCTCTTTTTTGATACTATAACCATGGCAGGTCTTATCAATCTGTCATGGAGGAGATAACCTTTTTGAAGCACTTTTGTGACAGTATTATCAGGTATCTTATCGGTCTCTTCCTGGGTAACGGCCTGGTGAAAATTGGGATCAAATGTTTTATTTTCAGCTTCTACCGGTTTTACATTAAATGTCTCAAAAAGTTTGATAATTTCCTTGTATGTAAGTTCAACACCTTCTATCAATGTTTTTTTATCAGAGTTTTCTTGTGAAGAGGATATAGCCCTTTCAAGGTTGTCAACAACCGTTAAAAGCTGTTTAAAAATTATTTCATTGGCAAATTTTTTAAATTCATCCAACTCCCTCTGTTTTCTTTTCTGGTAGTTGTCAAATTCAGCTGAAAGTCTTAGAACACGGTCTTTTTCAGATGCAATCTGCTCTTTTAATTGAGTTATCTCTTTAGTGTTCGCCTTATCCTTTTTCTTAGACTTTCCTTTGGGGGGTTTTTTTTTTGCGGGAGAACCTTTTTGGTCGGTATCTTTTTTTTGATCTTTTTGTTCTGTCAATTTATTTTTCCTGCTTTAAAATTTCGTTTAATTAAACGTACCTTCAATAAATATCTAAATTAAATGATTGGGAGAAAAATAAGTCTGTTTAAAAGCATGTCAAGATATAAAATACTTGAGAAAAAGAAAAATCCGGCTGGCAGAAGGGTGAGGGGAAAATTGCATAATCGGGATCGATCCTGGACACAGAAGAGATCACTTATCGCTGCTTCCTTCCGGACCTGACGAGGTTCATGGCCTTCTGTTACTAGGCGACCGATCAGAATATTCCATACCCGGCCTGCACAGCCGGAAGAAGTATATATAGTGATTTTTTATATTTTTTTCAAGTCCAATTTTTATGGAATCAGATGAATTTGTCTTAATAATAAAGTTTTACACTGCACGATTATTGATTTAAGGCGGTTTTGGTGATATTATCAAAGAAATACAGTAAATCAAGGTTAATATAATGAGAGTAAAAAATTGTTTTGTATATCTGTTATTAGGATTTGTTTTTTTGATTTTTTCTTCTTGTCAGGATGAGAATGGGGAAAATGATTTTTCAGGTGTCGGGCGACTGATTGCCAGCAGGAATAAGGCACGTTATGATGCTGTTGAAAAACTGGCACCAAAAGAGCAATCAATAGATAAAACCAATGTCTCAAAAAAAAATACAACAGATAACACTAATGCTTTAAAATCAGAATCAAATTCAAGACAAGAAAAACTTTCATCTATTACCCTTTATGAAGAAAAAATCAAAATTCTTGGCTCCAAGTCCGGGCGAACTCTTGCAAATGGAGTGGCATATATTAATAAAAAAGGTGAAATCGTAAAGATTAAGATTTTAAAAAATTAAATACATAAAGTTCTTAATTACACCTGTCTTCCAACCTATGGCGGTAGTTTTTTTTACTCTTTGATTTTTAAATTAACATCATGTAGTTGATATGGAGACAATAAAACAAATTTTTACAGAAGAGAAACCGCATTCAAAAATGTTTACACTTAGGTCTCACCGCCCTGGTGATATTGGATATATTACATATAGGCATGCCATGTTTTATTCACAGACCTATGGATTTGATGTAACGTTTGATGCCTATGTGGCCTCAGGTTTATCACAGTTTATAATGCAGTATGACTCTCAAAAGGAAAACTTGTGGGTTGTTGAAGAGGGAACAACGCCTTTGGGTTCTATTGCAATTGTAAAGAAAGAAGATGCAGTGGCCCAACTGCGATGGTTTTTAGTAGAACCACAAGCAAGAGGGAGAGGTCTTGGTAAAAAATTACTTCATGAGGCCATTGCATTTTGTAAACGCAATAATTACCAGAAGATTATTCTGTGGACAATAAGTAATCTATATGCTGCCCGCCAGCTATATGAACTCTTTGGTTTTCATGTCATGGAAAATAAAACTCACCAGATTTGGGGGCAGGAACTCACCGAGGAGTTATGGGAAATAGATTTAAACAGGGTGGCTGTTGATAAAAAGCATTAAAAGAGTATAAATAATTCTTGACAGGTAAAAAACGAGAGTTTAGCTTTTAACTTGTCTGATAAGTAGATGTCTGAGCAAAAAATAATTTTTGGAGTTTCTGTTATGATAGATATCAAGACAATAATTGATGAAGAAAAAGCCAATATAACCGCCATCCGGCAAGCCCTTCATAAAATTCCGGAAAAAGGGTTTTCAGAACATAAAACAACCAGGTTTGTGGCAGATTATCTAAATAACATACCAGAACTTGAAGTGAGTACGGGTATGGCTAAAACAGGTGTAGTTGGGCTTTTAAAAACCGGAAGGCCCGGGAAAACATTGCTTATAAGAGCTGATATGGATGCTCTGCCCATCCATGAAGAGACCGGGCTTGCCTTTGCTTCCACCCAGGATAATATGATGCATGCCTGCGGCCACGATGGACACATGGCCATGGTACTGGTCACAGCCGGCATACTCTCCCGGTTAAAGGACCACTTTTCAGGCAATATCAAATTTATGTTCCAGCCGGCCGAAGAAGGGCCTGGCGGAGCAAAACCAATGATTGAGGCAGGAATTTTAGAAAATCCCCATGTGGATTATTCAGTGGCATGTCATGTGTGGCCAGGTCTTCCAGCCGGCACCTTAGGGGTGAAACCTGGTGTTATTATGTCGGCTGCCAGTTTTTTTAAAATTGAAATCATAGGCAAAGGTGGTCATGGGGCAATGCCTCATAATTGTGTGGATGCCCTGGATACGGCCGGACAGGTAGTCAATGCCCTCCAGCGGGTAGTGAGCCGGAAACTCAATCCTTTGACCCCTTCTGTTATCACCATTGGGTCTTTTCATGCCGGGAGCGCACCTAATATAATACCGCAAAAAGCAGTGTTGACAGGCACAACTCGAACCTTCAGCAAAAAAATTGATGAGGATTATCCAAATATACTGGAACAGATTATCAAGGGTGTATGTGATTCCATGGGCGCTGCCTATAAATTTGAATTCTTTCATAGATATCCCCCGCTTGAGAATGACTGCGGCATGATTGAACTTATGAAAAAAAGTATGGCTAAAGTCGTCTCCGAAGACCAGGTCAGGGAACCTGAATCCACTATGGGAGCTGAAGATATGGCTTTTGTTCTTGAGAAAACAAAAGGGTGCTTTTTTTTTCTTGGCACAGGGTTTGAGAAGTGTGCCCCCCTGCACAATCCCAAATTTAATTTTGACGAACCACTGTTATTGCTGGGTGTGGAAACATTTGTCCAATTTGCTTTGGATCTGCTTGAATGAAAAATTCAATAGGATGCTGCTGATATCTTATATCTTCAATCCCAGGTTTTCATCCAGTCCCAGCATGATGTTCATATTCTGAACCGCTGCGCCCGAAGCACCCTTTCCAAGGTTGTCCAAGCAGGAAATTATCACTATATAGTCGGTATTTTCATACACTGATATTTCAATTCTATTTGTGTTATTACACGATTTTGCATCCAACAAGCCACCATCAAGGTATTCAGCAGTTTTCTCAATGATTTTGACGAATCGATTGTTTTCATAATATTTGGTATACAGCGCCACAATCTTCTGCCCGGACATCTGTGAAGCCAATTGATCTTTAATTAGATAGGACATCACCAGCATGCCCTGTTTAAAATTTCCAACGCTTGGTGTAAAAAGCGGTGGTGTCTCCAACCCTAAAACATACTGCATTTCAGGCAGGTGCTTGTGGTCAAGATTTAAGGCATAGGGCCTTTGGGAATTTACTTTGTCAAAATTTTCAGGATCTTCATAAACATCTATCATTCCTCTTCCTCCGCCACTGTATCCGGTGATAGAGTGACAGATCAATTTCTGCTGTTTTGAAACAATATTGTTTTCCATCAAAGGGTTAAGAGCCATTATAAAACCTGTTGCATGACAACCTGGCACACAAACTCTAGTGCTGTTTTTTATCTTTTCTCTCTGAAGCAAATTTAATTCCGGTATACCGTAAGTCCACTTCCTGTTTGTCCGATGTGCTGTGCTTGCATCGATAACTTTTGTTCTGTTATTGGTGATATACTGCATTGTTTCCTTAGAAGCAGCATCAGGCAGACAAAGGAATACCATATCGGCCTGATTAAGTAACTTCTGTTTGATCTCAGGGTTTTTCTTCCCTTTTTCTGCTATTTTTAAAATCTCAAGTTCATCCCTTTTGCTTAACATTTCATCTATTTTTAAGCCGGTTGTTCCAAACTGTCCGTCCACAAAAATTTTATATTTCATTTGACTCCTTTAAGTTAGTTTCGGCCCTTTAGGGTATTGCATGGCAGGCAACACACCTGCTTTTTCCAATGGATGTTAACACAGGTTGAGATGTTCTGCACCTGTTTTAAATTGAATTAAACCATTAGTTAATTGAATCAATCCGTTTTTAATATTTTTTTGTTTCATATAATCTCCTGGTTGCTATTTTAATCACTGTTGCACGTTCATGTGCGAGATGATTTCACGGAGAGCATTTTCAAGATGGTTTGTCATTGCCTGCTCTGTGTTCATGGATTGTCTTTTCTACTCGTCCCGGAATATGAAGACTGGATATCGTGCCATTTGGCAAGGATATGGTCTTGAATTCCATCAGAGCATACAATGTTAAATTCTTACAGGAAAATCTACATTAAAAAATAGAGGCACGCAACTAAAAGCTACAACCAGAAAACAGGGAGGATTATAGAACATGGTCGGGGCGAGAGGATTTGAACCTCCGACATCCTGCTCCCAAAGCAGGCGCGCTGCCAGGCTGCGCTACGCCCCGTTATTCAGTGTTGAACACAATTAGACAAGTTATCATTATAAAAAAATAAAATCAAGATTTTCTTTTTCCAATTTTCTTGACACCCTTATATATAATAGTTATCTTAATAAACTTTGTGTAAGGTGCTTAATATGTAATATATAATTTAAATATTACATATTTTTAATTTTTTGAAGCAGTGTTCAATGCTGATTCAAGTTTAATAAATTGAGACCCAGGAAGAAATTGGCCTCAAAACGGATACAGGATAAAAAAGATATGCCAGTAAAAATTGAAGATAAAAGCAGTGTGAAAAAAGTACTCTCTTTTGAAATCCCAAAAGAAGATATTACCAAAGAGTTGAATGTTGCCTATAATGAATTGAAAAAAAAGGCAGATGTAAAAGGGTTCAGAAAGGGCAAAATTCCCCGTAAGGTATTGGAAAACAGGTTTTCAAAAGATGTTCATGCTGATGTTGCACCCCGGTTGATTCAGCAAGCCTTTATTGAGGCCATTAAAGAACATGACTTAAATATTGTTGGTGGTCCTCAAATGGACCCTCCGGAGTTAGATCCTGAAAATGCATATATTTTTGATATAACAGTGGAAATTAAACCAGAACTTGATGATATTGAATTTGAAGGTATTGCTTTAGAGAAGACAAAGTATGAAATATCAGATGGTGAGATAGAGAGTCAGATCCATATGATCCAGAAAACAATGGCAAAAAAAGAGACTGTGACTGAAGAGCGTCCAGTTAAAGATGGTGATTTTGTTTTGATTGATTATCAGGGTTTTTTAAATGATAAACCCTTTGATCCAACACCGAAAATTGAAAACTATGTTATGGGAATAGGGCAGGATGCCATGCCAAAAGAGTTTTCAGAAAAACTGTCAGGTGTAACTCCGGTTCAGGATATTGAAATTGAAGTGCCTTACTCTGACGATTTCCATGATGAAAATTTAAAAGGCAAAACCATTATTTATAAAGTAACATTAAAAGAAATTCAGGAGGAAGTTCTGCCGGAGATCAATGATGATCTTGTAAAAGACCTGGGAAAATTTGAAACTCTGGATGATGTCAGGACTTCCATTCGTGAAAATTTAGAAAAGGGATATACCAGGAGAATACAGCATGAACTTTCTGAACAGGTTTTTAAAAATCTTTTAGAAAAATATGAGTTTGAAGTGCCTGAAGCGATGATCGAAGGAGAACTCAATGGTATAATAGCAGAAGCAGAACAATCTTTTACTGCAAATAATACCAGCCTGGAAGAGGCAGGATTGAGCAAGGATATGCTTAAAACACAATACCGTGATGTAGCAGAAAAACAGGCCAGAAGGCATTTGATCCTTGATAAGGTTATTTCCCAGGAAAAGCTTGAACTTACTGATGAAGAGTTGGAAAAAAGTTTTGAAGAGATGGCAATGGGAATGAATGCACCTGTTGATTCAGTAAAAAATTATTTCAATATGGATCCCAAGCAGCTTGACTTTTATAAACATACACAGCTTGAAAAAAAAGCAGTAGACATTATAATAGAGAAAGGCAGTATTACTGAAGTTGAACCAGATGCTGTTAAAGATAATGCTGACGACACTGATGATACCACAGATACTGCTGATAAAAATGATACAGATGCAAAAGAAGAGTAGTTTAAGTAAATTAGAATATAAGGAGTTAAAACCGTGCCACTAATTCCAATGGTTGTTGAACAAAGCAACAGAGGGGAGCGTGCCTATGATATCTATTCACGCCTTTTAAAAGATAGAATTATTTTTATTGGATCTGCCATTGATAATGAGGTTGCCAATGTCATTGTTGCCCAGCTCCTGTTTCTGGAATCAGAAGATCCTGAAAAAGATATAAGCTTTTATATTAATTCTCCTGGAGGAGTTGTTACAGCAGGTCTTGCTATTTATGATACCATGCAGTACATAAAACCTGATGTTGCAACAGTGTGTATTGGTCAGGCAGCAAGCATGGGAGCTCTTTTACTCACAGCAGGTGCAAAGGGTAAAAGATTTACTCTGCCTAATTCCAGGATATTGATTCACCAACCGCTTGGAGGTGCCCAGGGGCAAGCCACTGATATTCAAATCCAGGCAAATGAGATTTTAAGAATGAAAGATACTTTAAATGAAATTTTATCTTTCCATACAGGTCAGGATATTAAAAAAATATCTAAGGATACTGATCGAGATTATTTTATGTCAGCCGAGGAATCTTTAGAGTATGGTATTGTGGACAAGGTTGTTGTCAATAGAAGTCAGTTGGAAGAAGAAATAGATGATTCTTTAAAGGAGTAATTTAAGTATGACCAGTAAAGATGAAACCAAAGAGCCTTTTTTCTGTTCCTTTTGCGGTAAAAACCAAAAAGAGGTTAAAAAACTCATAGCAGGTCCCAGTGTTTATATCTGTAATGAATGCATAAAATTGTGCGGTGAAATTGTTGAAGATGAAGAGAAGGAAAAACAGACTGAAGAGAGTGGGCTGAAAGATTTTTTAAAGCCCATGCAGATAAAAGAATTGCTGGATTCTTATGTTATTGAGCAGGATCGCGCCAAAAAAGTTCTTGCTGTTGCTGTTTACAATCATTATAAGCGTTTGACTTCAACTCTGGAAAAGAGAGAAGATGATGTGGAAATTCAAAAGAGTAATATCCTTATCATCGGTCCTACTGGATGCGGGAAAACACTTCTCGCCCAAACCCTTGCAAGATTTCTTGATGTGCCATTCGCCCTGGCAGATGCCACAGCATTAACTGAAGCAGGTTATGTTGGTGAGGATGTTGAAAATATCATTTTGTCCCTTGTTCAGAATGCTGATTATGATATTGAGAAAGCTCAAAAGGGAATAATTTATATTGATGAGATTGATAAAATATCCCAGCGCGGCGATAACCCTTCTATCACACGGGATGTTTCAGGAGAGGGTGTCCAGCAGGCACTTTTAAAAATTATTGAAGGTACGGTTGCAAGTATTCCGCCAAAAGGGGGGCGAAAACATCCCCAGCAGGACTATGTCAAGATTGATACCTCTAATATTCTTTTTATCTGCGGTGGCACATTTACTGGGCTTGAAAAGGTAATTGAAAGAAGAATTACCAAAAAATCCATGGGGTTTGGTGCAAAGATTGTTGATAAAAAAGAGAGAAATATTGGTGATTTGCTTGAGCAGCTTAAGCCGGAAGATCTTATTAAATTTGGTCTTATTCCTGAGTTCCTGGGCCGTCTGCCTATTATTACATCCATAGGTGAGCTTAATGAACAATCATTGGTGCAGATTCTAACCGAACCCAAGAACGCTCTTGTTAAACAGTATAGGGAATTGCTAAAAATTGAAGGTGTAAAACTTCAGTTTACGGATGAAGCCCTCAAAGCCATGGCAAAAGAGGCAGTAAAAAGAAAATCCGGGGCAAGGGGTCTTCGTGCTATTATGGAAGAAACCATGCTGGATATAATGTTTGAAATTCCTTCAAAAGAGAATGTTCAGGAGTGTGTTGTGGGCGAAGAGGTAGTACTGAAAAATGAAAATCCGATACTGCTTTATGAGCAGCCCAAGAAAAAACAAGCCTGAAACAAGAGAGTTTAAAAATTAATGATTAACATTCCCAAGCTCTTTAACCAGAGTGGTTTACCAGAAGAGAAAAAACATCTTCCTCTGGTGCCTTTAAGAGATATGGTCTTGTTCCCATCCATTACTACATCTGTGTTTGTGGGAAGGGATAAATCCATTAAGGCTTTGTCCCATGCCATGGCGGCAGACAAAAAGATTTTTTTAACAAGCCAGAAAGATCCTGAAATTTTAAAACCTGATATAAATGATATTTTTCAGGTTGGCACTGAAGCAAAGATTATTCAGCTTCTGAAATTGCCCGATGGAACAGTTAAGGCACTGCTTGAAGGATGCCAGAGAGGCAAAATTATCAAATTGTCTGAAGAGGATGGTTATCTTGGCGTTGACTACATTGATCTGTCTGCAGTTCCCCTGCCTGAAAAAGCCAGAGAAGCTGCCATTAGAACACTCACTGAAGCATTTAAACAGTATGCAACTCTCTCCAAAGCAATACCGCAAAATTTTTTTAAAAATCTTAACGCCCTTGCTGCCGATGAATCCAGGTTTGCTGATACCATAGCAAGCCAGATGCCTTTTAAAGTATATGACAAACAAAAATTGCTTGAATGCGGCAATATTGAAGAGAGATTTTTTTTATTATTAAAGCTTATTCAAAAGGAAGCAGAAGTCTTTATCATGTCCCAGAAAATAAAGGGCAGAGTAAAAGATCAGATGGAAAAGCTGCAGAAAAAACACTATTTGAATGAGCAGATGCGTGCCATTAAAAAGGAGATGGGTGAAGATGGCGGTGCAGCTGAGTTCCAGGAGCTTGAAAACAGTATTAAGAAAAAAAGGATGTCCAAAGAAGCTGCCCAGGTTGTAAGACGGGAGTTTAAAAAATTAAAGATGATGCCTCCCATGTCATCTGAAGCCACTGTTGTTAGAAATTATATTGACTGGTTAATCTCTCTGCCCTGGTTTAGGAAGAATCGCTCAAAAAATAATCTTAAAAAAGCTGAACAAATTCTTGAGCAGGATCACTATGGGCTGAAAAAACCCAAGGAGAGGATTCTTGAATATCTTGCAGTGCAGATACTCGTAAAAAAAATTAAAGGACCTATCCTCTGCCTGGTTGGTCCTCCCGGGGTGGGCAAAACATCTCTGGCAAAATCAGTAGCTTCTGCCACAGGGAGATCCTTTGCCAGAATTTCCCTTGGCGGTGTCAGGGATGAGGCAGAAATAAGAGGGCACAGAAGAACCTATGTGGGAGCCATGCCCGGCAAAATAATCCAGACTTTGAAAAAGACAGGATATAATAACCCGGTATTCTGCCTTGATGAAATTGATAAAATGACAGCTGATTTCAGAGGTGATCCTTCATCTGCCATGCTTGAAGCACTGGATCCTGAGCAAAATAAAAATTTTAATGATCACTATCTTGAAGTTGATTATGATCTCTCCCAGATCCTTTTTATCACTACAGCCAATACACTGCACGATATCCCCATACCATTGAGAGACAGGATGGAAGTTATCCAGATCCCGGGATATACAGAGTATGAAAAAGAGAAAATTGCCAAAGGATTTTTAATACCAAAACAATTAAATGAGAATGGCCTTACAAAAGCTGATGCAGTTTTCTCAAAAAATGCCATTCATGCCATTATAAAACAATATACAAAAGAGGCCGGGGTTAGAAATCTGGAGAGAGAAATCTCTTCTATATTGAGGAAGATAGCCAAAGAGATCGTTCAAACCGAGAACAGGAAATTGCATAGAATTTCCACTACGCAGGTTTCAAAATATCTTGGACAACCCAGCTACAGGGATAGTATTCTTGAAAAAGATGATAAAATAGGGATTGTCACAGGCCTTGCATGGACCCAGGCCGGCGGTGAACTGCTTACCATAGAAGCCGTAACCATGCCGGGTAAGGGGAATGTGCATGTTACAGGAAAACTTGGAGATGTAATGAAAGAGTCTGCCCAGGCTGCAGTGAGTTTTGTAAGATCCAGAAGTAAAGAGTTAAATATAAAAGAGGATTTTTATAAAACACGGGATATACATATTCATGTTCCAGAAGGTGCCATACCCAAAGATGGTCCCTCGGCAGGTATTTCCATGTGTACAGCAGTGGTTTCTGTTTTAACAGGAAAAAAGGTTTCAAGAAAAGTAGCCATGACAGGAGAGATTACATTGCGCGGACGTGTTCTTCCTGTTGGCGGATTAAAAGAAAAACTTCTTGCTGCCCATGCCAATGGTATTGAAAAAGTTATTGTTTCAATAGATAATAAAAAGGATATTAAAGAGATTCCAAGATCCATTCAAAAACAGATGGAAATTGTTTTTGCAGAAGATATGTCCTATGTATTTGAAAATGCCCTGTTATAAGTTTTTATACAAAAACGAGTAAAGGTTTTTTTTGTTATTCAAGTAGTGATAAAAATTGTGTCATAGCTGTTTGTTCATCCATAGTGGCAATACTTCTTCTAATTTCAACTATTTTACTAAGTTCATCCTTATCCATGAGCAGGTCTTCTTTTCTTGTGCCGGATTTGTTGATATTAATGGCTGGCCAGATCCTTTGCTCTGCACACTCCTGTGATAAAAACAGATCCATATTACCTGTTCCTTTAAATTCCTGGTAAATAATATCATCCATACGGCTGCCTGTATCAACAAGTATTGTGGCAACAATTGTTAGAGAACCACCATTCTCAAGTTTTCTTGCAGCCCCGAAAATTTTCCTGGGAAACTCCATGGCATTGGCTCCAAGTCCACCTGTCATGGTTTTGCCATGGCTGTCAGTAATTGCATTAAAAGCTCTTGTCATCCTGGTCAGGGAGTCAATAAATACCACTGCATTTTGTCCTATTTCAGCATATCTGATTGCAGTATGCATGGCAAGGCGAGTCATTCTCATATGCTGCCCAGTCTGCTGATCTGCCGAAGAGTATAGAACGTGGGCATCTTTAAGACCCCTTTGAAAATCAGTAACTTCTTCCGGTCTTTCATCAACAAGGAGAATAAAAACTTTAGCGTCGGAATGGTTCATCACAATTGAATTTGCCATATGGCGAAGTATTGTTGTTTTCCCTGATTTAGGCGGAGCAATAATGAGTCCTCTCTGACCCATACCAATGGGAGAGATCATATCAAGAGCTTTTCCTGTAAAATCATCACTGTTCTGGGTAAGATAATAACGTTCAAAAGGGTTTATACTCACCTGATCCTGTAACAGAGGCGTGTCTTTAAAATCATCAAAAGGCAGCTTGTTTATTGTCTCAATTTGAATTAATGCAAGATTTGGATTGTTCGATCCTTTTTGTTCTCCAAATCCTTCAATAAAACTGCCCTCTTTTAAGTTTAATCTTCGTATTAAACTAATTGGGACATAGGTGTTTTCAGGTTTTGGCTGGAAGTTTTCTTCTATATTCCTTAAAAATCCAAACCCTTTATCCATAATTTCAAGATATCCTTGTACAGGATCCATTTTAAGACTCCTTAAAGTGAAAATCAGAACTTAAAAAAAACAGAGAACAAGCGATTTATCGCTGGTATCTCATTGAATAAAAACAGGTTCAATTTTCGTAGGTGAAAATTTGAATTCCTGTATAATAATAAATCAACATATAACACTTTTAATCTTTACTTGCAAGTTAGGAAATAACACTTTTTGCTTGACACAATTTTTTATTATTGATATAAGTGCTCTTGTTTTTCGGGCGATTAACTCAGTTGGGAGAGTGCAACCCTTACAAGGTTGAAGTCGCAGGTTCAAGCCCTGCATCGCCCACCATAAAATTAATTGTTTCGGGGGTGTAGTTCAGTTTGGTTAGAACGCTTGCCTGTCACGCAAGAGGTCGCGAGTTCGAGTCTCGTCACTCCCGCCAAATATATAAAAGGGTTTCAGCATTTTGTTGAAACCCTTTTGTTTTTTTACCACCTATCAATCCTTTACAGTATTTATATTTACCTTTGCAGCCATTTTTTATGGTGCAGAGAGGCGTTTTATTGGCATGGCTTGTCCGTGGCGTTCTATGGATATGAAGTTATGGTTTATGAACGGAGGTTGGTGCTACAATTATTACTATTACATTATTTACTACTATTATATAAAAAAGTTCTTAAAACTATGTAAAAAATGTAATAACCATAATCGCTTATTTTTCAACATGCCCATTTTACAATAGTTCCGGGCTGTATGGGCTGATGGCACAGATGTTGCTTTAAAACAATATTGAATATCGAAAAAACCAAACCTATTGCGAAGTAGGGGCGGAAAGCAAATGGGTCTTATGGGAAGATAACCAGTTGCCTGAAAAAAATTATGTAAGGAGGTTTTTATGAAAAAAATTGGAATTTTATTAGTTAGTTTTTTTTTAATGATGTCTGTTGGAGTTGCAGGAGCTGTAACACTTGATTTTGAAGATAGTACAAATCTTGGTGTTACTTTGGGCGGATCTATGACCTGGAATGGCACAGGTGGCGGGCATCTTTATTGTGAGCAATATAACAATGATGATTACCTACTTGATCTCGACGGTGCCTACGTTAATAGCTTCCAAATGAATGCTATGCCTTGGGAGAACTATGGTGGTGGAAATATTGGTCAAATGGACATTGAAGCCTTTGCTGCTGACAGCTCCTCTATTTGGTCTGCAACTGTTGATTTATCAAATTATACTTCTTGGGACAATTGGTTAACTGTATCTGTTGAAACAGATAATGTTGCATCTATTACATTTTACAGCCCTGATGAGTCCTATGGCAACGGGTTCTGGCCCAGTATTGACAATATGGTAATTAACGAGGGTGCTCCAGTACCCCCCGACGTGGGTGCTCCAGTACCCGAACCAGCTACAATGCTCCTCTTTGGTCTTGGTCTTCTCGGACTTGCAGGAGTAAACAGAAAAAAACAGTAATAAGTTTTTTATTAAAATAACTATAGCAAAAGGGCAGGGTCATTGAGTTGATTCTGCCTTTTTTATTGGATTTAAGGGCAGTCAAAATTATCCAGAATATAGCATGCACCTAAACATTTTAATTGAGTGTAATTACAAGCATTGTTTTCTGTTACGCCTTAAGGGCACGGCTTTTGACGTTCTTGTAACAAGATTACATGAATTATTGTATAAAACTGTGACACGATTACAAGGACTGTAACAGTATTCAGGGTGCTATGGACAGACGATAACTAATTTTTATCTTTGTGCTTCTGGCTGGGAAAATATATTTCTGGTTGCGGCTTTTGGTTGCGGCTTTGGATTTAACATGGGGTAAAATAGGGGTATGGGTAGAAGAAAGAGTTCTACACAACCCCTGCTATTAGGCTTATTCAAAATCAGGAAGTTGCCTGTCACGCAAGAGGTCGCGAGTTCGAGTCTCGTCACTCCCGCCAGATATATAAAAAGGTTTCAGCATTTTGTTGAAACCTTTTTTATTTTTTAGTTTCGCCTCATGGTCTTTTTGTATTCTATTTTACTGGTACAGCTTGCATTTCTTATCGGGCAGGTCAATTACGGGAACAGCAAATTCTTGCCCCTCTTAATGCAATGGACTATTTTGGAATAGAATGATAAGTAAAAGAGATGTTAAAAATTAATTTAATCAATTGAGATGATAAAATGGAAAGATTGTTAGTTATTATTGTTTCTGCTGTCATTGGGACGGTATTTTTCTTATGGTTTTCCCAAGCTGTTAAAAAGCAGTATATGCAGGAATATATAATGTCACATCAGTGGCTTTTACACCCGAATTCAATCTGTTACTGGCGGACAGGCATGGCTGGTTTTGGATTTATCCTCTACTTTTTTACCACTTATCAATCCATTGCAATATTTATATTTACCTTTGCAGCAATCCTTGATGGTGCTGACGGTGTTGTGGCAAGAGGATGCAACATGGGGTCTACCTGGGGAGAATGGCTGGACCCCATGTGTGACAAATTAACCTATTTGCCGCCATTGATTGGATTTGCATATGCAGGTATTATATCAATAAAATTGATATGGATTCTTGTGGCCATTGAATTTGCGGGCCAGTTTCTTGCCCGGCATATTTTGAACTGGATCAGATTTTCCGGAGCGGCCAATAATTTTGGAAAAATAAAAGCCATCATCTGCTTTGGTCTTGTTATTTTGTGTGCATTGCTGGATGAAAATTCAGAATTTATAAACATTGCAGATGAAGTGCTCATAGCCTGCATTATTCTTTCAACTGCATCTGTTGTTTTTAAATTTATACCCAACCGGCTCTATGCAGATATCCTTTCTACTCTTAATTTCTGCTGTGGTGTGGCCAGCCTGATCTTAACTCATAACCACTATTTTGCATGGGCAATTTGTATCATTATTATAGGGCAATTATTTGATTTGTTTGACGGACGTATGGCTTTAAAGCATGGTGGAACAAAATATGGGCCTTATCTGGATGATATTGCTGATTTTGTCAGTTTTGGACTGGCTCCAGCCTATGTGATTGTTCAGAAAGACGGTTCATTGGCATGGCTTGTCAGTGTTGCCTTTATTGTCGGAGTTGCATTTCGACTTATCCGGTTTGTCTCGGTTGATAAAAACCGGACAGATCTGCCTGAGAATATATTTAACGGGCTTCCCAGTCCTGCGGGAGCATTGATCGTTCTTGGTGCCTCTCTTATTGCAACACCGGGAATATTGTGGGGGTTGACCACTGTATCTATCGTCTTAATGGTGAGTCATATTCGGTTTGCACACTTTGGGCGGGTGATTCTAAAGCATATCCCAAAGCCACTTTTTTTTATGATCAGTGCTTCAATTATTGTTATGCTTTCTTTTATTTTTAAAACAAAAAGTGTCGAGATGTTTGGATATTTGATTTTGAGTTCTGTTTTTCTCTATATGATTGCAGGAAGGCACTGGGTACGCTGATGAGGTTAACAAAGGCGGATCTCATTGATAATAGCATTGCCCATTTCTTGAGTACTTACTGGTTGTTGTTTGCCTGTTGTCAGATCAGCAGTAAGAAGACCTTTTGCAAGCACATTTGAAATAGCTTTTTCTATTGAGTCGGCAGCTTCAGAAAATCCAAAGGTATATTTAAGCATCATGGCGCTGGATAAAATCTGGGCAATGGGGTTGGCAATGCCTTTTCCGGCAATATCAGGAGCTGAACCTCCTGCTGGCTCATAAAGGCCAAATTTTTCTTCATTCAGGCTTGCTGAGGCCAGAAGTCCCATGGAACCGGTAATCATTGCACACTCATCTGAGATAATATCTCCGAACATATTGGGGCATAAAAGCACATCAAATTGATGGGGATTTTTAACAAGCTGCATGGTACAATTATCCACATAGACATGATTTAAAATAATATCGGGAAATTCTTCTGCTGTTTTAATTACTACTTCCCGCCAGAGAACCATGGAAGACAAAACATTGGCCTTGTCAACAGATGTCACTATATTATTGCGCTTTCTGGCTGCCTCAAATGCCATTCTGGCAATCCTCTGAATTTCAAATCTGGAATATATCATGGTATCATAGGCTGTTTCATCAGGACCTTCTCCGTCTCTTCCTTTGGGCTCACCAAAATAAATTCCACCTGTCAGCTCTCTGACACAAAGAATATCAAATCCGGTTTTGACTATTTCAGGCTTTAAAGGGGATGCAGATGCAAGAGATGGAAAAACTTTTGCAGGTCGAAGATTACAATATAAATCAAAATGTTTTCTTAAAGGTAGTAAAGCTCCTCTTTCAGGTTGTTCTTCCGGCGGGAGATGTTCCCATGCCGGTCCACCCACTGATCCAAATAAAACAGCATCACTTTGTTCACACAGAGCTATGGTGGAATCAGGCAGGGCTTTGCCATGATTGTCAATGGCAGCGCCACCAACATCAGCATATTCATATTCAAGACTGAATTTATAAAGGCTTGAAACTTTTTGAAGGACTTTAACAGCCTGTTCCATAACCTCGGGTCCTATTCCATCTCCTGGGAGTACTGCTATTTTGTTCAAACTTTTTATCTCCTGATATTAAAATTTTTGTTTTATATGGGATTTATTTTACAGGAATTTTTATAATATGCAATAAAAATTTAGTTTTTATAAAGTAAGTTTAATCATACTGCAAATTCAGAATAAGATCATCTATTTAAGTTGTAAGATTGTAATATGGATTGTTCCCTGGAAATATTAGGAGCTTAGAGGGCAGCAACTGGGAGATAAGAGTTGGAAACCAGGGCAGAAAATTTTTTTGCCCCGGTATAATATGGTTTTAGACCTTTACAACTTTTTTTGCTGAAAGGCCTTTGTCATTTTCTTCTACTTCAAATTCTACGCGTTCACCCTCTGCAAGTGTTTTAAAACCAGACATTTCAATTGCTGAAAAATGAACAAATACATCATCTCCTGATTCCTGTTCAATAAAACCAAAACCTTTTTTTGAATTAAACCATTTGATTGTTCCTTCGGTCAAAATCTGTCTCCCTTATCGTCTGTTTCCATATTCAGCATAAGTCATGGCAGTCAACCTGTAAACAAGATGTGCCATCTTTGAAAACGGTAAAAAAGCAAAGAGTTCAAAGATTGCAATCAAATGCAGATAGTAAAAGAAATATGAGGCACCTGCCATATGGGCAAGGCGTGCCATTTCAGTTAGCAGACCGGTAAGACCAAGAGAGAAAACAACAACAAGGATAAACCAGTCTTTATAGGATGTAATCTGATCATCTTTTTTATCAAATCGATTCTTAATCATTAATGCTCCGCCAATGGTCAGGGCAACTCCCCCAATATTGGCAAGCCATTTTATGGGATTAAGCTGTGAATATGGTCCTGGCAGTCCGCCAAGATATAACATCATACCGCAAACAGCAGTTACAATAAAAAGTCCGATAAAAGAATAAAGAACCATCATGTGAGGAGTTGCTCTATCTTTATTGGATTCACACTCATTGAATTTGTCATGTTTTAAAATTGTAGGAATAACCCTTAAAAGAGCCTGGAAAAACTCTTTATAATCCAGAGTTGTCTTGTCAGTCTTACCTTCGAGAACAGCATTTTCATGAATATCATTTAAAAAATTTTTAAGGCTTAGAAAAAAGATAACAACTACTGCTGTTGCAATAGGCACAAAGGTCATGTCCACAAACCAGGTGGAGAAAAAATTTGCCTGGGCAATTACATGGTCTGCCCCTTCACTGGCATGTGACCAATGGAGACGACCCCCAAGAACATCACCAAAAATGGTATGGAAGATTTTTTCCATGGTTTCCCCTGCTGTCATGGTAATAAAGGCAAGGATTGCAAACCACACAGCTGGAACTGCAAGAAGTATCGGCAGTTTTTTCGGATCATTAACCGCTTTTGCAAGGGCTTTAGGTTGGGCATATTCTGTAATTGCAACAGATCTGACTGCAGCCAGAACATCGCCTGGAGCAGCGCCCCTCGGGCAGAGATCAGTACAATCACCGCATTGATGACAAAGCCAGATATCACCACTATTTACAAGCCTGTCCTTAAGTCCCCAGGAAGCTGCTATCATCTCTTTTCTTGGGAAAGGACTATCATCAGGAGCAATAGGGCAGGCAATCGAACAAGTGGCACATTGATAGCATTTTTTTAATGTTTCTCCACCAAGACCTTTTACCTGTGCTATAAAGTCAAGATCTGGTTGAGCAAGATATTTTTCAATCATATTATGATACCTCCTAACTATCTTATAAAATAGTTAAAATTTAGAATCCTTTAAATGGGTTTGGACCAAGGGCTTCAACTTCGTCAGCAAAGGCATTTACTATTTCAGGCAGCTTGTCATATTCGTCAATGGCAATTTCCGTAAAGGCTACCCGTTCTTTTTCAAGAGCAAGGCTTGAAAGGGCATCACCTATTTTCTTTATTCTTGTTTCTGCCAGCTCGGAACCTTTTATAAAGTGGCACTGGTAATCATCACCATGTTTACATCCAATGAGAATAACTCCGTCCATACCTTGAGCCAGTGCATCTTTGACCCAGATAACATTAAATGAGCCAAGGCATCTTATGGGGATAAACCTCACATTTGGAGAATAATCCATTCTGTTCATACCCACCATATCAAGGGCAGGAAAAGCATCATTCTCACAAATCAGTGCAAGGAATCTGAATGGAGGTTCATCATAATCGTCTTCCGACGGAACCCCAATTGCTTTAACCTGGGAGCCAATGGAGTCAATTGTGTAGTCTGCAAAAGAGATGATTCTTTCAGGACATGCTCCCATACAGGTTCCACATCTTCTACACCTTGTCGGATTAGCCATTGGTGTTCCTTTTTCATCATCATCAAGGGCGCCAAAGGGGCACTCAACAGTGCAGCGTTTACACTGGGTACATCTTTGAAAAAAGAAATCAGGAAAAGTCATGTCGCCTGATCTTGGATGAACTGATATTCCTTTGTTAGAGCTTTCAATACACTGAATTGCTTTTAAAGCAGCCCCTGTTGCATCTTCCATTGATTCTTCAATGGTCATGGCTCGTCTTACAGCACCTGCAGCATAAATACCTGTTCTCTGGGTTTCATATGGAAAGCAGATATAGTTGGAGTCTGCATACTGACCAAAAATATCATTATCCCGAAAGCCAGGTCCCTGTCTGTATGCAAGGTTAATAACTGGATCATCCTTTGTAACTGGAACCATACCGCCTGCCACAACAACCATGTCAGCCTTAATGGCAAGGTTTTCACCCAGAAGAGTGTTGGTGGCAGTTACTGAAAGGCCATTACCCTGGGGGGCAACTTCAGTTACAGCACCTTTGGTCATGAAAATTCCGTCTTCCTGCTGCATGCTTTTATAAAAATACTCCTGCAGGCCGGGAGTTCTCATATGCTGGTAAATAATATATGCTTTACCATCTTGATAATCATCTCTTACATATTTTGCCTGCTTTAAAGCAACCTGGCTTGTTACTGAGCCTGTATATTCAAAATCGGCATCATCTTCATCTTTGCCCGGAGATTGAATAAACACAACGTTTTTAGCCTCTTTACCGTCGGAAGGTCTGACAATTTTGCCTTTAGCGGCAATTTTTTCAAACTCATCATTGGTTACAACATCATCAAGATCGATACCAAGATGTTCGTACTTTTCTCCTTCAAGAACATCAGGTCGCCATCCTGCTGCAAGAATAACTGCCCCGTAAAGCTCTCCGTCCGGGTCACGCTTAAGAATATCCTCCCTGCCTTCATTATATTCAAGAAATTTGGCATGGGCATCTTCTGCGGTCAGATCCTTGCCGTTTTCATCCACCAGCATCTCTTCCGGCAGAGGAAAGGGAACGTCAAAGGCTATCTTTTCCCCTGGTGTCTTTAATGTTACCAGGAATTCACCAGGCTGCCCTGCAATACGGGCAACCTCTGTGGTTGTTTTAATATCAATATTTGAAAAACTTTCAACCTCGGCAATCAAATCATCTGCAATGGAAGGCCGCAGAGTTTCAAAGGGTTCACAAACCGGCATCTGACTTCTCATGTTAGCTGCATACCCGCCAAGTTTGTCTGTTTTTTCAACAATTGTAACATCATATCCTGCTTTTGCAGCATCAAGGGCTGATGACATGCCTGTTACACCGCCGCCGAGAACCAGAATTTTTCTGGAAAAAGATTCAGTTTTATAGGGTTCTGGCAATTTTACTTTTTCGACTCGTATCATACCCATTTTGATATAATCTTCAGCTTTCATCTGGATGGGATCAAAATGCTCTTCATCATCTTTCTGGTCTTTTTCAAGCTTTGGGTATTTCTCTCTTGAGTGCGGCCATACAACGCCTTCTCTCAAGTTTGCTCTCTCAACAATGCATCCTTCAAAATTAAATACATCAAAGTTAACACGCCTGGAACATGCTCCAATGACCATGGCATTGACTTTTTCATCATCAACATCTTTTTGAATTAACGCTACACCTTCTTTTGAGCACAAAAACGGGTGGGTGGTACAATTTATGCCCTCTTCATCTGGAACATAAACAAGATCTTCCATATCGAGGGTATCACCGATGCCGCATCCTGTGCAGATATATACTCCATATTTTTTATCCATGATTATCCTCTCCTTACAAGGGTATGAATGGCTTTAAGAGCCATACCTGTGGCATTCTGGTTAGAAGTTACAACATCAGCAGGCTTATTTGCACAACCAGCCGCAAACATACCGCCTTTTGAAAAGTCATTGATGATAAAGCCGTCTTCATTGTAATTAA
This sequence comes from Deltaproteobacteria bacterium, assembly GCA_027858995.1. Classification (GTDB taxonomy): domain Bacteria; phylum Desulfobacterota; class Desulfobacteria; order Desulfobacterales; family Desulfobacteraceae; genus Desulfobacula. The sequence continues at coordinate 77,209 of JAQIBP010000088.1, read as the reverse complement.
GTTCAACATTTGGTTTATCAATGGCTGTATTTGGCTGCATACCTGTTGCAAGTATCAGCATATCAACTGTTTGCCTTATTTTCTCACCTGAGATGGTATCTTCGGCAACAAGGTTTAGATTACCTGATCCTTCCTCTTCTGAAACTTCAGCAACCTTGCCTTTTACAAAAAAGATATTTTCATCTTCTTTAAGTTTTGCATAGAAGTTTTCGTATTTAAGTCCTGGAGTTCTAAGATCAATATAATAGATATATATTTTTGCGTCTGGATATTGTGCTCTTAAGTATGTTGCATGTTTTAATGATGCCATGCAGCATATATAGGAACAATAATGCAGATGGTTTTCATCCCTTGAACCTGCACATTGTGCAAATGCAATTGTTTCAGGTTCTTTATCATCGGACGGTCTTAAAATTTTACCTGCTGTGGGACCATTTGAAGATGCCATTCTCTCAAGCATCATATTAGTCACAACATTTTGATACCTGCCAAATCCAAGATTGTCAATCTTTGTGGCATCATAGGGAGTCCATCCTGTATTCCAGACAATGGCACCAACTTTCAGATCCAGAGTCTTTTCTTCCATGTCAAAATCAATGGCCTCATATTTACAGACATCCTTGATTTTGTCTCGATCATCAGTACTCATGGCAGGATCCATTATATACCGCATTGGAAAGGCCATGTTATGGGGAAGATATGCTGCTTTTCTGCGATCCATGCCAAAATTGAATTCATTTGATATTTCAGTATCACACACCTTGGCGCATTCACCACATGCAGTACAATTTTCATTCACATATCGCGGTGCTGTCTTTACAGTAACAGTATAATCACCTGCACTACCATCTACATTCTGGACTTCAGACATGGTAAATACTTTAATATTTTTATTGTCCTTGATTCTTCTATAGTTGATCTCAAGTCCGCAAGTAGGCGGGCAGAGTTTGGGGAAGTAGTGTTTGAGCTGGGATACCCTTCCACCAAGGGATGCTTCCTTTTCCACAAGGAAGACCTCATACCCCATTTCAGCTGCTTCCAGGGCAGTTGTAAGGCCGCTGATTCCACCGCCAACCACCATTAAACTTCCACTGACCGGAGCTAAATTGTCTGTTGTCATGCTTTCCCTCCGTGCATTTTAGTTATATTGGTTCTTAAATTATTAATTTATGCCGTAATCTGTGGCATTCTGTCTTCTGTTACGTAATTTTCAATTCTTAATTTTGAATTTGTATATTTTGGAAGAAACTCATTAATTCAAAACTAAGAATTAAGAATTATGCATTTAAAAAAACCTCCAGGCACTATAAAATAAGCACCTGGAGGTCTCTTCTAAAAACGTACTTTAAAAACTATTTTCAAAATTAATCGGAAATAATCTTAATATAAGGTACTTTTTTCAAACTCCACTCTTTTGTCTCTTTGTTATAAGTTGAGTTTGTAAAACAGAACCATTCATCATCATTCTGACCCATGAAGTCACTTCTGTAATAGAACCCAGGATATCTTGACTCTTCACGGTACTGGATATGACGGGTATGAGCTTCAACTGTATAGAGACGATGGGTAATTTCCCATGCTCTCATGAGTTCATGCAGGTCACCGGCAGCAATTTTCTCAAGATCTTCACGGAACATTTCAAACAGATCCATGAGGACTTCAAGAGATGCACCAGAAGTCATGTAGTAAGTGGCTGTTCCGCCACCATACTCATTGGTCATCTTCATGAGACGAAGTGCCATACCGGCAGGTTTGCAATAGTGCGGGTTAATGGTTTCATCTGTTGTATATTCACAATTATCAAGATAATTTCTGACAGGTTTGTAAACAAGGTCAACCAGCTCTTCGTCGGTCTCTTTGAAACTTACCTCTTCAGGGTTATCTCTGATGTATCTGACCATCTCTTTTGCACAGATACGACCTTCAGCATGTGAGCCGGAGGAGAATTTATGACCGGAACAGCCAACGCCGTCACCAGAGGTAAACAGACCTTTGACAGTGGTCATACGATTATAGACTTTGTCTCCAACACCCCATTTGTAATCAGCAGGAACCCAGTCTTCGTCAGGACCTGAAACCCAAATGCCGCAGCAGCCAGAGTGAGAACCAAGAAGATACGGCTCAGTTGGCATGACTTCTGAATCTTTTTTCTCAGGTTCAGTGTTTGTTGCACACCACAGTCCTGCCTGACCAACAGACATGTCAAGGAAATCTTCCCACGCTTCTGACTCAAGATGTTTCATCTCTTTTTTGCTCATTGTTTCGCCAAGTTTGGCAAGAGCATCAGTAGTTTTCATGATGATTGGACCACGGCCTTCTTTGTACTCTTTCATCATGAGATGGTTTCTCAGGCATGTAGGAGTTACAGCAGCAGTTCCGTAGGGAGCATATTTTTCAAGCTCTGCTTTTGCTTCATCAGAAGCAGCAAAGTTTTCACCAAGACCATTAACAGTTACAGCTTTAAAAAGAAGGAACCACGCACCAACAGGTCCGTAACCATCTTTAAAACGAGCCGGGGTGAAACGGTTTTCCATCATGGAGAGTTCAGCACCAGCTCTTACAGCCATAGTATAGGTGGAGCCTGCATTCCATACTGGATACCATGCACGACCTTTACCCTCACCAACTGAACGTGGCTGGTAAACATTAACTGCGCCACCACAGGCAACCATCATTGTTTTTGCCTTGATGATATAAACTATGTTTTCACGTACGGAAAAACCAATTGCGCCGGCTATTTTTGTGGGATCATTTTCATCGTTGAGAAGTTCAACAATAAAGCATCTTTCAATGATGTTGTCTTCGCCAAGAGCAAGTTTACCTGCTTCTGCAACAATTCTTTTATAAGATTCACCATTGATCATAATCTGCCATTTACCAGTTCTAACTGGAGTGGCTCCGCCTTTAAGTGTTCCCAGTTTTACACCTTTTTTGCCGTCAACGTTTTTTCCGTCATCACTCTTTTTCCACATGGGGAGTCCCCACTCTTCAAAAAGATGAACTGAATCATCAACATGACGTCCAAGGTCAAAAATCAAGTCTTCACGTACAATACCCATAAGGTCGTTTCTGACCATGCGTACATAATCTTCAGGCGAGTTGTCGCCAACATAAGTGTTAATAGCTGAAAGACCCTGGGCTACTGCGCCTGATCTTTCAAGGGCTGCTTTGTCACAAAGAAGAATTTTTGTGTCGTCACTTGCCCATTTTTTTACTTCAAATGCTGTTCCGCAGGCAGCCATACCGCCACCAACGATCAGAATATCAACGTCTCTTTTCTCAACCTTTGGATCTCTTACAGCTTTAAGTTCTCCAGTAGGTTTATTAGGTAATGCCATTATATACCTCCAAAATTATTAGTATCAAATTAAATGGTTGACAATAAAGTTATACAAGCTCGGTTGGAGCTTTGAGTTCATAACCATCTGCTTCCTGTGTTGAAAGCAGCCCACTGTCAAGATCTTTACCTTTAAGGTCAAGATATGCATTAGCTTCACCTTCAGGAGTTGTTCTGATGGGAAATTTAAAACGTTTGATAACTCCGTTTCTAAATTTACATGTCCACATAACATCCTCAGTACCCATCATGGGAACAGTAGAGCCTCCCATTGGTACAAAGTCTGAGTATCCTCTAACCTCAATTGCCTGAGTAGGACAGATTTTTACACATGAAAAACATTCCCAGCATTGATCTGGTTCCTGGTTATATGCTTTCATTTCGTTAGGTTCAAGAACCATCAGGTCATTGGGACAGATGTACATACATGCTGTCTTATCCCCGCCTTTGCAGCCGTCACATTTTTCTGCAATTACAAAAGATGGCATTTAAAATACCTCCATTAATATAAGTTAATCAAAAATGCACAATACCGTTGTGCTACTATCTTATCTAAACCGGGCAGATTATATTTTTTGCTGTCCGGTTTGGTAATTCTTAAATTTTATTTTCATGTCAAAGGAAATATATACCGCTAAATATATTTTCAAAATCGGAATAACACCCTCTTACTGAGTTTGTCAAGATGTATTTATAAAGAAAATTTTTTTTAAAAAACACCACTGTTTTCAAATATCTCTATTTGTTCTAAGAGTCACAATATATATCTATATGTCAAGTGATGTGATACAATATATGGTAAACAGAGAGATTTAAAAGGGGCTGGTAATTTGAAAGGATAATTGATAATTGATAATTTAAATTGTGCATGGAGAATTGGTAAAAATGAATTAGACAAAATTTTAAACGATGAATTATCCTTAATTCAAAGTTAAACATAAAAATAACCTAAAGGTCAGAAACTTAAGAATTGTATAAAAAGGAGATAAAATGTCGGAAGAGATGGTACCGATTGATCTTAAAAATCTGATGAATTTTAATTGTTCTTTTGAAAATGAATGCTTTAATGAATGCTGCCGTGACCTTAATCAGGCTTTGACTCCTTATGATGTTTTAAGATTGAAAAATTCTCTTGGCATATCATCGCAGGATTTTTTAAAAACATATACATCTTTGCATTACGGCCCTGAGTCTGGTCTGCCTGTGGTTGAATTTAAACCCAATCCAGGGAAAAGACATGAGTGCCCTTTTGTGACTCCAAAAGGATGTTCTGTTTATCAAGATCGGCCTGCATCCTGCCGCATGTATCCCCTGGCCCGTGCAATTGCAAGGTCCAGGGAGACAGGGGAGATCAGTGAATATTTTGCGCTCATTGAAGAGCCTCACTGCAAAGGGTTTGGGAAAAAACCCAGCCAGAAAGTTAAAGAGTGGCTTAAGGGCCAGAATGTGGATAAGCACAATAAAGAGAATGATAAACTTATAGAGTTGATCAGCCTTAAAAACCAGATCCTGCCCGGTAAACTCGAAGGTGCAGCAGCTGATAAATTTTATATGGCTTTGTATGATCTGGATGAGTTCAGGGAGCAGATTTTTGAAAAAAACCTTTTAGATAAATTCAATATCCCTGAAGATCATAAAGAAAAAATTAAAAAAGATAATGAAGTATTATTGAATCTTGGACTTGAGTGGGTAAAACATACGCTGTTTGGTATAAAAATGATCTTTGGAGAGTAAATTCTATGCAGATTAAAGGCAAAATTGCTCTGGTTCTCGGGGCTGTGAAGGGTATAGGAAAAGGAATCGGTCTTGGCCTTGCAAAAAAGGGAGCAGAACTTGTATTGACACGCCATGACTGGGAAGATTCCTTTGAAAAGATGGAGAGAGATTTTAATGCATCCAGAGCAGAAAATATGATTATCACAGCTGATCTGCGCAATATTAAAGATATTGAAAGCCTTGCCATGAACATTGAAAAAAAATATGGGCGCTTAGATATTTTGATAAATAATATTGAACGCGGTGGATGGCCAACGGTTCATGGTGAATATATTAAAGATCAATGGGATCTGGAAATTGAAACCACGCTTAAAGCTAAACAATGGGTGTTTACAGCTGTTTTACCTTTGCTGAAAAAATCTCAGGAAGCTGTAGTAATCAATATATCTTCCATAGCTGCCATTGTAGGGCGGTCAGGTCCTGCTGCCCTTGTTTTTAATGATGGATATGCAGCTGCCAACAGAGGAATATCTTCTCTGACTGAAACCTGGGCACGTATGGGAGCTCCAAATATCAGGGTCAATGAAATTATGCTGGGAATTTTTGAAACCCGGCATGCACAAAATACCCGGGGATGGAGAGAAGTTCTCACCGATAGTGAAAAGCAGTCATTGATCAATCATACCCTTGTTAATCGAACAGGTACAATAGATGATGTGGTCAAAGCCTGCCTCTTTATCATCCAGGATGCTCCCTATATGACAGGAAGCATTTTAAGACTTGACGGAGGATTTATCCTGGCAGGGGAGAAGGTTCCTCCCATGCCCAAAGGGATTGTGTAATTATCCAGCCAGCCTTCCCTGAATCGAAACAGGTTTATGAGAATGTTTCTAAGTTTTGTGGATAATCCTTAGAATAATATCAGCAAGCTTTTTGGAATCATGCCTGACAATCATTGAATTGACATCAAGGATATCTTCCATGTGTATTTTTCGGTGATTCCAGAATGGCTTTGTTGTATCTATATTAACAAACTTTGATTTTTGTTCAAGATAGTTATCAAGGATTTTTTGTACGGGTCTTGTTTTGTTACCGATTATTCCATCAACTTCCCGTCCAAGGCGTTCCTCTAAGTTTGTAACAAAATCTCTACCTGTAAAATTGTGGGTTTCCCCAAATTTGGTCATTATATTAATGGTGAAATATATTTTTGCAGATGTGTTTTGCAGGGCTTTTTTAACTCCCGGCACAATAAGATTGGGTATAATACTGGTAAACAGATCACCAGGTCCGATGAAAATATAGTCTGCCTTTTCAATTGCTTTTAAAACAGGTGGGTAAACAGAGATGGAGGAATTATGGTGTGGAACAAGGAATACATCTTTTATCTGTTCACGCTGGTTCCCCCTTGGCAGATCAATGGCCTCCTCACCATATATCCTCTGCCCGCTGGTAAGCTCCGCTACCAGGGTTGCCCTGTCAATTGTAACAGGAAGTATAGTCCCGTCCACATCAAGTATTTCAGCAAGTGCAGTCACCCCTGCAGGGAAATTCCCCGTATATCTTGAAAGCATTGTTAAAAGCATGTTACCGGCACTGTGACCTGCAAGGCGGCGGTCTTTTTGGAAACGTTTAAGCAGGATAGAGCGGCAGGTATCCTGGTATGGCGACAATGCAAGGATACATTTTAAAATATCTCCCGGAGGAAGAATACCAAATTCATCTCTTAACCTGCCGGTGCTTCCCCCGGAATCCACCATGGAAACAATGGCAGTTGCCTGTATGTTTTCAAGGTCTCTCAATCCTGATAAAAAAATGAATTGACCGCTTCCGCCTCCAATGGTGACTATCTGTTTTTCTTGAGTATCCATGTGATCCTTGTAGTATAGTATTTATATGAAAGAGTAAATTAAATTTTATAACTCTTTGATATTGTGTTGTGGACAAACCTTGGCAAAAGACCAGGTCTGCCCATGGCAGTTATTGTGAAATCAGCATTTGAGCAACACTCTCTTTGATCTTACCTCTCATCTTAATCTCTTTTCCATAATCAGCTTCTATTTGAGCCATTTTTTCATAAAAAGGTGTTCTGTCAAATTTTATATATTGTTTATCATTAAATAGTCCAGCATGGCAACCCGGGCTCTTGACAGGTTGGTATCCAGGTCTGTTAAGCTCGTGGGGTAAACCATGAAGCCTGCATATCATTGGCCTGAACCGGTATAAGAGACAAAGATTGTTTTCATTGAGAGGGCAGTATATTTTAAGGCTTTTAATTTCCTTGGCCTGGTTAAAGGTTTTATTGCAATACTCTCTGGCTCTGTTTAAGATTATCTCTTTCTTGCTGTGATCAAGTGCATTAAAACCGTGGAGCAGGTAGTGTTTTTCAATATATGTATGATGAAAAAAGAGGGATTTACAGCAATTGTCCTCACAGCCGTTACAGTGAAAAGAGTAATCTGCAGCAATTTTATTCCAGGTTTTATCCATTGCATCAAAAAGGTTTATAAGGGGTTTAAAGATTGCAGCTGTCATTATATTATGCCAGGGGAAAATGATTTGGGAAAAAAAGCCTGGAGTAAAGATCCAGGGCATAACGATCGGTCATGCTTGCAATTAAATCGCAAACAGAGCGTTTAAGCTTGTTTTTTGAAAAATCCCATGAAGCCATTTCCATTTTTTCCAGCTCTTTTTGCATGGCATCAGGGTTATCTAAGAAGTAATTGTAAAGACCTATGATTATTTTTTTAGCTTTTAAAAATTCATTATGGACTACAGGTGACCTATAAACCTTGTCATATAAAAATTTGCGCAGTATTATCATTGCGTTGAAGGTCTCTTGGCCCATATTCAGGATAAATTTATCATTTTTTTGGCCAGAGTTATACACTAACTCTTCAATCATTATGCTGGCTCTCTCGGAGTGTGTTTTCCCAAGCTTTTGAACACATATGTCAGGCACATCAGCCGGTTTTACGACTTTGCCCCTTAAAGCATCGTCAAGGTCATGGTTTAAATAGGCTATAATATCTGCTATCCTAACTATTCTTCCTTCAATAGTGATGGCAGTCTCTCCAGGGGTTGACGGAATGATATTTCCAAACCCTTTGGAATGTTTGAGGATTCCGTCTCTGACTTCAAGAGTCAGATTAAGACCTTTACCTCGATTTTCAAGGGAATCCACCACTCTTAAACTTTGGTCAGAGTGTGAAAAATGAGGGGAATAAACCTCTATAAGAGCAGTTTCACCACCATGGCCAAAAGGTGTGTGGCCCAGATCATGGCCTAGAGCAATGGCTTCTGCAAGGTCTTCATTAAGACGCATGGCTCTTGCAATATTTCTTGAAATTTCCACCACTTCAAGTGTGTGGGTAAGCCGGGTTCGATAGTGGTCACCAAGGGGAGAGAGGAAAACCTGTGTTTTGTGCTTTAAACGCCTGAAAGCGTTGGAATATACAATACTGTCTCTGTCAAGCTGGAAAGGTGTTCTGATATTGCACCTGTTTTTTGTTTCATCTCTACGTTTCGCTTTACTGCTCAGTGCACCAAATTTTGATAAAAAACTTTTTTCTCTAATCTGGAATTGTTCCCTGACACAAAAATTTTTGTTTGAGACCACTTTTTTTATGTATATTTCTTCTTTTTCCATAAATTAGTATTGAATAAATCTTGAAATTTAATAAAATGTAATAAAATTATTAGAAAATCAGTTTAATATTTTTGTAACAGCATGTCGAAAGATTGTTACACAATAGAAACTTATTTATCAACAATTTTCTAACAAAAAAGGATGTTGGAAGAGTAAGCATTTATAACTGCAGTTCGAAATTTGTTTTGCAGGGAGCATTTTTGCAAAATCATTTTTAAAGAGAAGAGGTCTGATTTGGACTACAAATATTATATGGGCCTGGCATTGGAACAGGCAAAAAAAGTATTTAACAAGGGTGAATTCCCGGTTGGATGTGTGATTGTGGAGGCTGGAAAAGTAATTGCCAATGGCGCAAGGAGTGGAACTGCTAATGGTCAGCATATTTTCAGTGAAACCGATCATGCTGAGATAAGAGCTTTAAAACAGATTGAAGCTGGCAGCAGACCAATTACATTTGGGAATTTAACTCTTTTTTCAACCATGGAGCCATGCCTGATGTGCTTTGGGGCAATCCTCCTGTCAGGTATAAATACAATAGTATATGCCTATGAAGACCCAATGGGAGGTGGAACTAAGTGTGATTTGAAAAAATTACCCCCTTTATACGCAAAAGCTAAGATTGATGTTATTCCAGGGGTCTTACGGCAAAAAAGTCTTGATCTTTTCTATGATTTTTTTAATAAAGAGACAAATTTGTATTGGAAGAACAGTTATTTGGAGAGATACACCCTTGAACAAAAAAAGATAAAAAGGGATCAAAACAAATAGTGCTTGCATTTTTTTGTACAAGCTACTATTATTGTAGGGTTATACTTGTTCTATTAATTTAGCATTATGTAGTTGCAGGAGGTGTAAAAATAGTTAAGCGAGGAAGACAGAACCAGACAAGTGTGAATAGGGGAATCAGAGCAAGCCAGGTTCGTGTTATAGGCTCTGATGGTGAGCAGATAGGTATCTTGCCCATTGACGAAGCATTAAAGGTTGCCGGCGAAGAGGCTCTTGACTTGGTTGAGGTGTCACCCGGGGTAAATCCGCCTGTATGCAAGATAATGGATTTTGGGAAATACAAGTACGAACAGACCAAAAAAAAGCAAGAGGCTAAACGCAAACAAAAAAGTACCCAGATAAAGGAAATAAAGGTACGACCCAAAACAGATAACCATGACCTTGAAACCAAAGCCCGGCATATTGAAAAATTTATCGGTAACAATGATAAGGTAAAAGTTACAATGGTGTTCAGAGGCAGGGAATTTATTCTTAGAGAGCAGGCCCACGTGGTTTTGGAAAAGGTTGTTGCCATGACTGAAGAGTTTGCACAGGTTGAGCAGACTCCTAAAAATGAAGGCCGGGTTATTACTATGATTTTGGGACCTAAATAGTGTCTGACCGAAAAAGTGCTTAAAAATATATAGAAGCCAATGGACACTGTTTTGTTCATGGGTTTTGATAAGTAAATGTATGGTGGTGTATCGTGCGTTTTTAATAAGATACCACCATCTTTTTTTGTAAATTGTAAAATATGGAGAGGATAAAATGCCAAAAATTAAAACATGCAGAGCAGCTGCCAAGCGTTTTAAAAAGACAGGATCAGGGAAATATAAATTCAGGAAATCCCATTCCAGTCATATATTAACCAAGAAAACCACTAAGAGAAAAAGATCTTACAGGCTGGATCAGATGATTTGTAAGGATAATACAAAAGAGGTCCGGCGCTTGCTGCCCAATGGATAGGAACACTAAACTAGAAATTAGAGACTAAAAAATAGAAACCGGAGACTGGAAACAGGAGAACAGATATTTTAATCAAGTTTCATTCTTTGTTGTGATTCCGGGCTTCATAACAGTTATGGAGAGAGATCAAATTTGCAATGAGGTTTGGTTGCAAAAATATAGATTATAAAGAGTTGAGGAGTTTGAACAATGAGAGTTAAAAGAGGTTTTAAAGCAAGAAGGCGTAGAAATAAAGTGCTTAAACTTGCAAGGGGCTTTAGAGGCGGAAGAAGTAAATTATACCGCACAGCTGCAGATGCTGTTGATAAAGCGTTGATGTACGCATATCGGGATAGAAGAACACGGAAAAGAGATTTTAGAAAACTTTGGATCGTAAGGATTAATGCAGCTGCAAGGATGAATGATCTGTCATACAGTAAATTTATAAATGGTCTTAAATTGGCAGGTAGTGAACTTGATAGAAAAGTATTGGCTGACCTTGCAATTTCTGACCCCACTGCTTTTTCCCAACTTGCATCACTTGCCACAGCAAAACTATAACCATCTGAGAGGGTGTTTTGCAGAATAATATTATTGATATTGAAAAGCAGGCTTTGGAGAGTATAGAACAGGCTGGTAATTCAGAACAGCTTGAACAGCTTTCCATTAAATATCTTGGCCGAAAAGGTGTGTTAACTGGATTTTTGAGAAATATATCTGCGCTTCCAGAGGATCAGCGTCCCAGTGCTGGAAAGAGGGCGAATATTCTTAAAGGCAAACTTGAAAAAGTATTTAAAAATGCCTTTTCAAAGCTTGAGAGTGTCGATGGTAAGGATTTTACAGGTATTGATGTGACACTTCCAGGACGGCCAGCTCAAAGAGGTTCGCTCCATCCCATAACCCAGGTGGCAAATGAGATTTGTGATATTTTTTTAAGGCTTGGGTTTGATATTGCAGAAAGTCCTGAAGTTGAGACAGACTATTATAATTTTGAGGCTTTGAATATTCCAAAATATCATCCTGCAAGGGATATGCAGGACACTTTTTATGTGTCTGAAAATATTGTTTTAAGAACTCATACATCCCCGTCTCAGCCACGAGTTATGGAAGAGACCAAACCTCCGGTAAGAATTATTTCACCGGGAAAAGTTTTCAGGTGTGATTCAGATGTTACCCATACCCCTATGTTTTATCAAATCGAAGGCCTGATGGTAGACAAAAACATTTCGTTTGGTGACTTAAAAGGAATTTTGACCACTTTTATCCATCAGTTTTTTGATAAACAGACCTCTCTAAGGTTCAGGCCAAGCTTTTTCCCGTTTACCGAACCAAGTGCTGAAGTCGATATCCGTTGTGTAATGTGTAAGGGGAAAGGCTGCCGAATCTGTTCAAAAACAGGTTGGCTTGAAATATTGGGTTCCGGAATGGTTCATCCTGCTGTTTTTGAAAATGTAGGATATGATATAGAAAAATATACCGGATTTGCTTTTGGTGTCGGCATCGAACGTATGGCCATGCTCAAATATGGTATTGATGATATTAGAAAATTTTATGAAAACGATATTCGTTTTTTAAGGCAGTTTTAATTATGAAAGTAAGTTTAAACTGGTTAAAAGAGTATATTAAGGTTGATCTCGATCCTTTAGTAATCGCAGAAAAATTGACCATGGCAGGTCTTGAAGTAGAAGCAGTGGACGAGAGATATAATTATCTTGATAATATTGTAGCAGCCAAGGTGATTGAAGTAAATCAACATCCCAATGCAGATAAATTATTTGTCTGTAAGGTTGATGCAGGCGGAGATGAACTTATTCAAATTGTCTGTGGCGCACCTAATGTGTATGGAGGTATGTTTGTGCCCTGCGCACTCCCTGGAGCAGTTCTTCCAGGAGATTTTAAAATAAAAAAGGGTAAACTTAGAGGTGAAGTATCTGCAGGTATGTTATGCAGTGCAGCTGAATTAAGACTTGAGACAGATGCCGCAGGAATTATGGATCTTGATGGCAATTTTGTCCCGGGAACACCCCTTGAAGAAGCTTTAAAGCTTTCAGATATTGTTTTTGAAGTTGATTTGACTCCCAATAGACCCGATTGTTTGAGTTATATTGGTATAGCCCGTGAAGTTGGTGCTTTCACGGAACCAGAGCAAAAAGTAACATTTCCGGATTATAGACTGCCAGAGGGTAAAATAGGAGATATTTCAATCCATGATTCTGCCAAAGTTCAAATCAGTGATCCTGATCTTTGCCCGAGATATTCTGCAGGTCTTTTAATGGATGTTAAAATTGAACCCTCACCATTCTGGCTTCAGGACAGACTTGAATCCATAGGACTTACACCCATAAATAATGTTGTTGATATAACGAATTTTGTTATGATGGAAACTGGCCAGCCCCTTCATGCTTTTGACTTTGACCGTGTTGCAGAGGGAAGGATTGTTGTTAAAAGGATGGGCAGTGATATGGATTTCACCACGCTTGATAACAAAAATCATAAACTTGAACCTGATATGCTCATGATTTGTGATGGTGATGGGCCAGTAGCTCTTGCCGGGGTAATGGGGGGTGAAAATTCAGAAATTTCAAACTCCACAACAACAGTACTGGTGGAGAGTGCATATTTTAATCCTGTTTCAATCAGAAAAACTGCAAAGGAAACTGGTATTGCAACAGATGCATCACACAGGTTTGAGCGTGGAGTTGATCCTGAAGGTACAGTCAATGCACTAAATAGAGCCCTAACTTTGATAGCTCAAGTTTGCAATACAACAACTATTGCAAAGGGTATTATTGATGAATACCCTCAAAAACAGGCTCAACCTGAAATTGATATAAATACAAATGCCCTTAACAGCCGGCTGGGTACACATTTAGATGTCCATGAAATCAGACATATCCTTGAATCGGTTGATTTCAAAGTTGAGAAAACAGATGAAGCATGGCTTAAAGTTGGCATACCTTCATTCAGAGTAGATGTTACAAGGCCTGAAGACCTTTCAGAAGAGGTGGCAAGACTCTGGGGATATAATAACATTGAAACAAGTTATCCCATGGCTGCTGCAAAAGGTAAGCTTTTGGATAAAAAAGTTTCTCTTCGAGAAAAAATTGGATCAATAATGACTGGATTCTCTTTTTTTGAAGCTATCAATTATAATTTTGTTAATGAAAACTCATGTGACCGTTTGAACCTCTCTGATAGAGATAAAAGAAGAGAGGTCGAAACCATTTTAAACCCCATCTCTGATCAGATGTCAGTCTTAAGAAGTTCTTTGATTCCAGGACTTCTTGAAACAATGAAAAAAAATATTTCCCTTCAGGCAGACACACTGAAGCTATTTGAGATCGGTAAAATTTTTTTTGCTACCCAAAAGGGATCTCTGCCTGAAGAGAGAGAAGTTGTTGCAGCTTTGATAACAGGGAATCGTTCTGATCAATCATGGTATTCAAAAAAGAAAAGGTTTGATTTTTTTGATTTAAAAGGTGTGGTGGAAGGCCTTTTGCAAGGACTTATAATTGGAAACTTAAGTTTTGAAAAAATTGAAGATCAATCCTGCCCATACTATAAAAATGGATATGCAGCATTGGTTAAATCAGGTGATACACTGATTGGCACTATTGGACAAATCAATGAAAAGGTTTTAAAAAATTATGGATTAAAGCAGGATGCCTTTGTTTTTGACCTGGATTTTAAAGCTTTACAGGCTTTGATTCATGGGAATATTACAGCAATGCTTCTGCCGAAATTTCCCTCTGTCTCAAGGGATATTACAATTATTGTGGAGAAATCAGTAACCATTGGGGCAATTTTGAATCAATTTGAAAAAATTACACAAAAGCAATCATTGATTGAGCAAGTTTCTCTTTTTGATGTTTTTGAAGGAGAAACTCTTTCTGAAAATAAAAAATCTTTATCCTTCAGGGTTGTTTACAGAGCTGCAAATAGAACCCTGAAAGAGAAGAATATTAAAAAGCTGCATACTAATATTTCCAAAACTATTATTGATCTGTTTAATGCAGATTTGCCGGAATAATAAATTGACAAATAAGATAGGGCTTGGTATATTGACTGGCTTATGCGGGCATAACTCAGCTGGTAGAGTGCAAGCTTCCCAAGCTTGATGTCGCGAGTTCGAGTCTCGTTGCCCGCTCCAGTTTTTAGTAGGTGGGGTAAAGCAGCTGGATGGTAGATTAGGTTCCATTGATGTGAGTTAGATATGATCTGAACCTTTAATAATTGGGGTGAAGGTTTTGTTAATGTTGTAGTAGGAACGGGCATCTGCCCGTTTTTGTATTTAAGGGTGAAACCAATATATGGTTAATAAAAGAACAGATGAGAGACGAAAAAAAATATAAGAGTATGCTGGTTGATCAAATTAAAGAGGTGGCTCAACCATTGTGTCAGGCTGAAAATTTTGAGCTTGTTCATCTGGAGATTGCCAGTAGTAACCAAGAAAAAATTGTCAGACTTTTTATGGATAAGCAAGGCGGTATTACATTGAAAGATTGTGTTTATATAAGCCGCCAGCTTGGTGATTTAATCGATGTACAAATTGAACATATTGGCAGTTACAGACTTGAAGTCTCGTCTCCCGGGCCCAACAGGCCTTTAAATACAAAAGAAGATTTTCATCGTTTCAGGGGTGAAAGAGTAAAAATTTGGACCAATGAGTTGATTGAAGAACAAAAAAAGTTTGTTGGGATTCTTGAAACAGTTAATGATGATTCTGTTATGATGTTAGTCGATAAAAAAGAGATTGAGATATCAGACCATGTGATCAGCAGGGCAAAACTTGCAGATCACCAAAATGGAGAATGTTAGAGAATGTTTATCACAGATATTAAAAGAGTTATTGACCAGGTGAGCCGTGAAAAAGGTATTGATGCAGAAGTTCTTATTAATACCCTGAAAGAGGCTATAGTATCAGCAGCAAGAAAGAAAATAGGAGCCAGAGCTGATATAGAGGTTCATTATGATGGTAAAAGTGGTGAGGTCGAAGTTTTCCATTTTAAAGAGGTGGTGGAAGAAGTTGAATATGCAGACAGCGAATTAACCATTGAAGAGGGATACGAATATGATCCGGAGTGTGAGATAGGCGACAGCCTTGGTATCAGGATTGACACAGAAGAGTTTGGACGAATTGCTGCTCAATCAGCCAAACAGGTCATAATTCAGAAAATGAGAGAGGCGGAAAGAAATGCTGTTTATGAAAATTTCATCAATAAAAAAGGAAAAATTATAAATGGTATTGTTCAGCGTTTTGACCGGGGCAGTATAATTGTTAATCTGGGTCAGACAGAAGCAGTTTTAAGGCCAAGAGACCAGATGCCAAGGGAAAATTATAAAAGAGGGGATCGAATAAGAGCTTATGTTCTGGATGTATTAGAAGAGTCAAAGGGAGCACAGGTTCTTCTGTCCCGCACCCACCCTGAATTTCTGGTTGAATTGTTTAAGACTGAAGTTCCTGAAGTTTCAGAAGGAATTGTAACTATGCGCGGGGCTGCAAGAGTGCCGGGCTTAAGGGCTAAAATTGCTGTATCATCTACTGATTCTGATGTTGATCCTGTTGGGGCCTGTGTAGGAATGAAGGGAAACAGAGTACAAAGCATTGTTCAAGAACTTCGTGGTGAAAAAATTGATATTGTTCAGTGGAGTCCTGATATAGCCAGGTTTGTCTGTAATGCTCTCTCTCCTGCTGAAATAGCAAGGGTGATTATTGATGAAGATAATCAATCCATGGAAGTTATTGTAAATGATGAATATCTTGCAATAGCCATTGGTAAGGGCGGTCAGAATGTCTCCCTTGCCTGTGAAATCACAGGCTGGCATTTGGAAGTAACCAGTGAAGAGGATTACAGCCGTGAATTAAAACAGGGTTATGACAGTCTGATGAGACTTTCAGAGGTGGGATTACCTTTGGCAGAAGCACTTTTCAAAGGTGGATACTCTTCTATTGCAGATATAGCACAGGCAGTCATTGAAGATATTGTTTCAGTAAGTGAGTTGGAAGAATCCAAGGCGGAAGAAATTGTTGATGAGGCAAAATTAATTCTGGCAAAAGATAAAGAAGAGCGGCTGAAAGAGAAGGAAGAAGAATCCAAAGAAAAACTTGAAGCAAAGCTCGAAGAAGAATCCAAAGAAAGGCCCGAAGAAGAATCTAAAGAAAAACTTGAAGAAAAATCTGAAGAAAAATCTGGAGAAGAATCTGGAGAAGATCAGGGAATTTAAGAAAACTAAGATAATTCAAGCAGAAGTTATATAAAATTTAAAATAGCAGACAAAAGAAAATAAATAGTATTATGTGGGGGCAATAAATGGCGAAGATCAGAGTATATGAGTTAGCTAAAGATCTGAATATGACAAATAAAGCACTTCTTAATAAGATGAAAGAGTTGAAAATTGAAGTTAAAAGCCATATGAGTTCTCTCAAAGATAGTGATATCAGCAAAATCAAAAAAAAATGTCTGGAGAAAACCAAAAAAAAACAGAAAGATGTTCAAAGCAAACAACCTGTCATACGCAGGCGAAAACAAACTGCAGAAGAGATAGCTGACCCTGAAATCGAGGAGACAATTGAGGTACAAAAAGAGACAAAGCCTGAGCAGGAAGAAGTTGTAAAAAAGAAGAAACCTGTAAAAGAAGAAAAAAAATTAAAACCAGCTGTTGTGTCTGAGGATACATCAGAAGAGAGCGAAAAAGAAATTAAAAAAGATGTTGAAAAGAAAGAACGAAAAACGTCAGTCTCTGCAACTGAAAAAGTTTCTCCAAAATCAAAAAAGAAAAAGAGCAAACCTGCCAGAATTGTAGGACCTCTTGTAACTGAAAGTGTTGAACCTGAGTCAGAGCCTGAATCTGAAACTGAAAAATCAGACACCTCTTCTGGTAAAAAGAAAAAATCAAAGGCTGCGGTTGCAGAATTAAAAGCAGAGAAGAGAGCAATCAGCAAGTCAGAAGAGCAAAAACCTGAACCAGAAAAACAGAAAGAAAAATCCTCAAAAAAAGAAAAGGAAGCAGCTGCTGTTCCAGAAGAAAAAGAGAAAAAGGAAAAAGAAAAACAGCCAAAAAAGAGAAAGAAAAAAGCTGTGCCTGCTAAAATAGTACAAATTGCAGATCCTTCAGTTCTTAAAAATTTGAAAAAAAATAAGCCCGGAGATGAGAGAAAAAAAGCCAAAAGCTCCAGACCTAAACCAGGTGCAAGGAAAAAACAGTTTCAAAAGAAAGATCAAGTAAAACCCTCCTCTCCTGTGAGCTCTGGCGCTGTTATTCCATCTGTTGAACCTCTCAAGCCAGGTGATGACAAGCGTAACAAAAGAAAAGCTGGATTTGATACTGATAAACCTTTTGCAAAAAGAAAAAAGCGTAAGAAAAAATCAGTTATTGAAGGGGATGCCTTATACAAGGGTGGTCGAGGTAGAAAAAAACGTGGTAGAAAAGATTCCAGAGGGAAAAAAGGAAATTTTCAACAGACCCAGATTACAAAACCTAAAGCCATTAAAAGGCGTATTAAAATAGATGAGGCCATTGAACTTGCAGAACTTGCAAAACGTATGGGTATTAAAGCAAATGAGATGATTGCCAAGTTGATGGGTATGGGTGTCATGGCAACAGTGAATCAGACAATTGATTTTGATACAGCTGTTCTGGTTGCTACAGAATTTGATTTTGAGGTGGAGAAAGCCTCTTTTGAAGAAGAGACTCTCCTTGATATGGTAGGCGGAGATGACGATGAGGGTAAACAGATTGGAAGAGCTCCGGTTGTCACAATCATGGGACATGTTGACCATGGTAAAACTTCACTTCTTGATGTTATCAGAAAATCTAAAATCACCAGTGGTGAAGCTGGGGGGATTACCCAGCATATTGGTGCTTATAATGTTAAAACTCCAAACGGCGGGCAGATAGCTTTCCTTGATACTCCTGGTCATGCTGCTTTTACTGCAATGAGAGCCAGAGGGGCACAGGTTACTGACATTGTTATCCTTGTTGTTGCAGCTGATGATGGAGTTATGCCACAGACCAAAGAGGCTATAAATCATTCAAAGGCAGCAGGAGTACCGGTTGTGGTTGCCGTTAATAAGATGGACAAGGAGGGTGCTGACCCTGACAGGGTTATGCGGGAGCTTTCCGAATTTGATCTGCTTCCTGAAGATTGGGGAGGAGATACAATTTTTGTTAAGGTCTCGGCAAAGAGTGGAGAAGGCATTGATGAACTGCTTGAGATGATTTTACTGCAATCAGAAGTTTTGGAACTCAAGGCAAACCCTGATAAAAAAGCATCCGGCTATGTTGTTGAATCAAGGTTGGATACAGGACGGGGGCCAGTCGCAACTGTCCTTGTGAAACAGGGGACTTTAACAGATGGTGATTCTGTTGTATGCGGGCTTTATTCAGGTAAAATCAAGGCAATGATAGATGATGGCGGGAACAGATTTGACAACGCAGGTCCCAGCACACCTGCGGAAATTGTTGGTTTAAATGGTGTGCCAGATGCTGGAGATGAATTTGTTGCAGTGGCTTCTGAGAAGGATGCAAAACAGATTGCCGGACATAGAATGCAAAAGCAGAGAGCAAAGGAGCTTGCCAAGAAAAGCCGGGCTAACCTTACAAAAATGTTTGAAAATCTTGGAGCCGCTGAAATCAAGGAGCTTAGACTCATTGTTAAAGCAGATGTTCAAGGCTCCATTGAAGCATTAAATGAATCTTTAAAAGATCTTGCCAAGGATGAAGTTGATGTTAAAATCGTTCACTCTGGTACGGGTACTATTAATGATTCAGATATTGCCCTTGCAGCTGTTTCCGATGCTATTATTGTAGGTTTTAATGTAAGACCCAATCCACAGATTCGTATAATGGCCAAAGAGGAGAATGTGGATATGCGGTTCTATGATATTATTTATGATGTTATAAATGATATTAAAGCTGCTCTTGAAGGTATGATGCCTTCAACATTCCATGAAAATATCATCGGTCAGGCAGATGTCCGTGATACATTTGTAATTCCGAAAATGGGTACAATTGCCGGTTGTCAAATTACACAGGGCAAGGTTGTCCGCGGCAAAAATGTAAGACTTTTAAGGGATGGTGTTATTAAGCGTGATACACAGATTTCCTCTCTGCGACGGTTTAAGAATGATGTTAAAGAAGTGGAGCAGGGATTTGAATGCGGTATCGGTCTTGAAAAATTTAATGATATCAAAGTGGGTGATGTTATTGAATGCTATGAAGTTGAAGAGAGAAAGTATAAGGCTGATTAATTAAAGATGAAACCCTATACACGCGCTGAAAGAATCAGTAAGAAAATTCAACATGCCATTACTGAACTTTTAAGTAAAAAGATGCAGGATCCGAGAATTGAGATGGCTACAATAAGCAGTGTTAAGCTTACTACTGATTTAAGGGTTGCCACTGTCTATATTACTATCTTTGGAGATAAGGAGAGAATCTTCCAGGCGCTGGAAGGGTTTAAAAATTCAAAAGGTTTTATTAAAAAAAGAATTGCTCCGAAATTAGGACTCAAATATATGCCGGATTTAAAATTTGCCTATGATGACTCTTTTGATAAGGCAGCCCGGATGGATGAGCTGATTCGATCTGCTAACATTGGGATATCAGATGAATAAGAGAACTCTTTTATTCGACAGCCTGTCGAGATCATAACTTAAACCTAATATCTCACAAATCACATATGAAAAATGGTATCATAGCAATTAATAAACCTGAAGGTATATCTTCCGCCCGTGCAGTAGCCCGTGTTAAAAAAGCCCTTGGAGTTAAAAAAACAGGGCATACAGGCACTCTTGACCCCTTTGCCACAGGATTGCTTCTATGCACAATCAACAAGGCAACCCGAATTTCGCAGTTTTTTCTTGAAGGGCACAAAAGATATCTTGCAAGGGTCTGTCTTGGAAGGGAAACAGATACTTATGATCTGACAGGACAAACAGTGTTTACTGCATCAGATAGTGTTATGGAAGCTTTGACAAAACAGGATATAGAGCAGGTCGTGCAATCTTTTAAAGGTGTCCAGGAACAAGTGCCACCAATGTTTTCAGCTTTAAAACATAAAGGCCAGCCACTGTACAAGCTTGCGCGCCAGGGAAAGAAAATCACAAAACCACCAAGGCAGATTGAAATTTTCAGTATAAAAATCAGGCAGGTTAAACCGCCCTGTTGTGATCTTGAGGTTTTTTGCTCATCGGGAACATATATTAGAAGTATTGCCTTTGATATTGGAAGAGAGCTCGGGTGCGGCGGCCATCTTTCACAACTTTGCAGAACCCAGTCCAGCGAATTTAAACTTGAAAATGCAATTGAACTTTCTGAACTCGAAAGCCTTGATAAAGATGCTGCAATGCAAAAGATTATTCCCATGTCAGATTGTTTAAAGTTTATGCCAAAAATTGCAGTTAACCATTCAATAACCCAAAAGGTTAAGTTCGGGCAAAAGCTTCTCGTCAATGAACTGAAGTCCTCTTTGTCAGAACCTGGTCAATCTGTAAGGTTAGTTGATGGAAACAGTGAGCTGCTCGCAATAGTTCAGCTTAATAAAAATCGGCAGGAGTATAATTATTCTTGCGTTTTTGCAGTTTAACTGGTATTTGTACAAGGTTATATGTTTTTGTAATGGTATAATAGTCTGCTCTGCATTTCTTTTTCTGAATGGAATATTGGATAGGAAATCATAAAAAGGTCAGATTGTTGAAAAATACCATATTTTATTTATTCCATATAAAGGAGTTTTAAAGTGGTTTTATTAGCAGAAAACAAAGAGGAGATGATTGGAAAATTTAAAATTCATGATTCTGACACAGGTTCACCAGAAGTGCAGGTTGCAATTTTAACCCACCGTATTTCTTATCTTACAGAACATCTCAAAGAGCACAAAAAAGATCATCATTCAAGACGTGGTTTGCTGATCCTTGTTGGAAGGCGCAGAAGCCTTCTTGATTATCTCAAGAAAAGAGATATAAACAGATATCGTTCCCTGATTGAAAAACTCGGATTAAGACGATAACAATGAAACACAACCGGTTTTTGACTATGTTTAGTCAGGAACCGGTTTATTATTTTTAATAGACTGTCTGCTGCAAAATGAAGAGATTAGCATTTTGTAACAGCTTGTCGAGCGACAATGTTAAGGGGAATTTTAAATAAGTTCGCATGCCTGCCATTAAATTCATAATTTTAAGCAGCCACAATTTTGGGTCTTTAAGACTATCAGGTTTGATGTCAGACATGCGGGTTTATAATTTTTAGAAATTTCCTTATCATTTTCGCCTTACTTATTATAGGAAAAATTTATGGAAAAAACATTTACAACAACTATTAATGGAAAAGAGTATTCCATTAAAACAGGCAAAATTGCCAAACAGGCATCAGGATCAGCAATTGTTCAGTGCGGAGAAACCATTGTTCTTGTTACTGCGGTTGGCTCAAAAGATCCAAAACCGGAAATCAGTTTTCTACCTTTAACAGTTGAATATCAGGAAAAAATTTATTCAGCAGGCAGGATTCCTGGAAATTATTTTAGAAGAGAAATAGGCAGACCTTCTGAAAAAGAGACCTTAACTGCAAGATTGATTGATAGACCAATCCGCCCTCTTTTTGAAGATGATTACAATTATGAAACCCAGGTCATTGCTACGGTTCTGTCCATGGATAAAATCAATGAACCAGACACCCTTGCCATGCTGGGTGCTTCAGCAGCCCTTGAAATTTCAGATATTCCCTTTGCAGGTCCCATTGCAAGTGTAAAGGTGGGCAGGATCAATGGTGAGTTTGTTGTCAACCCTGAAATTGAACAGATGGAAGAAAGCGACATTGAACTTATGGTGGCAGGTTCCAAAACAGGTGTTGTCATGGTTGAAGGAGGGGCTGATATTATTTCTGAAAAAGATATGCTTGATGCAATCTTTTTTGGACATGAAGCTCTGCAGCCATTAATTGATCTCCAGGTTGAACTTAAAAAAGAGTTTGGAAAAGAGAAACGCATATTTGTACCACCTGCAAAGGATGAAGAACTCATTGCAAAAGTGGTTGAATTCTCAAGAGAGAAAATCTATGAAAAAGTCCAGATAAAAACAAAAATTGAGCGTCAAAAAGCTTTGAGTATTTTAAAAGATGAAGCTGTTGAGCAATTTTGTGAAGATTACCCAGAGCAGATTAAAGAGATAAAAGGGGCATTTGGAAAATGTGTTAAAAATGTCAGCCGGGATATTGTTTTAAAAGAAGACAAGAGAATTGACGGCAGAGCCTTTGATGAAATAAGACAGATTGATTGTGAAGTTGGAAATCTTCCAAGACCACATGGTTCAGCACTCTTCACAAGAGGTGAAACCCAGGTGCTTGGTGTTTTAACCCTTGGTTCAGGAATGGATGAGCAGCGTGTTGAAACCCTCATGGGTAATGAGACAAGGGCTTTTATGCTCCATTATAATTTCCCTGCTTTTTCCGTTGGAGAGTGCAGACGAGCTGGAGGTCCCAGCCGTCGTGATATTGGCCATGGAAACCTTGCAAGCCGTGCTCTTTCAAGAGTTCTTCCTGCCCAGGAAGATTTTGAATATACTATCCGTCTTGTTGGAGAGGTTCTGGAATCCAATGGAAGTTCTTCCATGGGAACAGTCTGCTCAGGGACTCTTGCCCTGATGGACGGTGGAGTTCCAATCAAGGCACCTGTTTCAGGAATTGCCATGGGACTTGTTAAAGACGAAAATAAAACAGCGGTTCTGTCTGATATCCTTGGAGATGAAGATCATTTTGGTGATATGGATTTTAAGGTTGCTGGAACAGCTGAAGGCATTACAGCTCTTCAGATGGATATCAAGGTTAAAGAACTCTCAAAAGATATCATGGAAACAGCTCTTAACCAGGCCAGAGGCGGCAGGATACATATTCTTAGTAAAATGCTTGAAACTTTGAAAAATACAAGAGACGAAGTTTCTCCCCATGCTCCTAAAATTGTCAGTATCCAGATTAAGTCTGATAAAATCAGGGATATCATAGGTCCTGGCGGCAAGGTGATAAGAGCGCTTCAGGCTGATACCAATACAGTTATTCAAGTTGATGACTCAGGTATTGTTAAAATTGCAGCAACCAATGAAGAGGACTCAGCACTTGCACTTCAAATGGTAAAAGATATTGCCCTTGATCCTGAGATTGGTACAATTTATCAGGGCACAGTTGTTAAAATTACCGATTTTGGCGCTTTTGTAAATATCAAGCAGGGCACAGATGGCCTGGTACATATTTCCGAGCTTGCAAATTACAGGGTTAAAAAGGTAACCGATGTTTTAAAAGAGGGAGAAGTTATTCCTGTAAAGGTTCTGGATATTACAAGAGATGGAAAGATAAAACTCAGCTATAAAGCTGTAAAAGAAGATGAAAAATAACTCATTTTTTGTCTGTCCCCTTGCCAGTGGAAGCAGGGGGAACTGCCTTTTTGTTTCATGCAATGATTTTTCTATTCTAATTGATGCAGGGCTTTCAGGTATTGAAATTCAGCGGCGTTTAAACGCAGTTCATTTTGAGCCTGAAAGTCTTAAAGCAATTATAATCACCCATGAGCATTCAGATCATGTCAAAGGTGCCGGCATATTGAGCCGTCGTTATAATATTCCTGTTTATATCACACAAAAAACCTGGAATGCCTGCTCAAATCTTGGTGAAATTAAAAATTTGCAATTTTTTGAATGCGGCAGATCTTTTAAAATAAATCAAATTAAAATCAATCCTTTTTCAATCTCCCATGATGCCATAGATCCTGTTGGACTGACCCTTGAATTTGAAACCCATAAACTGGGTATTGCAACTGACCTTGGTATTGCAACAAGCCTTGTAAAAGATCATTTGCAAAACAGCACTGTTTTATATCTTGAGTCAAATCATGACCCTGAAATGTTGATCAATGGCTCCTATCCATGGCATCTCAAGCAGAGGATCAAAGGCAGAACCGGGCATCTGTCCAATATTGATGCCAGAGATTTACTTAAAGAGCTTAAGGCAGATAATTTAAAGCATGTTATTCTTGCTCATTTAAGTGAAGAGAATAATTGTCCTGAAAAAGCTGCTGCAGAAGTTTTTAAAGGCTTGAACGGATCAAATATTACCCTGCATGTTGCAAAGCCTGATCAACCCGGGAAACTGATAAAATTATAGAATGATCTATTTTTTTGTAACAGGCAACTTGAATAAATCAGGCGACAGCAATTTGCAAAGGGGTTATCTCATTCTTGATTTTTTTCATATTCTGTCGGGCAATTTTGAGGTCATAACTGACTTGTAGATTCATCCAGAATTGTGCAGTGGTGTTAAAGTATGTAGCCAGTCTAAGAGCAGTATCAATACTGACACCTCGCTTTTCCCTTACCACATCATAAATTCTGGGTGCTGGCACACGCAAAGCAATTGCCAAAGCATTTATACTCATATCCAGAGGTTTAAGGTACTCTTCTTTGATAATTTCTCCTGGATGGATTGGTCGCATATTGTTCATAATTTGTATCTCCTAATGATAATCGGTTATCTCTACATCGCATGGTTCATCAGACCATACAAAGCATACACGCCACTGCTTGTTGATTCTTATGCTGTGCTGCCCTTGTCTGTTTCCACTCAACTTTTCAAGCCTGTTACCGACTGGGGATCGCAAATCAAGTAATTCGGTCGCACTGGTCGGCGTTGAACGCATTGTTGTCTTGTCTTAATTCTATTTTCACTAAAATTAAGTTATTGGTCTGTCACAGCAAGCTTAATACCAAGAGCTGCAAATGTGGCGGCGAATGATCGTTGTAGCCAGATAATCACTTTCGGTGAGTTGACAACATGTCGTCGAACTCCATTTGCTGAGATACCATACAGAATGAAAACAATTAATGTCATGGTCATAAAAACAATACTCAGAATCAGCATATCAAACATTGGTGATGAAGTGTTTGGCGAGACAAAAAGTGGCAGGAAAGCTAAGAAGAAAATTGATAGTTTTGGATTAAGAATGTTAATCAAAAATCCCTTTATTGCAATCTGCTTTAAGCCATTTTTGTGGGTGGGTGAATTAAATTTTAATCCTCCTGTTTCACGCCACATTGACCATGCAAGATAAAGCAAATAGGCAGCGCCTACATATTTAACTGCTTGGAAGGCAACAGCACTCATATGAAGAATGGCAGACAATCCAAGAATGCTTGCAGACAGGTGAGGGATGATACCGGCTGTACAACCACAAGCAGCAGCAATACTTGCTCGCCACCCAAGAAAAAGACCAGTTGACACTGTATAGATCACTCCCGTCCCTGGTATCAGGACAACAACCAACGCTGTAATTAAGAATTCTGCGTTAAACATTATAAACTCCTATAAAATATAATAATTAATTTGTGATTGCCTGACATAACGGCTGAATTCACCGGAAAAAAGATTGCGCGGCAAGGAGTATTGAGTCACCTATTTCCTTGATGCGGGGCGGGAAGCAACTCAAACCCCGAACCTCTTTTTTTCCGGTGAAATGATTTGTTAGCCCTTGGTGTTTCAGGTGTAGCGTTTTCTTGGAATATTTTTTAAGAAAGGCTATTTTATTAATAATTCTTCTGGTGGAATTGTATGGCCATTTCGATGTAACATTGCATGACAATTAGGGCAAACAGTGATGAGGTCTTTTAAGGGGTTAATTTTATAATCACCTTTTATTTCTGACAAAGGAACTATGTGATGAACATGAATAAATCCTTTTCCTCTATCACCATAGGCAGATTCAAAGTCGAACCCACAAATATTGCATAAACATCCCAATGCATTAATGCATGCTTGTCGAGCTTCTGAATTTCTTTCGTAAGCATTGATTGTTATATTCTTTTTAGTGCCCTCGAAGTAATGTTTACCACTTTCAGATATTTCTTCAGTAAAAAAAATATTTGTAGGGGCTGCTAGATATTTACCGCCTTCTCCAACAATTAATTTTCTTTTTTCCAACAAGGGCTCATATTCTATTATTTTGGTTACCCCATTTTTTGTTGTAGATTTAGTTTTGTATACTAGAAGGTCATATCCATTATTCAAAATTTTCTCGATATGCTTCATAGAATGTGAATATCCCTTTTGGGACCAATTTGGACTAAGAATTAGACCAGAATTTTCACCATGTTTCAAATCTAGACTAAAAAGAACCTGCCTTCTTTCATCATTACAAAAAGAATACTTTCCTTGTATGCTTTTGAAATCTAGCCCCATCATTCTGTTGATAAAATTTGTTCTGGTTTCTTTAGTTTTCATATCTTTGAAAATTGGCTGCTTTTCATTTCAATAGGCTAACCATTTATTCACAGTGTTGTTTGACCTGATAAGCTGCAAAATTGGTTATTATCAGGTATAAACTACTTGATAATTTATTTTTTACTTCACTCAAAATTTCAGTAACAGAGAAGAGGAATATATGTCAAGTAAAAATAACAAACGTCTGCTTGATGAAACTCAGGATTATATGAGACTGAAACATTATTCTATTCACACTGAGCGGACATATTGTGGCTGACTCTCAATGCAATCCTTGTTTAATACGATTGATTCTGAAAAATTTAATGTCAAAATATCAACCTTTATTTGATCAGATCTGCTCTTTTTTTAAAAGATGATAATACTCACCCTTTAATTTAACAAGTTCCTGATGTGATCCTCTCTCCTTTATTGTACCATCCCTTAAAAGAATAATGGTGTCACAGTTTTTCACCGTGGAGAGTCTGTGGGCAATGATAATGGCAAGTCTCCCTCTCATAAGTTTTTTCATGGCATTATGGACCTTTTGTTCAGATTGTGAATCCATATAAGATGTTGCCTCATCAAAAATAATCAAATCCGGATTAAAGGCAAATGCCCTTGCAATGCAGACAAGCTGTTTTTCACCGCTGGAGAGGGGACGGCCTCCCTCTTGTATCAATGTATCAATGCCTGAGAATTTATTAAACAGAAAATCACAGTTTGCATCATATAATGCCTTTTCAAGAGCTTCAGATTTCATATCTAATCTTGATGGTTGAATATTATCTTTTATTTTGCCTGAAATAAGGAAAGGATCCTGCATGACAAGTGCGATTTTATCCCTTATATCTTTGATGTTAATGGAGCTGTGATCTAAATTATTAATAAGAATATTACCTTTGTCTAATTGATAAAAACCTGTGATCAGGTTTATGATTGAACTTTTGCCTGACCCTGTTTCCCCTACAATTCCAATTGATTTTCCCCTCTTAAGAGAAAAGGAAATATTGTTTAATACTTTTTCATTTTTTTTATAAGAAAAATCAGTTTTATCAAATTCAAGGCTGTGTATTTTATCAATATAATTTTCTATTTTCCCGGTTCTCAAGCTTGCCTTGTCATGATTGAGTATTGTTACAATACGTTCTGCCGAGGCAAGTGCACTCTGGAGAAAATTGAATTTTTCCGATAAATCCCTTAAGGGTCGGAAAAAAAGTTTCATATATGTGAAAAAGGCAATAAGTTCACCAATGGTCATGGATTTTTCAATAACCGCAAAACTTCCTGTCCAGATAATCATGGCAGTACTTACGATACCGAGAAAGCCTATAAAGGGCATGAATATGGAAAATATTTTAATCTGAAACAGTGCTGCTGTGTAGTGTTCAAAATTAAGAGTTTCAAATCTGTTCATGAATGTGCTGCTGCTTGATGTTGTCTGGATTATCTTGATACCTGTAACAGCTTCAGAAAAACTGTGGTTTATTTCACCTATTTTTTGCCGGATAGTTCTAAATGTTGTCCGCAGAACTTTTGAGAAGAATACAATGCTTGCTATAATTACAGGTACAAGGCAGGAGAGATAAAGTGCAAGTTTGATATCAAGGTTAAATAAAATCACAAGAATGCCGGTCATGAGCATAAGATCTTTAAAAATAAATATCAGGATGGATGTGAACATTTCATTCATATTTTCAATATCATTGGTTACCCTCGATACTAAGCGTCCACTGGAGTTTTTATCATAAAATTCAACAGGTAAAAAAGCCATATGGGAGAAGAGTTCACACCTTAAATTCAAAATAATTTTCTGGCCTGTGTATTCCATGAAAAAGCTTTGAAAAAAATCAATTATAAATGCAATAATGATTATTGTCAGGAAAATAAGACAAAAGATTTTGAAAGATCCAATATAGAGGCCAAAGATAGTGATACCCTCTGTTTCAGCAACAGGGATAATAAAGTGATCAAAAGCTTTTTGAATAAAAATGGGCATGACAAGTTCAAGAGCTGTAACAATCAATACCAGGAAAGTTGTAAAGAGAAGCATCCATAAATAGGGTTTGAGAAAAGGCCAGACAGCTTTTATAAGTTTTAGGTCAGCAAGTTTTATTTCTCTCTCCTCTAAATGATTTTCAGACATGATAACCCCTTTTTGACTGCTGAACCTCATAGGATTTTTTATAAAAATTACTCTTTTGAATTAGTTCTTTGTGGGTTCCGGAAGACTCTATTTCACCGTTGTTTATAATATAAATCTTGTTACAGGGTGCAAGTGCAGAAATTCTGTGGGAGATAATTATTAAACATGCATCTTGATTCATTTGATTCATCCTGAGAATAACTTTGGATGCAGTGTCAGTATCCATCTGACTTATGGGGTCATCTAAGATAATAATGGGTTTATCTTCTATAAGGGTGCGGGCAAGGGCAATTCTCTGTTTCTGACCTCCTGACAGTGTAACACCACGTTCTCCGACAAGAGTATCAAGGCCTTTGGGCATTTTTTTCAGGGTAGTGCTAAGACTGCAGACATGTATAATCTGGTCAAGACGCTTTTTTTCAGGCTGTCTGCCCATGAGAATATTCTCCCTGATTGTACCTGAAAAGAGAAATGCTTCCTGGGTCATAAGAGCGATATTCTCTCTTAAAAAATCAAGATCAATATTTTTAATATTTATGCCATCTATGGAAAGTTTTCCCTCTGTTGGATTGTAAAGTCTTGGAATTAACTGGACAAGAGTTGTTTTCCCGGAGCCGGGCGGGCCTGTAATTCCAATACGGCTGCCTTTATGTATCCTCAAGTTTATATTTTTAAGCACATATTGATTTTTTCCATAGGCAAAGCTGACATTGTTAAAAACAGTGTCTCCCCTTA
Source organism: Deltaproteobacteria bacterium (assembly GCA_027858995.1). GTDB lineage: Bacteria > Desulfobacterota > Desulfobacteria > Desulfobacterales > Desulfobacteraceae > Desulfobacula. Next base: position 47,677 of record JAQIBP010000088.1, on the reverse strand, counting down.
TTTTTGAAAGTCTGCTTGGGTTTTCAGGAGAGGTTACATCTGGTTTTGCATCAATGAGAAGATTAACCCTTTGAAGGGAAGCCATTCCTCTTTGAAACAGATTAGTTATCCATCCAATGGCAATGATGGGCCATGCAAGAATCCCGAGATATTGAAGAAAAGCTGCAAGTTCACCCGGCGTGATAGTTTTTTGTATTACAAGAAAACCACCATAAAATATGATTATCAGTGTGGATAAATTGAAAAATAAGCCCAGCAGGGGTTTTAGCAATGCTGTAATAAAAGCCCGTTTCAGGTTTTTTTTAAAATAATCTGTCGAAGCTTCCTTGACTCTTTTTCCGGTTAAAGTTTCAAAATTAAATACTTTTATTATGCGGATACCAAAAAAACTTTCCCTTACAAGCTCGGTCAACACGGAAAATGATTTCTGGGCACTTGTATGGAATGTATGCATTCTTTTCCCCAGAGTTTTTGTGACAATGATCAGCAGGGGCATGGGAATCATGGCAAGGGCAGTGAGTTTTGGATTAGTTGCGGCCATGATGGCAAGGGTGGCACCACCGAGCAGAATAATATCCACAAACACAATCAATCCAAACCCGAATGCCATCCTGATATGGTTGATGTCACTTATGGCATGCGCCATGATATCGCCTGTTTTGACTTTATCAAGATATGCCATATCAAGGCTTAAGACACGTCTGAAAAGATCATCTCTGATATTTTTTTCAACATCTCTTGCACTTCCCATGAGAAGATTACGCCATCCATATCTCAAGCCTGCCATGGCAAGACCAAGGAGAAGGATAAAAAGACATTGGAAAAAGAGTGTTTTGCTGTCAAAAGATTCTGTAGTCAGATTATCAATTATAGTTTTTATAATCTGGGGAACAATTATCTGTGCAGCATCAACAATAATCATGCATAAAATACCGAGAAGTATTTTATTTAGATTTTTTTTAAAATATGGATAGATGAGTTTCAAAATTAATATAAAGTTTTTGCAGACTGATTTTCAACTTTCCTGCTTTTTCCAACCATCAATTATTTGCTGTGCCGCTTGTATATAGTATTGATTTTATTGAGGGGAAGGTCAATCAAAATTTAACTAAAACCTTTTTAATCTCTATATATTTACCATAAGAAATTTTACATACCCCGTTCCAGGCAGCTTGACTTCCATTAACGGATGTAGCAAGCACTCAATGGAAGAATTTTAAAAAATTTAAGCCTTATAGATAAATATTTATGCTTATTTACAAAAATAATATGTTGTGATATTTCATCGTTATTGATCAATATTTAAAACTGGTTAATACCGTATTATGGTAGGGATTATACTTGTTAAAGGGAGCAAAATAAAGTAATCAATGAAGAAGATATCTATTGCTAAGAAGATATCTATTGCTCTATTTATTTTAATTTTTGCTTGTATTTTTAATTACTCCAAAGTTACGGCAAATTCAAAATGTCTTGCTTATGAGCCTGAAATTATTTCAGTTACAGGTATTATTCAGCCCGAAACGTTTGCAGGCCCACCGAATTATTCAAGTATCAAAAAAGGCGATGAAGCTCTAAAATATTGGATCATTCATCTTGATAATGAAATTTGTATTAATAAAAATACGGATGAAATCAATATTCCTGAGTATTAAATCAAAAGAATGCAATTGGTATTTGTTGGATCAGATGAATACGATTTATATAGATCCTTATTGGGTAAAAAGGTGAAAATCTATGGTTCCTTATATCATATGTTTGCAAGTCGCCATTTCACTATAGTATTAATAACTGTAAAAAATATAGAACTATTAAAATAATCACCCCCCCCCCTTTAGATCGAATAACACAACGTTAGTAAATTGAGGTGAAAGTGAAACATTTAATTTTTGGAGTCGGAATATTGTTATTTGGAATCATTATTGGTGGCGTTGGTTTGGTATCTGCTGGAATCGGGATCGGGATTCCTATGATTCCGATAGGAATATATTTTACATACAGAGGCTGGCGCATCTACAAATACCAAGAAACCATACAATCTTCTGAGCTTGTCAATACAGAACCTTTGCAACCCTTAGAGAAAACAAAAATCGGTAAAATCGGTGTAGGTATTATCCTAATTCTTGTTGGCATAGGCGCATCAACAATGATAATAGGAATTCCCATCTTATTTATAGGTGTATGGTTTATTTATGACGCATTTAAAGCACAAATCAAGAACATACTGAACAAGTCAGCAGATAAAGTCTGAAAGGGAATTAAGCAGGTGTTAACGGTGAAAAAATTTGTTGAATGGAAATATACAAAAAGGAAAAATTAATGAAGAGGATTCTAATAACTACAACTTTAATAGCCTTTTCTATATCTTTAATTATTTTTTATGCTCGGGGGGCGGACTATTTTTTGGATAGTTCTTTTAAAAAACAATTAAAATTAGCAAAACAAGGAGATGCTTTTTCGCAATCAATTGTAGGACACCTATACTTGTATGGACAGAATGGAGCTCGTAAGAATAAAAAAAAGCTATTTACTGGTTAACAAAAGCAGCAAGACAAGGAAATGCAGATGATGAATTTATCCTTGGCCAAACATATAATCAAAATTTGAAGGACGAGGGAAAAGCTATTTTTTGGATAACAAAAGCTGCTCGGCAGGGCAATCTTGATGCTCAGCGTGAACTTGCATGTGCATATGCTTCGGATTATGGTTATGGTGCTACACCCAAGGATTATGTCAGAGCTCTGTATTGGTTAACAAAAGCCGCTCAACAGGGTAGCTATTTAGAACAATATAAACTTGGAAATATGTATTATGATGGCATTGAAACACAAAGAGATCGTGTAAAAGCCGCATATTGGTGGAGAAATTCAGCAAAACAGGGGAGTTATTATGCTCAATTTAGTCTTGGGATGTTGTATTATGACGGCATAGGAGTTATACAAAGTTATAAATTTGCTTATATTTGGTGTGGTTTGGCTGCTACATATCCAGTTTATGACCCAGGTTTTTCAAAAAAAAGGGAATTAGCTCAAGAAATTAGAGAATTATCTGAAAAAAAATTATCACCTCTTCAATTACTTGAGGCACAGGAATTTATGAGTACAATGCAAGATAAATTTTTCCGCTCTCAACATTAAAAGTGATTTTATATGGAGAATCACTATTGTCCAAAAATGGTTTTTAACAAAAAATATTGATTGTGGTCCATTAAATGGATAGTTTTACAAGAAGATATAAACTACCCGATTGTAAGAAATTTGATCAGAGAAGAGTATCTACTCCCCATACATATCAGTTATAAGTTTGCGTAACTGAGCAGCTTTTACATCTGATAAAGAATCTATTTTATTTTTCAATCTCTGTTTACTGATGGTGCGTATTTGATCAACAGCTATTTCAGCTTTTTTATTTGTACATTTAATCTGAAGCCGGGTTCTCCACTGTGGATGTAATCTGGAAGTTAAAGGACATACAACAATGGTTTCCAGGTATTTATTCATTTCATTCTGACTGATTACAATAACAGGACGAACTTTTTTTATCTCACTTCCAATTGTCGGGTTAAGATCTGCAAAATATATTTCATATCTTTTAATATTCAAAATCTTCCTCTTCAAGGCCGTCAAATATGACAGTATCAAAATCGTTCCAGTTCTCTTTTTCAGAGGCCATTGCTTTATAGGTGTTTGCCCAGGAAAGCTTGCCACTGTCTTTTGTTCTAAGCAGCAGCCCTGCATTTGTTTCTTCAAGTAAAATTGAATCTGTAAGATTATATTTTTGAAGAAGTGTTTTGGGTATGCGGACTCCTTTTGAATTTCCAATGGGAATGATTTTAATATCCCTTATGCGCATTTGTTTTTCCATGGATAGTTCTCCTGAAATTGTATAAGCATTATGTAATTATTGTAATTACATCTAACTATAAAGTCAAGTTATTAAAGTTTAACAATGTATTCAAACTTTATATTGTTTAATTTTCAATGGCAGCAAGAGACAAAGCGTGCAATTTTGAAGAAAAATATAAAATACTAAAAGTAAGTCCTGCAAAAAAATACAAACTATAAATCTGCGCTTCCATAGTCATAAAGATTTGAGGTGTTTTTATGTTTTACAGCTTTGATGAACCAGCCAGGTTCAGTTTGTATAAAGGATCTCCCACAAGAACCATTTTCCATGAAAGATAGGGCAGGCTTATTATATATGATTCTGCAAGAGTTAGATAACCCTCTGTGAGAAAATTAAAGAAAATTCGAGGTACAGGAAAGGCCTGAACATAGGGCTCTCCCACAGGACCTATGGTTGCTGCAATTCCATTGTCCAGCATTTTTTTACACCAGACCTGACTTTGTTCTCTTTTTAAAGTTGTGCATTCTGCACTTGCAATATGATATCCCACAGAGCCTTTTGTCCATTTAAAAGCATCAATATATTTTGCCAGGCTGTACCAGCCGCAGTAAAGCGCAGCATCCGGGCATTGGTCTTTTTGAAACAGAGCATTTTCATCATTAAGAACAACATTTATTCTGTTATCTTTTAAAAGCAGCTGTGATGCTCCATGGATGGATCTGTCATAAAAAGCATAACCGCTTAGTTTTTTTTCGCTGCCCGGATCTTTCCACCTGGCATCAAAATATGCTGAACCTTTTAAACCCTCTTTTTCAGCTTCAATAGAGTCATTGATAATTCTTTTTACAATCTCTGCATTGGCACCATCAAGCCTGCTTGTCATTAAAACTTCAGAACGTTTGATTTTAGTATCCTGGTTTCTAAACCCTATATAATATGGATTTGGCAACCACATATTAAGATCATAATGCTCTTTTTTCACAAGACTCAATTCAGAATCAAAGGAGGCCACTTTGTCAATTGTTTTTTTATAGTCAGAGATTGTTTTTTTGATTTTTGATAATTTTTCTGACTCTCCCTTAATGGGTTGTTTATCAATGGTTTCATCCTGAAACAGTTGATTTTCTATTTTTTGTCTCTCTTTTTCAAACTGGTCTAATTTTGTCTCTTCAGATTTAGTTCTGCCGGGAGAAGAGATTCGCAAAGGAACCCCAAATATGGTAACAATAGCTCTTATATGATTGTTTTTATCCAGGAATCTTCTTATGGGTGGAATGGCCTTTTCAGAATATTCATCCCTGGTGCAGGTCTCTTTATCTGTCATAAAGAGTAAAACAAGATTTTTTTTTGGGACCTGCCTTAGTTTCATGTAATATCTCGCAAGTCCTTTACTCTTTGCTGCATTCAGGTTTGCAACAACAAGCACCTCCTCCGGCTTAAGGGCAGAAGCATTGGAGCAGAAAAAAGAAATCAAAAATATAATTAAAATACAATTTTTCATAACCTGCTGGATCTCAACTCTCAAATCTCAACTCTAAATTAACCCTTTTCAATAAAATCACTGATGATTTTCAAACCATCCAGAGTCAGTGATTGTTCTGTTTTTTCTATGGTTTTGGAAGCCCCTGCAATTAGCTTGGCAAGACCGCCTGTGGCAAGAACTTTTGGTGTTGTATGCATCTCCTTTGTTATTCTTTTCACCATACCGTCCACCATGGCTGCATTCCCATGAATAATTCCGGATTTGATACTTTCAATGGTATCTTTGCCAATGACTCTATCCGGTGCTTTGAATATTTCCACCCTGGGAAGTTTGGATGCCCTTTGGAAGAGAGCGTCAGCAGAAATCATGACACCTGGTGCAATGGCACCTCCAAGATATTCCCCCTCTTTTGAAATAACATCAAAGGTTGTGGCTGTACCAAAATCAATAATGATCAGGGAAGTTTTGTATTGACTGTAAGCAGCAATTGCATTCACAATCCGGTCAGCTCCCACTTCATTGGGGTTATCATAGAGAATGGGCATTAGTTTTTTTACAGAGTCAGAATTTATCCATACAGGAGTTAAATTAAGGTATTTTTCACAGAATCTGTTTAAAATTGGGGCTGCTGAAGGGACAACCGAGGAGATAATAGTTTTTTTTATTTTTTTGCGATCAAGGCCTTTATCTGCAAAAAGAGAGTTGGCAAGGACATTGAATTCATCAGCTGTGGTATCCCGGATTGTCCGAATCCGCCAGTCATGTTCAAGGATATCACCATCATAAACACCTATAACTGTATTAGTATTTCCTACATCAATCACAAGAAGCATAAAGTTTTCTCCTCTACTCTATTTTTACGGTAAAAACCTGTGGATCAGCATTTGTCATTATCAAATCCACAGGGATATTAAGATATGCATGGCGGGCATACACCCCGGGTTTTAAATCTTTCATATCAATAAATGAATAGATTTGATCTATAATTTCTTTATTACCCAATGTATCAAAAGGACCTTTAACAATAATAGTGATCTGAGAAGGTTCAATATTTGCCAGGTAAGGACAATTTTGTACCTGAATGGGAATGTCTTCTATTGTCCTTGAAACAAGCTGCTGGTGAATTGGAACATTTACCAGGATAATATGCCCTGATAAGGCAACAATGGTGGGATCATCAAGATTTAAAGGCACCCTTTTTTTAAAACTCTCCCTGGCATTTGTCAGATCAACAGGCATTGTCTTTACATCCTTTATGGAGTTAATCAGAGGAGCTGCACCGGTTAATTGTACACGTGACGGGTTAACAGCAGGCTCTAAGGCAATATATCCTTTGGCAGGTTTTCCCCTATATGGTATGGTCACTTTAAAAGTTTTTGTTATTTTGTTTTCAAGTTGAACACTCAAATAAGAGGGTTTAATGCTCAATATTTTCATACCACTCTCCATGGGAATCCGGTTTTTCTCCAAAGGAATTAAATATGCACCAGGCTCAATGGAATCAGATGCGCCTGCCGGGTCCAATTCAAGATCAGTATATAAATCCACAGAATAATTGAGATTTTGGTTGTTAATAAATTCCATCTGTTTTGGATTAATCTGGATTCTGATTTCTATTTTATCTGTATGGAAACCGGTTAAGATCATGTTTTCAGGTACATTTGAAAAATTAACAGGAAGCAGCAGATCTGTTTCAACTGGTTCTGATGAACATCCTGAAAAACAGAAGAGAGAAGCAAGGATTAAAAAAAGCTTAATCTGAGATTTTTGCATAATGCTCAATTTTGTTTTAGTGCAAGGAAGATGAAAATTATAACCGGAGGAATACATTGAGTATTTTGAGGATTATCATTTTCATATTCCGTGGCAATTGGGCAAAAGTGGGTATTATGCAAAGGTTTCAATCTTATGCATTCCTGATTGAATCTATTATATGGGCAAAAGAGTTAACCTTGGCAACATCATGGACTCTGACAATATGAGCACCATTCAGTATAGAGGCTGCAACAGCTGCCAGGGTCCCGTATTCTGTCTTTATATTGTCCGGCCCAACCTGGAGCTTGTTTTTTTCTGTAAGAATATTTTGAATAAATGATTTTCTTGATGGTCCCATGAGAAGAGGGAAACCCAGAGTCATAATTTTTTCAAGATGATTAATGATGACCAGATTGTGTTCAATGGTTTTTCCAAAACCAATTCCCGGGTCAAGTATGATATTGTTTTTTGGGACACCTTTTTGCATGGCATATGCAGCCCGTGATTGGAGATAGTTTGTAATTTCAAACATTAAATCATCATAATCAGGATCAAGCTGCATTGTTTTTGGAGTCCCCTTCATATGCATTAGCACAACAGGCACACCTCTCCTGGCAGCAAGATCAGCCATGGCAGGATCTTTTTCAAAAGCAGAAATATCATTGATAATGGAAGCTCCTGCATTCAGCGCCTCTTTTGCAACTTTGGATTTGACTGTATCAATGGAAATGGGAACAGTGATCTCTTTTGACAGCTTTTCAATAACAGGAATGACTCTGTCAAGCTCTTCCTGTTCTGAAACCGGTGTTGCAAACGGCTTTGAAGATTCTCCTCCAATATCAAGTATATGGGCTCCATCCTCAACAAGTTTAATCCCCTGTTTTACTGCTTTATCAAAGGTGTTGAATTTTCCACCGTCGGAAAAGGAGTCTGGTGTAGCGTTTAAAATTCCCATGATGCAGGTTTCAGGCCCAAGTTTCAGACAGAATTTATCAAATTCGAGTGTAAATGTCTGCATTATATGCTCCGGTCAAACACTTTAAGGTTCTCCCTCTTCCTTATCATTAGAAGCATCATTCCCATCATCTTCAGTTTCATCAACAATTTCAATATTATCAGTGTCAGCCTCTTTTGATTTGGTCCGATTTTCAGGTTTAACCGGTTTTCTGGGTTTTTTATTCACATTTTTTTTCCCGTAAAAATCAAAATCCGGTTTTATGGATGCAATTAGATCATCAAGTTCGGCTCCCAGAACAGTCTCTTTTTCAATTAAGAGATCAGTTAATGCATGGAGCAGTTCAATATTCGCTGCAAGGATTTTTTTCGCTGTTTTGTATGCCCGGTTAATTATCAGAGCAACTTCAGCATCGATCTGCCTGGCTGTCTCTTCTGAATAGGATTTGGCCTGGGTCATTTCACGACCGATAAAAATATTGTCATTATGGTCTTCATAGGAGAGGGGAGCTAAATTGTCGCTCATGCCAAATGTCCTGATCATACTGTTGGCAAGCTTAGTGGCCTGCTTGATATCATTGGAGGCTCCTGTGCTGATGCGTTTGAAAATGATCTCTTCTGCAACACGGCCTCCAAAGGCAATGGCAAGTTCATTTTCAAGCTGATCTTTGTATTTAAAATCCCCCTCTTCCGGAAGGAACCAGGTTACACCGGCAGCCCTGCCTCTCGGGATAATGGTGATTTTGTTGACTGCATCGGTATTTGGCAGGAGTCTTGCCACAAGAGCATGCCCGCCTTCATGGTAAGCAGTTGTCTTTTTCTCTTCCTCCTTGATAACCTTGGATTTTCTTTCAAGACCCATGTATACTTTGTCTTTTGAGTCTTCAAAATCTTTCATGGTCAGTTTTTCATGATCCCTCTTGGCTGCAAGAAGAGCTGCTTCATTTACGAGATTTTCAAGATCTGCTCCGGAAAATCCGGGAGTTCCTTTTGCAAGAACCACAGGATCAACATCGTCGTCCAGCGGAGTTCTTTTCATATGCACATTTAAAATACCTTCACGACCTCTAATATCAGGCATATCCACCATAACCTGACGGTCAAAACGCCCGGGTCGGAGCAGAGCAGGGTCTAATACATCTGGCCGGTTTGTGGCAGCCATGAGGATTACTCCTTCATTGGATTCAAATCCGTCCATCTCAACAAGCAGCTGGTTCAAGGTTTGTTCTCTCTCGTCATGTCCTCCACCAAGGCCTGCACCTCTCTGCCGCCCAACTGCATCAATTTCATCAATAAATATAATACAGGGAGCATTTTTTTTCCCCTGGGCAAAGAGATCTCTTACCCTTGAAGCACCAACTCCAACAAACATTTCAACAAAGTCAGACCCGCTGATGGTAAAAAACGGTACTCCTGCTTCTCCTGCAACAGCTCTTGAAAGAAGTGTTTTCCCTGTGCCCGGATTTCCAAGCAGCAATACACCTTTAGGGATACGACCTCCAAGGCGGGTATATTTTTTTGGATTTTTCAGAAAATCAACAATTTCGGTTAACTCCTCTTTGGCTTCATCAATACCTTCGACATTATCAAAGGTGACTTTTTCCCCCTTTTCATCCAACAGCCTTGCACGGCTTTTCCCAAAAGATAAGGCCTTGCCGCCGCCGGCTCCTCCCTGCATCTGGCGCATGAAAAAGATCCACACACCAATTAGAACAATCATGGGTAGCCAGGAGATAATAATGGACATGAACCAGGAATTTTCAGACGGAGGTTTGGCTTTTATGGTGACTCCGTTGGTGCGCAGAAAAGTTATAAGTTCTCCATCTTCCGGGGCAAAACATTTATACCTGGCACCTTTTCCATCGGTTAAAAAGAGATCCTGTCCCTGGATCACAACGCTTTGAATACGCCCTTCTTCAACCATTGCAAGGAACTGGGAATATCCTATATCTACCTGTCCTGCCTGCTGCTGCTGATTAAAGATATTGTAAAGCATGACCATCATCAGAATAATTACCAGCCACAAAGAAATATTTTTATAAAAATGATTCAAGGAAATTCCTCTCTTTTTTAATTAAAGTTGTTATTCTCATATAACCCATTCCAGGGTGATCGTTATATCAAACATTCAGATACCTCTTTATATTAAACATGAAATATGAATATACAAGAAAAACTTAAGGTAGGTCAAAAAAAATATTGTCATCTCCACTCTGTTTATCTTTTTTGCCGATTTCCCGCAGAGGTTTTTTCTCTTTTTTAAAAATAATAGTATCATTGTCTTTGTAAACTCTTATTCGGTCGGGTAAATCAAGACTGGAGCCGGAAAGAGAAGTAAAAGAAAAATGGACAATGTCATTTATATGACCAAGAGTAATACGGTTTAAATTTTTTTTAATTTTTTTAATGGCTTTTCTTAATACCCTGTTTAAAATGGCTGGATGAAAATCAGACAGTTTTTTTTTTGAAAATGCAACAGATGAAGTATCAGTTTTAAGCAGACAAAATTTAAACGCCTTTTGGGTTTCATTATCAAAATAATCCTCTTCGATTTTTAATATATTGCTTAGTCTGTCCAGGGCATCAATAATTTCAGGGTTGAACTCAGATTGGAGGTATGGCAGCAGTTTGCATCTGATTCTGTTTCTTAGATAGGCAATGTCATCATTTGAAGAATCAAACATAAATTTCTGGTTTCTGGATTTTAAAAAACCGAGTATCTCTTTTTTTGATATTCTGATCATAGGTCTGATGTAAATGTCGTCTCTTATGGGCGGGATTCCTGAAAGTCCTTTTGGTCCTGCCCCCCTTAAAAGATTCATCAAGACAAGTTCAGCATTATCCTCTTTGTTGTGACCTGTGGCAATTTTTGTATATCCATGCTTATCTGCCAGGTGTTGGAAAAAATCATAACGAAGTTCCCGTCCGGCCTCTTCAATGGACAACCCCTGTTTTTTTGCATGGCCTTTTACATCAACTTGCCTGCAAAAAAAAGGCAGTGTCAGTTTTTTGGCAAATTTTTCAACAAAGGCTTCATCTCTTAATGATTCTTCCCCTCTTAGCATGTGGTTAAGGTGTGCAATACCAACCTTGATTCTATATTTATCTTTTAAGACCAGCAGGGAAAGAATCAGGGAAATAGAGTCAGACCCTCCTGATACTGCTGCAAGAACCATATCTCTATTCTTAATCATGGAAAAATCATCGATTGTACTGGTAATAGTTTTAAAGAAAAAAGTATCTTTAGAAGAGTTTAAATAATTAGAGTTAAATGTTGTATCTACTTTCATATTTTTACTGTTTTGTTAAATTTTCAGGTAAATTCATTACAAAATTCCTGATTTCATCCCTGATTTTTCTGTAGCAATCTAATTTTTGTTCTGGATTATTAAACAGCTTTGCCATTTTTGGGGGATCATCAAATCCAGCATGAATAATTCTATCTGTGCCGGGAAACAAGGGACATTTTTCATGGGCATGGCTGCACACTGTGATGACATAATCAAATGCATTATGCTGCAGTTCATCTAACAATTTGGATTTTTGTCTTGATATGTTCACCCCGGCTTCTGCCATGGCTGTGACTGCATGGGGATTTAATCCATGGGTTTCAATTCCTGCTGAAAAAGCATCAATAATATTATCTTTTAAATGTCTTGTCCACCCTTCTGCCATCTGGCTTCTGCATGAGTTGCCTGTACACAGAAACAATATCTTTAATTTATTACCCATTTTTTAAACTATATCTCAAATATTACAACAAATCAGCAGCACCCGCCATCACCACAGGAAGCATTCTCTTTTCCTTTTATCCAGACCTGGATAATATAGGATGCTCAGCCAACTCCTGGACTGACAGATATTGCCTTTGACGGACAATTTTGAACACAGGCACCACACTCCATACAAGCATTGAAATCAACAATATCAGCTTTATTGTCTTGCATTTCAAAAACTGCCTGGGGGCAGACTTCTGTACACAGGCTGCAGCCAATACATTGTTCTTTGTCAAGCGCCAGAGTTGATACGTCTTCAAGATGTCTTAGTTTCAAATCTTCCATGTGTAAATCCTTTAAATTAAAACGCAGAGTATATCCAAAGCCCCGATGAAATTACCAAAGCTCCAAGCTGGGCAGGAATGTAACGTTTCATCTCTTTTTCAACACCCGAGGGAGAAGTAAAAGGTGTTGTTCCTGTAAAATTCATGGCAAGAAAAGAGCTGATAGTGACACTGAATAAGAATAGTGCCAGAAAGCCTGCTATGCCATTAATTAAAGAAGAAACTGCAATTAAAAAGAGGATGGAAAAAATGCTTCCAACAATAATTCCCTTAAAGGCAAATTCCCTGGGCGGGATAAAAGGCAGCAGTAGTGGAGTTAGAAAAGCACCGGATAAGATACCTGAAACAAGTGCCAGTATTGATATCATAACTCTTTCCCATATTTGTGAAAAAGAGAAAATTCCAGGGCCTATGCCTGCAATGATTAAGAGCACAAGTGCAGTAATAAAAGCTGGTTTCAGTATGGTTTGAATTTCAACTGGTATTAAAATAAATCTTTCATAAATTGTAAAGGTTGCCTGCCTCATCTTTTTATCAGCTTTTTTATTGTTTTTTAGAAAAGCGGGGATATCATTGGCACGGACAGGACCATAAATGACTCTGAAACCGGACTGTTTTTTTACATCTCTTGCAGACACCCCAGTGGCACCCAGCTGAGGAACAATGACACGTTTGTGATCAACGACTTTTTCAAGTGAGCATTCCTTCACTCTTTTTACAAGCTCCATGGTTGAAAAAGTGCCCTTGCCTGCAGCGCACCATACATTTACACCTTTTGTATCCAGAACCAGAATCCAGGCATTGACACCATTAAGTTCCTTTCTCAAATGATCAAATGTTAATTTGAAATTCGCTGTAACAAGTACCTCACTGTTTTTGTCTGGTGTACCAATACCATAAAACCCTGGAGTCACTGTATATTTATATCGCCTGATGCCGCATCTGACATAAAAGGTTGAAAAAAGGTCATCTTTTCCAAGCTCTGATTTTATGACTGGTATAAACCCTGCATCGGTTTTAATAAATCTGTCCACATAGGAACACAATTTGTACCCGGGCTTTTCATAGACTGCTTTCGGGTCTGAGGGTTGTGTGGAGCAACTTAAAGAAACTTCTTCCATGGAAGACATCAAACTGACACCTGGAGTTGAGATTTTACTCTCTGACCGGGTTGTTTTATCCATTGGTTTTTCCTTTTATTTTAAAAACTTGAGTAAATTTATTACTCTTTTGATGCTTTGTATCCGGCTTCTGTCACCTGTTTTACAGCTTTTTCAATAAGGTTGTCATCTGCGGTCTCAAAATAAGCTTTTTTTCCATCAAGATCTACAGATATATTGGAAAGGCCCTCAATTCCTTCAAGTGTCTTTTGAACCATTCCTGAGCAATGGCCGCAACTCATGCCTTCTACATTTAGAGATACTTTGTTGTTGTTCATAACTGACATCCTTTATAAATTATTTAAGCTAAAAAAATCAAATTATTATATCATATTAGTATATAATAATGATCAAAAATACCATCGTCAATATAATAAAGATTAAAAAATGGCTGATTACCAATTTTTGCTTTTTGTGGTATAATAAGATTTTTACAAATAAAACTTATAAGGATATATTTTGAAAGAATTAAAAGGATCACAAAAAAAATATTTGCGCGGCCTTGCCCATAATTTGAATCCATCAGCTTTTATAGGGCAGAAAGGGCTCACTGAGGCCTTGATTGAAGAGATAGACACTGCCCTTGAAGCAGCAGAATTAATCAAAGTAAAATTTAATGATTTTAAAGATAAAGAGAGTAAAAACTCTTTAAGTCAAAAGATCGCAGCAACTACACAATCGTATATCGCCGGCATGATTGGACATGTGGTTATTTTATACCGACCCAATAAAAACTCTGAAAAGCAAAAGATTCAATTGGCTTAATAACCAGATGGTTTTTCTATAGTGTTTTGTAACTGTCTGTCGGTGCCAAATAAATTTATAGGAGAGGTGTAGTAAATGGATTTGAATTTAAAGCGGAAAACTGCTCTCATTACAGGTTCTGGTAAAAAAACCGGCATAGGATATGCCATTGCAAAAAAGTTTGCTTCAAGAGGCTGCAATATTATTATTGCAGATTATGGAGCGGGAAAAGATCTAAATGCTGATTTGAAAACAGGTTCCATGGGTGAGATGCAATTAATCACCCGGGAATTACAGGAGGACTATGGAGTAAAGACTCTTGCGGTTCATGTTGATGTGACTGATAGTGAAGAGATCACAAAAATGATATGTGTTATTAGGGAACAATTTGATACTATAGATATCTTGTGCAACAACGCAGGTGCCACATTTGGTGTACCCAACGGTATTCATACCTATGATGAGGATGCATGGCTTAGAACTGTTGATGTCAATCTACATGGAGTATTTCGAATGTCTAAAGCCATTGTACCTTTGATGCAGGAAAAAGGCGGTAATATTGTCAATACAGCATCGCGGGCAGGTAAAGTCCCGGCGCTGTTTAATGGTGCATACTCTGTGGCAAAAGCAGGAGTTATAATGCTTACCAAGGTCATGGCAAAAGAGCTTGCAGGACTTAATATCAGGGTCAATGCTATCTGCCCGGGACAGATCATGACAGATCTTGAAAAATGGCGCTTTGAACAGGAGGCAAAATTTTTCAATACAAGTGTTGAAGAGCAGGAACAAAAAATGTGTAACACTATTCCTGTTGGACGAATAGGCTCTCCCGAAGAAGTTGGAGAACTTGCTTTGTTTCTTGCCTCTGATGCTTCTTCATATATTACTGGCCAGGCATTGAATATATGCGGCGGTCAGCTAATGGAACTTTAATGTTTGAACGTAAACTCACCCATCTGCTTCATTGCTTCAAACTTTTGCAATCCTCATGTACTACAGTACACTCCGGTTGCAAAAGTTATTGCGCCTCACATATGGGCAAGTTTTCGATCAAACATGGATTTTCTATCAGGCGCTAAATATAATTGCTAAAGGAGTTAAAATACATGACAGATACAACAACAGGGGCTGAACTTGTAGCCCAGGCATTAATCAGCAGAAAAATTGAACATATTTTTTCATTGAGCGGCGGACATATTACACCTATTTATCAATACCTTGAAGGGTCTGATGTTAAGATTTTTGATACACGCCATGAGCAGTCTGCTCTCTTTATGGCAGAAGCCTTTGGTAAGCTTAAAAGAAAAGCAGGGGTTGCAATGGTAACAGCAGGGCCTGGATTTACCAATGCTTTAACAGGTGTTGCCAGTGCTCATTTTTCCAATACACCACTTGTCATGATTGCCGGATGTGTCGGTCTTGATAATAAAGAGAAACTTGATCTCCAGGATATGCCTCAGGAGGCTGTTATCAAACCAATGGTGAAACAGACCCTAATCTGTTATAAGGCGGAAAGGGTTAATGAATATATTGATATGGCATTCAGAATTGCCCAGAGCGGTAGACCAGGTCCTGTTTATCTTGAATTTCCGGTTAATGTTTTAAATAGCCCTGTGCAAAAAGAGGCAGTAAAACATACCAGCACCAAGGTTATATCAAGTTATGTTGACACTTCTAAGGCTGGTGAGTTGATTGAGATGGTTCAAAAGGCTGATAATCCTGTTATAATAGCCGGTAGTGGTGCCTGGTATTCTGATGCAGGAGATGAGCTTGAGAAGCTTATAGATAAATCAGGCATGCCTCTGTTTACATCTCTGTCAGGCAGAGGAGTGGTATCAGATAATCATCCCCTTTGCTTTGAAAGTGCTGTTCCGGTACGGCCCGGATGTGTATTTACTGCTGATTTTGAAGCAGATCTAATTATTCTTCTTGGTGCACGTGTCTGTTATTATTATCTTTCTGGAGATATTTTCAACCCTGCCGCAAAAATGGTACAGGTGGATATTCATGCCGAGGAGATTGGCAGGAACAGGAGTATTGATCTTCCAATCGTAAGTGATATTAAAGGTTTTCTTAAAGTTTGTAACAAGCTTATTGATGATAAAGATCTCTCAAAGGAATTAAAGTCAAAATTTGCTCCATGGATAGATAAATTGACAATTGCACACAAGGAGAGCAGGGATTTGGCTCAGATTAACTGGCAGTCAGAAAACACTCCTATCCATCAGTTACGTCTTGCAAAGGAAGTTGATGATTTTATGAATCAAAGCAGTGATATTGTTGTGGCAGACGGTGGTGATAATACTGTATGGATGGAAATGACCAGAACCATAACACACCCTGGAAGATATCTTGATTATGGAATTTATGGTTCCCTTGCCGTTGGTATCCCTTATGCAAATGCTGCCAAACTTTTATACCCTGACAGCCGGGTCTGTCTTGTTACAGGGGATGGATCTGTAGGCTTTAATTTCATGGAGTTTGAAACAGCCATAAGAAAAAATCTTCCTATTGTGGTTGTGATTTCCAATGATCTTGGTTGGGGAATGATAAGACACAGCCAGGAACTTCGCATTGGTCATGCCATTGAAAATGGAACATTTATTGGTAAGGTTGATTATCATAAAATGGTGGAAGCCATTGGAGGCAAGGGCTTTTATGTTGAAGATCCAAAAGATATCAAACCTGCACTGGAACAAGCCTTTGCCTCTAACAAGGTGTGCTGTATTAATGTTATGACAGATCCAACAACTGTAAGTCCAGGGAGTACAATGCTGGCAGAGATTGGTGCATATAAAGCATAAAATTATTTTGACAGGCTGTTACAGAACAGATAATTTTTTCAAGTTCAAGGCGGAAAATAAATTTGACCACAGGTATACATGCAGTATTCCGAGGATCAAATTTATTTTTCCAACGCATAAATTGGAGAAATTAGCGTTTTGTAACAGCCTGTTGAGGGAGAATCATGGACCTGGTGATTATAGATCAAGTGAGACTTAATTTTAATCCTACAGGCATTGCAATTATAAATGCAGCAATTGGGTTGATGATGCTTGGTGTTGCCCTGGAGCTTAAGATTGAAGATTTTAAAAGAGTAGTTGCAAGTCCAAAAGCTCCATTAATAGGGCTTGTGGCTCAATTTATTCTACTGCCTGCTTTAACATTTGTTCTGATTTTGATTATTAAACCCTATCCCTCCATTGCTCTTGGCATGATGCTGGTGGCAGCTTGTCCCGGCGGAAACCTTTCCAATATCATGACATATCTTTCCAAAGGCAATTGTGCTGTCTCCATAAGTATGACTGCAGTGTCAACCATTGCAGCAATAATCATGACTCCATTTAATATCTCTTTCTGGGGATCCATGAATCCTGAAACAGCAACTATTTTAAAACAGGTCAGCTTAAACCCCTGGGATGTATTTGTTACTGTATTTTTAATCCTTGGAATTCCACTTATGGTTGGCATGAGTGTGGGGCATTATCTGCCTGATCTTGCTCAAAAAATTAAAAAGCCCTTTAAAATATTTTCCCTTGTTTTTTTTATTATCATTGTATGCGGCGCAATTGCCGCAAACTGGCAGTATTTTATGAAATATGTGGGAATTGTCATGCTGGCAGTTTTTATTCATAATGCTCTTGCACTGAATCTTGGCTACTGGTCAGGAAAACTTGCCAGACTTGATGAGAGAGACTGCCGGGCAGTGAGCATTGAAGTTGGAATCCAGAATTCCGGACTGGGTCTTGTGCTGGTATTCGGCTTTTTTGATGGTCTGGGCGGCATGGCGATTCTTGTTGCATGGTGGGGAATCTGGCATATAATTGCAGGACTTGTAACTGCTGCAATTTTTAATCTTAAAAAACTGCCAGAAGATCAATTGAATAAAATATCATAAAAATGGATTACAGCTATTTCCAAAAAAGGGTTGTTATTGTCACAGGAGGTGCATCGGGCATTGGACTTGCCACCTGCCGGGAAGGACAGGTTACAGTGCCAGCAAACATGCCCGGCCGCTCCATAATACTCTGTTGATTGCCATTTCAGATGAAAAAAGATCTTGAACTCTATTTGCACTGTTTAAAATCTGATAATTTTGATATATTGCCGAGTAGATATGGGATATGATGTGTGAGGTTTGAGGTGTGTGTAGCTTTGGCAGTATATCCTTCACCACTCAATACTTGTTATGTTTTATGAGGGAATAATTTAAAAATGAAAGTTGGAATTATCGGTCTGCCCCAGACAGGCAAAAAAACACTGTTTCAGATTTTAACAGGTCATGAGATCACAGAATCTTCAAAAGCATTTAAACCTGTGCCAGGCAGTGCAGATATTCTTGATTCAAGATTTAATAAGCTTGTTGAGATGTATGAACCAAAAAAAAATGTAAGGGCAAGAATAGAACTTGTGCTGCTTCCCAAAATGGAAGCTGAGACCATAGCCAAAGGTGAAATTTTTAAGGATATTGCTGACATGGATGCAATCTGTCACATTGTCCGCTCTTTTGAAGATGATGCCATCTACCATGCCCAGGGTTCTGTGGATGCATTGCGGGATTTTGAAATGGTTAATGCCGAGCTTGTCATGCATGATCAGATGTTTGTGGAAAAACGCATTGAACGTCTTGAAGCAATGGTCAAAAAAATCAAGGATGAAGATCAGCTAAAAGAGCTTGTATTGATGAACAAGTTAAAAGATCGCCTTGAAGAAGAAAAACCGCTTCGCCTGATTGAATTGACAGATGATGAAGAGAAGATGATCAGAAGTTATCCTTTTATTACAAGGAAAAAACTTGTCATTGCTGTAAATGTTTCTGAAGATGACCTTGAAAATAAAACCCTTCTCTCATTATTTAAAGAAAATTGTGAAACCAATGATATTGAAGTAATGCTTGTCTCTGCAAAGGTTGAGTCCGAGATTGCAATGCTTGATACCCAGGAAGAGAAAGATGAATTTCTTGAAGACCTTGGTATTAAAGAGACTGCCCTTGAAAGTTTGACAAAGCTTTGCCTGAAATCTTTAAATCTGATCTCTTTTTTCACGGTTGGAAAAGATGAAGTAAGGCAATGGCTTGTTAAAAAAGAGGCAAAAGCTCCCACTGCAGCAGGGGTAATCCATTCTGATCTTGAAAGAGGTTTTATCCGCGCTGAAGTATTCAAATATCATGAATTGATTGCATCAGGCAGTGAAGCAGAACTTAAAAAAAATGGCCAGATCTATGTCCAGGGCAAAGATTATATTGTTGAAGATGGAGATATCTTAAACATAAGGTTTTCTGTGTGACTTTTTACCAGTCACCAACAGGTCTTACAACAGGGCTAATACCAAGTTTTTTGTTTAATAAAGCAGAATCTTTTTGAGCTTCATTTTTATCTGCATAATTTCCAGACCTTACTAAGTACCAGGTTTTATCTTTTGAATCTTTTATAATGAAGACCCTTGAATCAAAACCCATATTGATCAATTTTGTCTTCATTTTCCGGGCATTGGTTTTATCTAAAAATGCTCCTGCCTGAATTGTATATTCAGAATTCTGTGGATCTGTCACTTTAGATATTTTTGTTTTTTGTTGAATATTCTGATTTAACTCAGCGAGCTTGTCTTTTGCATAGGCATTTTTAGAATCATGTTTTATAGCTTCCTCATAGGTTTCAATGGCCTGGATATTGTCTCCTTTTTTTACAAGAAGATCTGCCTTGTAACATATTGCCCAGTAAAAACCGGGTTTTAGATTCAGTGCTTTTCCAAGGTCCTCAAGGGCCTCATCATCTTTATCAAGTTCAGCAAGGCATAAAGCCCTGTTAAAATAGGCTACATAATTTTCCGGTGCCATTTCAAGTTCAATATCATAGCTTTCAATAGCTTTTTCATACTCTTTTTTATAATACCATGCCACTCCAAGATTACTATACAGACCTTTTAATTCTGGAAATAACTCTTTTGCAATTTGAAAATCCTTAATTGCAAGATCAAATTTTTGCTGTTTCATATAAGAAACACCGCGATTTTTATATGCATCTGCATGGCCAGGAGCTATTTCAATGAGTTTTGAAAATGTATCAACGGCCTTTTGATATTGGCCCTGCTTAAAAAGAAGAACACCATTGTCAAATATCTCTTCTTGGGTTTGAGCAAAGATGCCTGTGCAGAGCAGTAAGGACGTTAGAATTAAAAATGATATTTTTTTCACAATGGTATTCCCTATTATTTGTTTTATTTAAACTTTTATATTATATTAATAATTATGCTAAATTCAATAAAAAAATATTTTAAAAAGGCAAAAGAGGAAGCAACTCGGGAATATTCATTAGAAACGATATCTGATGAGTCATACGAGATAGATAAAACTAAACCATGGACTGGAGTAGATCTTGATGGAACACTGGCATATTATGAGAGATCGGCCTCTTCTGATATGATTGGAGAACCAGTGCCCGCAATGATGGCTTTTGTTAAAAAAATGATTAAACATGGCACAAGGGTAAAAATTTTTACTGCAAGGGTTCAAGATCCTGAACAATTGCCCATAATCAGAAACTGGCTTAAAGAGAATGGATTGCCAGAGATTGAAATAACAAATGTAAAAGATTATTATATGCACAGAATTTATGATGACCGGTGTATTCAGGTGGAAGAAAACACTGGCCGTCTTATTACGGATTGATTTTTTTAATCATTTTCAAAGCTCTCCGGTTTGCAGGGTCTAATAATAGTGCATGGTCATACTTATCAAGTGCTTTATACAAGATACCCTGTTGATAATAGAGATCGGCAAATACAACTTTGATTCTGGCATCCATGGGAAGTTTGGCTTCGGCTCTTTTTATGACGTGCATGGCATTATTAAGATCGTTGTGTTTTTTGAAAAACCAGTAGATTTTTAAAAAATATGATCTTGTAATTTGATTTTGAGATCTGCTTGAATGGAACTGCTTAACCTGCATGTTTTCTATCATATCAAGTGTATCAATATATCGATCAACTGCTTTTTCAACCTTTCCGGTATCATACAAAAATTGTGCAAAGGCAATGGATGCCGCTGGAATATCCGGAACAGCTTTTTCCATCTCATATGCAGTAATACCATTTACAATCATTACAGTTAAAACTCTGTCAATGAGTTTTTCATCAAGAGTCAAGGCTTTTTTGATATATTTCAGCGCCTGACCACTCTTTTTGCTGGCAAATAGCCAGGTTCCATATTGAAAAGTGTATTCTGCGCGGCTTTTGTCATATAGCATGCTGTTTTTAAAGGCAAGCTCAGCTTTTTTTGGTTCTTTCTGCATTGCAAGAAAATTTGCAAATCTGTTCAAATGCCTTGAATTCAGAGGATCAAGCTTTAAAGAATTTAAAAACAGGTTTCGTGATTTTTCAATATCATTTAAAAACCAGGCAGTATTGGCGTTAAAATATTTATAATCAGCATGCAACGGATCAAAGCTTGATGCAGTTTCAGCAATATTGTTTAATTTTTTCATTATTTCTAAAGGAGTCTCAGTGCTCATTGTGTAATTTTTAATATTTGAATAATAAAACTGCCCAAATAAATTTGAAATATTATAAACAAGAATACCTGTAAAAAGAGTAAAGGTTAGAACCGCTGCCCCTGTTTTAGGAAT
Organism: Deltaproteobacteria bacterium; assembly: GCA_027858995.1. Classification (GTDB taxonomy): domain Bacteria; phylum Desulfobacterota; class Desulfobacteria; order Desulfobacterales; family Desulfobacteraceae; genus Desulfobacula. The sequence goes on along the minus strand of JAQIBP010000088.1, from coordinate 26,053 downwards.
TTTTGATTTTACCGGCTCTAATCTGGTTGTTCTGCTTTCTTGTCTTATACCTGTGTTTGCAGCACTTACTGCAATACCCGCAATAAAAAAGAACCACAATCCATTTGCTCCGATGTGCATATTAAAGTCAGTAAAACTGTGCAGTAAAATCGATGTAATTGCAGTAATACTGCCGGCATATATGTAAATGGAAAAACCATCCCGCCGGGTTATAAATATTTTGTATGTTTTATAAAAAAGAGTCAGTAAAAAGAGTGCTGCAAGCCCAAAGCCTATAATTCCTCCCTCTGCAAGCAGCTCGAGATAATCATTATGTGCATGGCTTAAAAACAGTTCACTTTTAAGGGATCTGTGCAGAGGATAAACATGTGGGAACGTCCCTATTCCCGAGCCTGTAAGTTTATAACTGTCAATGATTTTCTGGCTGTCTTTCCAGAAGTCAAGCCTTGCTTCATAGATAACACCCTGGGCATTTTTAAGCCTTGCAAATCTTTCAATAATCTGGTCCCAGCCAAACCACCCTATACACAGGGCTGACAACATGATAACCCCGATAATAAGTGTTGTATTGCCTCTGCTGATTTTTCGCTGCATAAGAAAAATTGTAAACACTGTAAGAGAGAGACAGGTGCTTATCATGGCGCCTCTTGAGAGGCTGACAAAAATTGAAATAATAATTAACAGAGCAGATGCCCCTATAAGAATATGAATATTTGCCTTTTCCTGGCTGAATATTTCTGCAATCCCCTTTATAAGAGAAGTGTTTTTTATTCTTGGTCTATAAAAAAGGAAAAGCCCGAGCACCACAGGGAATATTAATTCCATCAGGCCGGCATAGTGATTATGGTTTACATAGGGACCAACTACAATAGAGTTGTCAGGAGTATATCTGAACCACAATGCCATATCCTGAGTCATGTAAAATTGAAGTATGGACGAAAAGGCTAACAGACCGCCAAACAATGCGATTATAAAAATTGTAACCTGGAAAACCCCTCTGTTTTTTAAAAGCTGAACCGTCAATATATAAAACAGTGCATAGGTGGAGTACCTCATGAATTCTGACAGAGTGGCTTTTGGGTTCAAAGAGAGGCAGAACCATGAATTAACACCTGCAAGAACATTGTTTTCCTGATAAATTTTAAAGGCCTGGGGAGATAAAAATTCAATAACAGACAAAGGCATCGGAACTAACTGGAAAAGGATATATAAAAGGAACAAAAGCAGAGGGATCAAGCCGGGGACATGGTATAACTCTTTATTATGCTTAAAAATATAGATAAAAAATGATAATAGAGACAGGCTGACACATATTTCCATGACAGCATATGACCAGGTTTCAGTTGTTCCAAAAGCCAGGGGTGCAAAAATAATAGAAAAGAAAAACAGACTTTTTGAAAGTTTAAGGGACATGACCATTATGAGTCTGATGAATAGTAATAATCACCATAATTATAATAATAACCGCTTCTCTTTGCATTGAACCGGTTCAACACAACTCCTGTGACAGGAGCATTTATCTCTTTTAACTGCTTTAGCCCCTTGCCAAGCATTTCATAGGTTGTTTTGCCAGCCCATGTTACAAGTATAACTCCATCCACACGGCTGCTTAAAATAACCGGATCTGTGACACTTGCAAGGGGAGGAGTGTCAATAATTATCATATCATATTCATTGGAATAATCTTTGAGCATATCTTTAAGCCGCATGGAGCTTAAAAGTTCAGAAGGGTTGGGTGGCACAGGACCGGCAGTAATAATATCTAAGTTTTCAGTAGAAGTTTGCTTACGGTTTTCATTTTTTTTAGAAATACCGGCAAGAAAAGAGCTGATACCGATAGCGTTTTCAATGTTAAAATTCTTATGCTGGACAGGACGTCTCATGTCAGCATCAATTAATAAGACTTTTTTTCCGGTTTCAGCTATGGCAGCAGCAAGACAGGCACTGATGGATGACTTACCTTCGCCTGGCGCTACACTGGTAATTAAAAGTATTTTGGGGGGGGTATCAGCAGAAGATAGAAAAATAGATGTCCTGATACCTTTAAAACTTTCAGAAATCGCGGAGCCTGCCTGCCCCAGTATATTTTCAACAATTGTCTCTTCGCTGCTTTTTAAAATATCAATGGTTCCTATAACCGGGATATTAAATTTTTCTTCAACATCTTCAGGGGTTTTAACAGTATTATCAAGGTATTCAAAAAAGAAGGCAAGCCCTATACCGCCAAAAAGACCTAAGATTATTCCCAGCAGGATATTTCGTTTTTTTCTCGGCGATGATGGTATTTCCGGGAAGCTTGCCTGCTCTATGATCCAAACATTTACAGCCTGGCTCTTTTCTGTAATGCCGCGCTCTTTCATTTTTTTAACAAGTGCATCGTAAAGATAACGGTTTGTCTCCACCCTTCTCTTAAGTATTCCAAGTTGGATAGATTTTTCTTCAAATCTTGCTGCTTCAAATTTGCTCTGGCCGAGAAGTTTTCTCAAATCCCTTTCATTGGATTTCGCAAGCAGGTATTCGTTTTTGATTGTTTTTACAGCTCTTTGAAGTTCGCTGATTTTTTTGTTCTTCAGAGTTTGAAGTTCATCTTTTGCTGCAATCATCTTAGGATGCTTATTGCCGTATTTTTTGGAGAGTTCTGATAATTTCTGGTCTACAGCAAGTATTTTTTTGTTGATTGAATCCACAGATATGTTTTGAACAATCACAGGGATGGTTTCAAGCTGGTTCTGCTTGGCATTTATAATCTGGTTATACACTGCCATGAGTTCTTTCATTTTTGTCTCTGCAGCAGTAAGCTTGGAGGATAGCTCAGAGAGCCGCTCAGGCAGCACAGTAATCTTGTCTTCTATGGTAACAATATTGTGCTTTTTCTTATATGCATGCAGGTCTTTTTCAGACTCTTCAAGTTTTACTCTCTCGCTTTCAGCCTTTTTTCTCATCCATCCAATGCTGTATCCGGAAACCTCCATCTGCATGTCAATCAATTCATCAATGTATGCCTGTGCAACAAAATTGGCAATTTTTTGGGCAAGGGCAGGGTTGTCAGATATATAACCAATCTGAAGGATTTTTGAATTTTCAACAGGCTCTACAGATATTCCTCCCTTTATTATATTTTCGAGTTCTTGTGCTTTTGTTAAAGGGACTCTATTCTGCGGTATTTTTTTTTTAATGGTTTTATCTGAAGAGGAGAAAATTTTTTCTATTCCCACTGCACTTTTAAGAGCAAGATATTGATCCTTGATCCAGGCTTGTAAAGCGCCAAGATATGATTTTTTCTCTTCTTTGTTGATAAAAAATGAATCATATATCTTATCAGGGTTGAGATTTTCAACTGCCTGCTTTATTACAGCAGCACTTTTTATCAACTGGGTCTGGGTTTCAATAAATTCAGGGTCATATGATCTGTATCTGTAACCGCCTGTAAATTCTCTTGCTGTATTTTTCTCTATCATTACCTTGGCAGCAGATTTGTACATGGGGGTGGCAGTAAAAGTTGCAATGATTACTGTCAGCAGAGTTATAACAAAAAATGTAAAAATCATGCCTTTACGTTTGCTTATAACCTGCAGATAATCTCTTAAGTGAATCTCTTTTTCATCCATATTTTTAAAAGAAGCTTTCCGGCACAACAATTACATCATCGGGAAGTATGGGTTTATCCATATCAACTTTTTTCAATACCTGTTTTTCACCATTTACAAGCCTTATAATATTAACCTTGCCTTTTGCTGCTATTTTGGAAAAGCCTCCTGCCATTGCGACTGCTTTAATAACAGTAATATCCTGCTCAAATTTATAGGCATCAGGTTTTTTAACTTCACCTGACACATAATATGTTCTGGCTTTGTCTATATATATGCTGTCATTATCCTGAATCAGGATATTCAGTGAAGTATCTCCTTTTTTAACAAGTTTTTCAAGATCAAGTATTATCTGCTCTGGTTTTTTATCTGCACTAATGGTGCGTTTGATGGTGGCAGTTGAACCTGCATCAGGTGTTAAACCACCTGCCGTGGATATCAACTCTAAAAAAGTTATTCTGCCCCTTAATTCATATTGGCCGGCTTTTTTGATTTGCCCCAGAATGATTGCTTTTTTGCTTCTATGCTCAGAAATAAAAACATCTACCTGGGGGTTTACAAGATATCCATCTGCAAACAGATCTTCAATTTTTGATGAGACTTGTGAAACTGTTAAATTTTTTACATTGATCTCTCCAAGAAGGGGAACCCTTATAGCCCCGTCAGAGCTCACTCTTACAGTTGTTGACAGATCTTCATTTTCATATACATGAATATCCAGCACATCACCTTTGCCAATAGTATATTCCTCTGCCCACAATGTCAGAGGCGCGGCAAGTAAAAAAAGAGTTATAAAGTATTTAAAAAAAGAGTGTTTCACTATTGTTAAAACTGCATGGCTGCCCTTAAAAAGAGGTTATTCTGTGTATAGGAAAAAGAGTTTATATCTGAATCATTGTTATAGTAAAAATATCCAAGATTAAATTTGAGCCATTTTTTGGCTTCAAAACTCAGTGCCGGGCCGATCCCATATAAATCATCCTCCCTGTCAACACCATTATAGTCATTATTTTCATATGAAGCATTCAGAGTGCCTGACCATTTTTCAGTGAAACGCTGCACCAGACTTATAGTCATACCTGTTGAAAGAAAACTTGATGCAGCCTCAATATCTGATTCATGAAATTTTCTATATGCGTCTATCTGCAGCTCCCGCTTCTCGGTTAAATTATGGTGGGTTTGAACTTCCATGGAAAAAGAGTCCTGATCGTTTGCATTTGACAGGTCAAACTCTTTATCAATATAACCCAGTTTAACAGTGCCTCTTGTCTTGGCTGTCACATCCCAGTTTATGCCGCCATAGTATCGGTTTTCTTCACTGTCAAATGTTGAGCCGGAATCAAAATCAATATCTGAATACTCATATTCTGCAAACAGAGAAGTTTTGGGCCAGAATTTATAGAAAACAGATACTCCAATGGAATTATCCTGCCTGTCCCTGTATTGAATCTCCTCTTGGTTCCAATCAAGATTGTAATTTGAATATTGCAGCTGCAGTTTCAACTTGTCAGATGGCGTAACATAAGTTGTTATAAAGTCAAAAAGATTATCTTGATACTTGTAAAATGTTTCTGTAATACCATTGCCTGCGATTTCCTCTTTATCGTTAAAAAGATCAATAAAATCAAAAGATAGACCTGAATCGAAATTATATTGAAAAAGAGCTTCTGCCCTGTGATTTACATGGTCGTCTCCAGAAGAATCAGAATATGTTACAAGTTCAGGAGAGTATAAAGCATAAACTTGATACTGCCTTGTGGTTTTTTTATTGAGACGGCTCAGTTGTAGTCCGCCGGGGGATGCAGTCGTGGTCTCAACAGATAGCATTTTTTCTCTGTTCGCAGGAAAAGCAAGCCAGAGTCCTGGAGCAATGGTTGTGATAAAACTGCTCTGCTCATTTGACTCGGTTGCAAACATATTGTCAGTGTAGAGTTCTTCAAAAAGCAAAAACGGATGATAGTTGCCTGCTTTTTTACCAAAAACATCTGCATCAATTCCTTTTTTTGATTGACCTGCGGGTATGGTAACAGAGTCATCTTTTGATTTTGGCTGGTCCACAGTTATATCGTCTGCAGCATATAAATACTGGCTTAAAAAAAATATACAGAAAACAGTAAGAAAAAACCTCTTTAAATTTCTTTTATATTGCATTTTTGTTTTTACTCTCCATATAAAATTAAAAAGTGAATGATGATACTATCTTTGTGTTGCAGGGTTTGTCAATAAAAAGGTCCTGAAAAATATCGCAGAACCTTTTTTGTTATAATTTATCTCGTAGTTGAGAAGATAACCAATATTACTCTCAGCAGGGAATATGTTTCTATCTATGTCGGGCTTGATTTTGAAAATTGTGCTGGTTTAGGTGGCGGTGTTACAGCATCCGGCATTTCGGCAACAGGTTCATGATATCCAAGGCCTATCTCCTGCATACATTTACATTGAGCAAGTTCGTCTCTGGAAAATACAGGTTCTCCAAGGGGAGATACAGCATCCTTACTTGCCTTTATAAAGATAAGCTTATTGATTCCATATTTAGTTGCATACAGACAGAGCTGATTCAGATCTATATCACCGCCGTGGCTGAAGATGTTTTTAATAACAAAGTATGGGTCGTATTTAAGATCAACAGCAATTTTCATTGCCTGGTATGCCGGGGCGTTGTTAATTACTATTGCCTGTTTGACAGCTTCTGCGAGAACGGTCTCTTCAGAAAGGCCGCCTGATTTGATCATTGCCTTTCCTTCCTGAAGCGCTTTTATATATTCCGGCACCCATGCCTTATTATTTTCTTCTGCAAAACCCGGGCTGACAAAAAAACCTATCCCGATTATTAAAAATAGGCTTGTTAAAAATAAATTCTTCATCTGTTTCTCCTGTTCATAGATTATGTATATATTTTAGTATTCAGTATTTAAAAGACTGTTTAGCTAAAGGATTACAGCAAATAGTATGCCAGATAGGCAACCCCATTTTTTAAAAGTTCCAGCACATCTTTTGAATTCTCATTATCGCCTGTCTTACTTTCATTGCAGCCTCTTCAATTTAAAAAATAGTTTCGTACTATATATATAAAAAATCACTATTTCAACTGTAAAATGACATTTTTTGCTTCTTTGTGACAAAAAATGACAGATATCAAAAAAAATCCAGCCCGGCCACCCGTATCACAAGTAATTTTTCACACCTTATAACCCATAGCCTGAGTGCGATACAGTCCTGCATATTTTTTGTTTTTCTCTATCAATTGCGCATGCGTTCCCTGTTCAATAATCTCTCCTTTATCAAGAACAATAATTTTATCTGCCATTTTAACAGTAGAGTATCTATGGCTGATTATCAAAGCTGAACGGCCCTTTATAAGTTTTTTAAGCCTGGAAAAAATATTCATCTCAGTTTCAGGGTCAAGTGCGCTTGAAGGTTCGTCAAGAATAACAAATTCAGCCCCTCTGAAAAAAGCTCTTGAAATTGCCATCATTTGCCACTGCCCCATGCTCAATTCCTCACCATCCTTGAACCACCTGCCCAGAATTGTATCATATCCGGAAGCAAAGTCAGAAATTTTTTTACCTGCTCCAGCCTTTGCTGCAGCTTTTTTAATTTCAGATAGATTATCTTTCTGTCCGATGTCTCCAAGATAGATATTTTCCTTTACTGACAGTTGATACTTTATATGATCCTGGAAAACAACACTGATTTTTTTCCTATAATCATTGATCTTAAAATTTTTAATATTCCGGCCGTCGAGTAAAATTTCACCTTTATGCGGATCGTAAAGTCTTGAAAGCAGTTTTACGATTGTTGATTTTCCAGATCCATTTTCACCGACAAGTGCAACAATTTCTCCTTTGCCTATGTGAAAATTCAGACAATTGATAACATTTTTATTACAATTGTGATAAAAAAAATTCACACCCTTAAATTCAATACCCTGTTTTATTTTGTCGGGAATTTTCAAAGGCGATGCAGGATCTTTTATATCAGGTTCTAATTTAAGAAATTCATAAAGATGGGACAAGAACAGATTGTCTTCATACATCTGAGCCCCGCTTTCAAGAAGGGTTTTCAGAAACCCGAGTCCTTTTTGAAAACCTTGAAAATACATGACCATATCCCCAAGTGTGATTGTACCCTGTGCAGTTTTAAAAGCAATATAGACAAAAGAGGCAAAAACAGTCACAGTAGCGCTTGACTGGGCAATAAAGTCACCAAAAGCTCTTCGTTTTTCAAAATAGAGCTTTTCATTTTTCAATACAGCCCTTATGGTTTTGAACTGATCAATAAAATGTCTGCCAAGATTAAAGAGCCTGAACTCCTTTGCGTGTTCATCTCCAGTAAGCATCCTGTGAAAATAATAAGCACGGCGCTCATCTTCGGTTCTCTTCTCCTGCCATGAATATATTTTTTCAGAGTATTTCAAGCGCAGCAGCACTCCCGGGATTGATGCTGCAACCATGATAACAGGGAGCAGAGGATTAAACATGAACAGCAGCCAGAAAACTGCAGCAAAAGAGGCAGCGCTCTGACCCGCTGCAAACAGGCCGTTTACAATGCTTGTGGGCCTATATGGCCCCTCACTTTGCGCCCGGAACAAGGTATCTCTGTATTTTGATGATTCATAAAACTCAAGATCAGCCTGAATCGATTTTTCATGGAGCACAGAGAACATATAATCAGCAACAGCCAGTGATTGCGCCTTTTTCAAATAATCAGACAAAAAATTGAAAAAAGCTGTTAAAAGTCCGATGCCACACGCCATCCCAATATACAAAAGTGGCTTTGAGAAATCGTGATCAAGCAGACCGGTTTCAGCTCCGAATTCAAGCCCTGTAACAGAGTCAATAATCAGTTTTATCAAGTATAAAGAGACAAGGGGCAGCACACCGAGAACAATTACCACACATGCTGAAAATATTGAGTAGAGAGGCGCTGCCTGATAGACAAATTTAAGAGCCCGATCAATCCTGACAGCATTTTTAAGTTTTGTATTTAAAGAATTTGCCTCCACGAAAAACAGTATACACAAAATAAGAGAAAAAAACAGGTGCATCACCCGGATAAAAAAGTTCTTATTCCAAAATTTGATTTCCTGTTTTACACAAAAAAAAGCAGAGCCAAATGAATGACCCTGCTTTGCGGTTCGACTATTTTAATTTATTATTGTTTCTTTCTGTTAACTCCTGCAAGGCCAAGAAGGCCAATGCCAAAGAGGAGAATTGTTGTCGGCTCAGGAGTGTGCATTGGCGATTCAGTATCCATAAGAACTCGACCAATAGTATGGATCGCACTACTGGAGACTCCAATAGTAACAGGATCGTAACTGCGTAAATCATCCTGCATTAATAAACGGTTTAATGTGACATCAAACCCTAAAATATCAGTTAGATAATTTGTGCCATACGAATTTGTGGAATTAGCGCCACGAGATCCCAAAATCCCAATCATATCACCACTAAATATATGTATGTCTGTACTCAATAAATTAGATCCAACATTATCACGAGAAAGAAATAATGTATCAAAGTCAGAAGTTTCCACCGGCCACTGTTGGGGAACTCCGTTAAAATGCAATACGGAAACATCAAAGTTTTCAGAACTTGCATCTGTCGGAAGCCCCAATCCTGTTATTATAAAATCTGCAGGGGCCGTGAACCAGAAACCACGTGTCTTGCCTGTATAAGTACTTACATGAGACCCAACATCAATTATGCTCGCCGATACAGGATTAGAAACCAAGCAAATTAATAAAAATCCAATCAGCACTAATAATTTTTTCATTTTTGACTCCTTTCTACAATTGCTTTAATAGAATTCGTAATCTGTATACTTGTTATGCATTTTGGGTGCCATAGATAATATTTATATTTATAATACACTCTAACTGTCTGAATATCTTGTCTATAAACTTTTTTACAAAATTAAATTAGCAATTTTAAGGAACTTAAAAAAACAAGAATTATTATATTTTTTACATATTATTATGTATTTATTTACATAGTTCATTACATTTTTTACATATCGTTATGTATTTATTTACATAGTTTCATTACATTTATTACTTACTAAAATTGAATAGGTGAAATTCAACTTACTTGGAGGATAACATTCCTGTCTGCCAATTTACTACAGGGAGGTTATTACATAAGATTTTTATGAGAAAGAATTATCAATAAAAAAACTGTCATCAAATTGGCTATTAATGTAACTATATAGAAAAAATATAATATTCTAAGAAAACTTTTTCACAATGGTTTTATCCCTTTGGTGGCAGTCACCTTATACAGCCTATGATCACCGACAGACTCATGGCAGTTGCTGTAAGATAATGCTCTGCATTCCAGACCGGTCATATCCTAAGGATTATTAACAAATCAATATCAACCAACACTCCATCCATATCGCTCTTTCCTGCTGCATAGGTTGAGAGAGAAGCAATGGGTGCTGCAAAGGCTGCTACAGGATAAATAAAGATTAAGAATATTAATAAATATTTGAATTTTTTAACAATTACTACAACACCCTATGGGTTGTATGAAAATGCTGTCAGTATTGATTGGCTTGTGTACAGCCGTCCTCATCCACAATATTACAACTCAACAGAACATTTTCTTCAGGTTTATCTCGTTTAATGATTATCAGTTCTGGTTTTTTCCACTCTTTTTTTTTTCATACTATATCTCCTTTGTTTTAATATATTCTGTTTTTTTATTCTGTTTGTTAATTTTGAATGCAAAACTCATACCGTTGTTTTGCAAGATCGCAAAAATATTGTACATGCTCGTTCAGTTTTGTAGTTTCCAGTTCCGCAGATGCCGGACACCACATACAAATATCCCGGATTTTACAAATGCCGCAGTTTTCAATATAGGATTGTTTTTTAGAAGTCATCATCAGTACTTCAGGAATAAATTCTTCCCATGCATATTTTAAAGAACCTTTTTTTAAATCGTATACGCATTTTTTGTTGACTAATGATCCGCATAATCTGAGAAAACCGTCATAACTTATAAAACAGCCAAATTGGCCAGCCCCGCATTTAAAAAGTCTTTCAGGAGAAGTTGACTGCTTTTGCTCTTTTGAAATATTAAATCCTCTTTTTTTGACGGCTTCTAACCGTGCTGAATCATGTTTTTCCAATTCTATAATATCCGTTACAGACAGCCTTTCCTTGATGATTTTAAGATTTTTTTTTGGATCTTTATCTGTTCTAAGGGTTAAAAAAGGATCATATCTGAAATTTGTGTGTGAAATCTTTGTACTGAATTGGGTTATATCCTGTAAAAAAGCAAGAGTTGATTGAAACACCATGGCTTTTAACGTTACAGGGATTGATGCTGAAAAAAGTCTGTCAAGTCCTGATTTAAACTTTGAAAAATTATCTGTTTTTGTAACTTTTGCATACTGCTCTTTTGAAGTACCATAAACGGTGACTTCCAATCTTCTTGGTGGATATTTTTTAAATAGTTTAATGTGATCTTCAGAAATCAGAGTTGCATTTGTAAAAACCGACACAAGGCAGCCCTTTTTTTTAGTGTATTTATACAGATCAAAAAAATCGTCTCTTAAAAGAGCTTCGCCGCCTGTAAAAAGCACTCTTAGAACACCTAAATCAAATGCCTGATCTATAATCTCCTTTATTTTGCTGGTTGTAAGTTCTTTTTTTTTGGCTTTTAAATCATTTTGGGGTAGGTTATTATAGCAGTGATTGCAATTATTGTTGCACCTTGCTGTTAACTCCAGCGTAAGATCAAGCAGACGGCGCTGCTGTTTTGCATTTTTAAAGAGATGAAAGTCTGAGAATGTCAGCGTCTTTGCCATATTTTAAAATCTTTGCAATTTGATTTTCAATAATCTTCCAAAGGGAAGTAAAATAGAATTTAAAAATCCAGTTTTTGAAAGAAAAGCAATTAAGATGCTCTCCCATCTGAAAAAACAGATAATTTTTCCAGATTGCTTTTTTTTTTGGGTAATAATTCCAAGCACCTGTTTTTTTGTGAACCAGCCGTCCTTTTTTTTACAGTTGTCACCTTTAAGCAGACATATATTTTTTTTTTGACTTATTACCCTGTGAACAATTATCTTTTCTTCATTTTTATCAGTAACAGCAATAATATCTCCAGTTTTGATTTCTGTTTTCTTTTTTACCGGTTTAATAAATAAAGTCTCATTATTTTTTAAAAAAGGAGACATGCTGCTGCCATGACCCTGTACTTTTATATGGTTTATGGTTTTATCTGCTGGTATTGATTTAACAAGTTTGCAAAACAAACTGTCAGTTAATATAAAATCATTCATTATTGATATTCAACAATAAGCCCCTTTTTTAAAAGATCTTGCATAAGATCTGTAACATCTTTGGTTATTGTTTCTTTAGATGCGTTATATTCATTGGCAAGATCAGAACATAATTGTTGAATGGTTATATGACTGTTGAGTTTTTCCCAAATTTTTTTCCCTGTCTCTTCGAGTGAATACAATGATTCATCAAAATCAACAGATCCTGTACCAGTTTCAACAGGAACGATAATCAGTGTGTCGTCAATTAATCTTGAAACTATTTTTTTAGAAGGTATATAAATTTTGTTTAATTCTATTTGCATCTCATCTTTTCCTCAATGCGTATATACGGATAATAGTAAATATTAATTATATAAATTTGTTATATGTTCTCTTATCTTGCCGCTTTTGTCAAATTTTAAATCCCAGCACTCTACAGATCTGGAAAGAGTATCTAAAAAGTCGATGGATAAATCCCACCATGCATCAGTTGTAACAGATTTAGTCAGGCAGCTTAAAAGTTTTTTAAAACATATTTTATTATCAGTTATGCGTTCAATTTGATTTGTTGCTGATTGATTGAGAAAAAAAATAGCTTTAAGCTTGGCAGAGGAAGAAGATATTTCAGTAAAATCACTATGCCGCCATGTTCCGGATAATATATAATTTTTATTGTATTTTCTAATAATATTTCTATCATCACAAAGGATGGTTGAATAGTCTTTCATAATTCTGGCCATTGTTGATTTGCCCGCCTCAGAATGCCCGAGAAACAGATATCCGTTGTTGTTGTGAATCAATCCCATTGAGTGCATGATGCATCCCTGGTTGCGGCTGTATGCTAAAGCTCTGCAAAGAAAAATTTGATCAGTAGGCAGCAGAGAAATTTCAGTAAGTTGACCTTGTAAAAAAGAATTTGTTAATTGTCTATCATTATATGTATCAAATTTCGTATGCTCGATATTTGTGATTATTTTCCTATGGCATGCCCTGTACGGGGAGTAGTCATTTATCCATTCATAGATCAAACTGTCTTTGTTTTTGAAAATTGCCAAAGGCTTTTTATAATAGATTCTATCTTTAATCAGCCCATGAGCACTGATTTTATCCTTAAAATGGTGATTGATCACTATATTGATTTTTTCAGGATTATCTATTTCAAATTGTTTTATTTTTGGATGAAAAGTATCAGATTTAAAGGGAAGTTCAGAGTTTACTTCAATTGTAAAACCTCCAATTTTAAAATATTTTGTATGGGAATTCATTATCTGCTTGTAATATTAAAGATGGTTTTATCAACGGGTAATATTTAATTATTTTATTAAATTGTATTTTTATCATAATTATAACAGTGATTGCTTCTTGTCAAGCTGATAAGAGTCTGTTAGGTTTTGAGCGTATACTTTGTTAAAGTAAAGTGAGATAATATGATAATAAATTTAGAAAATATTATATCAAGGGCTGATGGAAAAATATCCACAGAGATCGATGGAGAAACAGTAATTCTTGATATGGAATCAGGTGTGTATGTTGGTCTTGATGATATTGGCACCTTTGTCTGGAGTTTGATTGAGGAAGGTATCTCACTTCAAAATTTACTTAATGAAATTTTTTTAGAGTATGATGTTGAATCACAACAGTGTTTGGATGATTTACAAGAATTCTTATCTGAACTCGTGGATGGTGGATTTATCGTAGTACATTGAGAGACCTTTGTTTGATAAACCTTATTAGAAAATTTATTTCCTTAAATCGAATACATAAAATTGCATTTATTGAAGCATATGTTCTTCTTGGAGTGATAAGGTTTGCTATCTTAACACTTCCCTTTAGATGGCTTACTCATTCTCTGGTTCAATCTGCTGAATCAGATGTTGTTATTAAGTTACTTAATCTTCAGCAACAATCCATGTTGTCCATTGTTGCCTGTTCTATTCGTCAGGCTGCAGCCCATACCCCCTGGCAGAGCGTGTGTCTTCCCCAGGCGTTGACAGCTTATCGAATGTTACAGAGACGGGGGGTGCCCGGGCAGTTATATCTTGGTCTTCGTAAAGATGCTGAGAGAGCTGACCCCCTTGAAGCCCATGCCTGGGCACAAGCGGGTGATACGATTATAACCGGCGGGAAAGGGCATGAAAACTTTACTATAATTTCGGTTTTTACCTGGGGAGGGTCATGAATATCTATGGTGTTGAAATTGTCAGTGATGTTGATTTTCCGCTCAATCTTCCCGTGGCTCCTTCAATGGGGCATCGTCTGCAGTTGTTGTCATCTGTTCCTGCAGAATTAAGGCGGGCTGTCATTTGCGGTTTTCCATTCTATTCTACCCATGGCCGCAAAGTTTACTTATATAGTGACCGCATATTTGATGGTAATGAAACGGGTCAACCCTGGTGTTATGAAGTCAAGGATGTGATGAGTTTTTATTGGCGCAGCGGTGAAAAGAATATCTATTATGAATTGGCAGAGCATGGTGATGTTAATCTGCTCAGTTTCTGGTTTATCCATCTTGTTTTGCCGTTATTTTTAAGTTTTGAAGGTGTCTATGATTTTCTCCATGCCGGTTGTGTCGATGTGAACGGGAGAACAATTATGTTTATTGCCCCTTCCATGGGAGGTAAGTCAACCTTAACCGATTTTTTTATTAAGCAGGGGCATGGGCTTATTTCTGATGATAAGGTACCAACCGTTATTGAGGATGGTCAATTTTTTGCTGGAGGTTCTCATCCTTATCATCGTCCCCATCGACGTTTTGAGGAATTGGGTTATCATGTTGACAATTTTATTTCGACGTTTAATCCTATCCGGGCCTTTTACGCTTTAGAATCTGTTGGTGCAGATGGAGGGGTTACACTTTCTGAGATCCTTGGTGCTGCTAAATTTAACACTTTTTTTCCTAACTATTTGTATAATTTTCACTTTTTGCAAAAAAAACGACTGTTATATCTGTCCAGACTTCTTAATTCTGTCCCTTTCTTTAATGTTACTGTACCCCGGGATTTTAAGAGGTTACCCGAGGTTCATGATACCATTTGTAAACACAGTCTGGAGCTTGTATGAGTACTTTTTACGGCCTGTTGCAACGCAGAGGTCAATCCATTGACCCGGCTCTTCTGACACAACTTGATGAAGGTTTAGGGTATTGGAAACCGGATAATCAGAAAATGTGGTGTGACCGGCATGTTGCTCTGTCCCACGCTATGCTGTGGAATACTCCTGAATCTAAATTTGAACACCTGCCTGTTGTACATAAAAATGGCGTGATCACCTGTGATATTCGTCTGGATAATAGAGAGGAGTTGCAGGAAGAACTAACCGTTCATAAAGTGGACAGATCCACTGTAACAGACAGTGATCTGATTCTTGCTGCCTATGCCCATTGGGGACAGGAGTGCCCTCAATATTTACTGGGTGATTTTGCTTTTGTGATCTGGGACTCCATAAAGCAGGAGTTATTTTGTGTCCGTGATCATCTTGGCATTAAACCTTTTTATTTCCATGTGACAGATGATCTCTTTTTTTGCGGCAATGATCTTAAAGCCATGGCAAAGCATCCTGAGATATCCACCCGGTTGGATGACGAAGCTGTTGCTAATTATATGGTCAATGCTCTTTTGCTCCATAAAACGAAAACCCTTATGCAGGGTGTCCTGAAACTACCTGCTGGACATTGTTTAACGGTAACGTCGTCTATGTTTGATATGGATTGTTATTGGCATCCACAAGATGTACCAAAAGTAAAACTGGCAAATGCTAAAGCCTATGCCGATAAACTGCGCCGGTTACTGGAGCAGTCAGTCTATGCCAGAATGCGTTCAGATTACCCTATTACCTCACATCTCAGTGGCGGAATTGACTCCTCAACCATTGCGATCCTTGCTGCCCGCAAGTTAAAGGAAAAGGGCGAAACACTGCTTGCGTTTAACTGGCTGCATGAGCCGGGTGAGGGTGATGACCCTGATCATTATGAATTTGCCCACAGCAGGGATATTGCAGAGGTTGAGGGGATTGATCACTCCTATGTATATATTAATGAGGATGATATATACGAGAAGATGATGAACCATAATGTTGTCCATGGTGATAGTGCCGGTTTCTGGTATGAGTATTTTGTTCGATCCGCCAGCCGGAAAAAGGGATCAAGAACGATTCTCTCTGGTTGGGGTGGGGATGAATTATCAACGTACCATGGTCAATCTTATTTTTCTGATCTGTTTATTTCAGGACAGTGGCGACTTCTTTTTCATGAAGTGATGCAAAGAGCGAGAAAGAGAAAACAGATCCTGCGTGCAATTCTATCTATTCTGTATCAAGGTGTCTTCCTGCCTCTTGTACCCAGGCGCTTATACCGTTTTATGCCCCGCAATAGAAATAATCCTGAGCATTCTCCCTCTTTTGTCAAACAGGAGTTTACAGATATTTTACAGAAGGAAAAAGATAAAGAGTCTGTACTCGGTATGCAGCCGCAACCGCGTATTCGAACCCACATGGAGGCGTATTTACAACATGGTCATTTGCAGGCCCGTCTTGAATCATGGGCAGCTTCCGCCGTGGTAAACCGTTTGGAGTATATGTATCCACTGCTTGATAAAAGAGTTGTGGAGTTTATCCTTGGAGTTCCTGCTGAATATTTTATGCATGATGGTGTGGGGCGTTATCTTTTTCGTGTTGCAGCAAAAGGGCTCCTTGTGGAAGAGATACTATGGGCAAATACCAAAAGGGAGGAGCAGCGGATTGAGCGTTTGTTGCAGATGAGTCATTCCACTTTCAGGACTGTTGTTTCAGAGTTGCGAGTGAAAAATAAAAAGGACTCCAGATATGGGAATCTGGATGTTTTGCAGAACCAGTTAGCTCGTTCCCTAAAATATCATGAGTTTTATGATATGTGCTTACTGTCAGAGGCCGGTACACTGTTAACAATAATGCTTTCAGAAAAGCAGGAGGATTGAGAAATTTTGAACTTTTGTCATGAGGGTTGTGGCCCCCAGGAGAAAAACCACCAGCTTCCCTCGGTTTTAGCATCCCAAGCTCCGCCCAACGTCTCTTGCACATCAAGCCGTTGTATCTGCGGCTTGTGCCATTGTTTTTTCTTCCTGCTGGTAAACTTGTTGTTTGATTCTTTATTTGTTTTCATATTCAGCACCCTCCTTTTTATATTATAACTATTACGACACCGCCACCGCCACCGCCGGAATCATCTCCATCGCCTCCGGCACCACCGCCATTTCCGCCGGTGCCACCGGCGCCTCCACTATCATCACCGGTGCCGTCATCTCCATTTTGACCTGTAAAAGCAGGTTCCACAATCCTCTTCAAAATAAGCGTCAGAGCGTCAAGGTCATTATTTTTTATAAACTACAAAATATAGGATAAAAACCTGTTTTTTGTCAAGCAAAATCAAAAATATTTACATATTCATAGATTTTTTTTTAGCTTACAAGTTCTAATTGCTGTTTTTAAACATTTATACTGAAAATCAATAATTTGATTCCAAGCTGAAATTTATTCAAAACTCAGTGCTTTCATTCTTTCAGAAATCATTGATTCTGCTTTTGATTTCATCTCAACAGGCATCTTGCTGCAGTTTATGAAATCCATGATTATGGGTTCTTTTTCCCTGACAGTTTTCATAAATTTTGTAATAAGTTTTTCTCTCAGTCCTAATTTTTGCCCAAACACCTTAAAATCATATCCAGTATAAAATCCATATTTTTCATATGCACTTGAAAAAACACCGTTCTTTTCATCATCAAGAAGGTCAAGCGCTAAAAAGTCAGACCTGGAAGATGTGTCAAACGCCTCGGTAAAAAGGCAATCATAGTTAGGTGTCAAACAATCATAATAGAGACTTGTATTTCCTGTTAATTTCTGCAGGCTTAAATTTTTTAAATGCATATCATCATTGCCAATAATATAGGCATGGATAACGCGACAGAAAAAATCAAAAACAACAACAGCCTTGCCATTTGTCAGGGCGTGAACCAGTTTGCCTGCTTCTTCATAGCTGCGGCTGTATTTTTCCTCTCTTTTTATTCCAAAACCCTGGACAAGATCTTCCTGGTGGATCTTGTTATTGCTTTCCCGGTCAAACCGTTTAGTGATGTATACAGGCTCCCCATCAGAAAAATAGATTAATCCGCAAAGAGCGTTTTTGATACCAAAAAACTGGCTTGTCAGCATGGCGCAATGCTCATTTTCAGAAGCGTTTGGAAAGGCTTCCGGGCTGGGTTTGAGTATGTATTCCCCGGCAGTTTGTGTTATTTCCAATTCATTTTTTTTATTGATTTTAAGAGAAAGTTTCTGCTGAACACCTGATATGGACATACCCCTGGATTTGGAAGGGCTTTGTCTGAAAAATTCTTTTCGCGTAAATGAAAGAACAGGATTAATTTTCAGACTTTGAAACAATTTTCTAAATTCAGAATCAATATAGTTTTTATACTTTGATTTACCCTTAATCGGCTTAAGGCTGATGTTGCAATATGTCACTGCTGCTCCTTTAAGATTGTAACAGCGCCTGCCAGATCTTTACCATTCTCGAGAATAAGCCCTAATACATCCTTTTTATCAATCCTTTGCACTCTGCACTGCAACTCTTTTAACCACCCCTCAGAAGCCAGGTTCTCAAAAAATGAAAACAGATGTATGCTTTTAAAACTTTGTTCCTGCAATGGAAGATTAAAGCTTAAGGGTGTTCCAAAACTAAGATATGAAATATCGTATTGAAAACTGTATCCGTTTTTAGTCTGTTTTAAAATTCCAGCAAATTTTTTATTAAAATAAACCCTGCCTATCCTATCCATAAATTCAACCCCAGGGAGTTTGTAACATTAATTACGATATCAAGACGTACCGATACCGACCCTGTTTCAATCTTGTTTAATGTGGTGTATGAAATGCCACATAAGTCGCACAATTTTTTTCTGGTCAGTCCCTGGTTTTTTCTTGCAGTTCTGATAACATCTCCAATTTCGTCAATTTTGGCAACATTCTTAAGTTTCTCAGATTGATGAAGTCTGCCGGCAAGATGATTGTACTGTTTTTGAATTATTTCAAGCTGCTCATCAATACTCATAAAATCTCCATCAGCAAATAAAATATTTGTAAATTATTCTATTATTACATATAAAATATAATATTTCTATGCGATAATACAATATTTTCTTATTATTTTATGAAAATATATGCTAAAATTCATTTTTTTACTGTGGATATCTTGCTTTTAGATTGAAATCATTAATTTCACCTTGTATTTTAAAAAGGAATCTTTTAAAATAACCTTGTATTTTAAAAAATAAGGATTTGCAATGAAACGATTTATAATAGAAAAATTATTACATTGGCATGGTAGTATAAAACCTAAACCCCTGATATTGCGCGGTGCCCGCCAGGTTGGCAAAACCTGGGCTGTTAAAAAATTTGCAGCGCAGCATTTAAATAATAGAATCCATATTGTTGACTTTGAAAAACATCCTGACTGGCATAGAGTATTTGAAAAGAATCTGGAAACGAAACGAATTATATCTGAACTGGAGCTGTTATTAAACAAGTCAATAATTTTGGACAAAGACCTTTTATTTTTTGATGAAATACAAAGCTGTCCCAGAGCAATAATGGCTTTACGCTATTTTTATGAAGATTTGCCGGAGCTTAAGGTGATTGCAGCAGGGTCTCTTTTGGAATTTGCCCTTAAAGAGATTTCTTTCCCTGTAGGACGAGTTCAGTTCATGGATATGTATCCCATGGTTTTCACAGAATTTTTATATGGACTTGGTAAGGATATGATGGCTGATACTCTTATTTCAGGCTCCAAAGATTTTTCAGAAAATATTCATCAAATGTTTCTTGAGCAGCTTCGTTTATATTTTTTTATCGGCGGGATGCCGGAATGTGTAAAAACATATCGAGATTTCAATAAATTAAAAAGAGTATCAGATATTCAAGAAGGATTAATTGAAGCATATCGAGCTGATTTTTCCAAATATGCAGCTTATTCAGATAAAAGATGCTTAAATTCAGTTCTTACAAATACTGCCCGTTTTTCCGGTCAACAGATAAAATATACCCGTCTTTCTGATGATTTTACTCAGCCTACCAATAAAAAGGCTTTTGACCTTTTGAGTATGGCACGGATAATATATAAAATACCTTCTGCATCACCAGCCGGATACCCTCTAAGTGTTTTGGCTTCAGACAAAAAATTCAAGGCTTTACTGGTTGACATCGGATTAATGCAATACCTGTGCGGGCTGAATATCAATGAAGAGATATATAAAAAAGATCTGTTAAATATTTATAATGGAGCCCTGGCAGAGCAGTTTGCAGGGCAGGAATTAGTGGCGCACAGTAGAAATCAGCTCTATTATTGGTCACGGGATGCAAAAAGCAGCAGTGCCGAAGTTGATTATCTTGTTCAAAACAGTGGTAAAATTTTACCGGTTGAAGTTAAAAGCGGATCAGCAGGAAGGCTTAAAAGTCTGCATCTGTTATTAAAAACCTATCCCGAGATAACCAAAGCATATGTTTTATCTCAAAGACCTTATGAAGAACTGCCCGGGCAGAAACTTATTTTTCAGCCATTATATACTGCGTCTAATTTGATCATCAACTAATAAGGAGTATTGTCTGTTTTTGTCTTAAAACCAAAATTTTTAAAAACTCTTTTATCTGCTGATTCCCTGAAGTAAATATTTCCAGGCAGGTATAATGTTTATTGTTCGGCCATGCTCTTTATAAACGCTCTCTTCATTCATGGTGATGATGGTACCTTTATCAAGACCAAGCTCTGGCATAGCACTGAACAGGGCTCTTGTCTCCCGTTTAAATGTCCCGGCATTTTCTTCAGGCTTGCCCATAGATAGACAAACCTGGATAAGATGTTTGTTTTTGTTTGAATCAATCATAACAAAATCAACTTCATGATTTCTGCCGGTTTTATAATAATAAATTTCCTCAGACTCTCTTCGTAAATGTACGAATATCAAGTTTTCAAGTATATGGCCTTTGTCAGCAAGAATTTTATGACTTACAGAGCCGGCAAGGGCGTGATCAATGCAGTATATTTTTTTTGGATTTGCTGTCTGCCTGGAAACTGATGGGCTGAAAATAGGTACAGAAAAAAGAAAGTAGGCATCTTCAAACCAGCTTATACAGGAACTTACAAAAGTCTTGCTGACTTTATACCCCATGGATTTCAGATGGTGGGTAATCCTGTTAATGGAGTAAAGGCTGGATATGGAGCTTATCAGCCTGAATCCGGCCTGGACAACCGCCTGGGGATGGATGGCATCAAACCTGTTGATAATATCCCGGTGCAGTATGGTTTTATAATACTCCTGCAATATCATGCTGCGGATTTTATCCTCAACATCACTGACTTCAGGAAAACCTCCTTTAATAAGATACTCATTAAAGTATTTTTGTATTATCAATCTGTTTCTGGAAGTCAGCTTTTCATAGTCAATCCTTTTAAAATCTAAAAATTCTTTGAAAGAAAAGGGAAACAGTTCCCATGTCAGAGATCTGCCCCGCATTTGAGTGGCAATCTCTTTGGAAAGCATTTTTGCAGAAGAACCGCTGATAAAGACGCTGCACTTCTCTGTTCGTAAAATTCGATCAACAAAAGGCTCCCAGTCAGCAGCCTCCTGCAGTTCATCAAAAAAACAGTATATTTTTTCAGAGCCTTTTTTTTCAGGATATATTGAAAAATAGGCTTCAAGCACCAGCGAAATATTATTCTGTTTAATCTCATGCAGCCGGTCATCAAAAAAATTGAGATAGAGAATATTCTCCCTTTTAACGCCTTGTGTTTCTAAATCAGCAATGATTTGATATAAAAGTGTCGATTTCCCGCATCTCCGAACACCAATACATACAAATGCCTTGCCCGGCAGATACTTATATGGCAAATGTCTTTTAATGCCTGTTTCTAAGGCCTCTTCCTGAAAATCGAGGATGATTTCTTTTAATATTTCAAGCATAGCTTCCCTTAAAACTGGTAATATTCTTTACCTAAAAATCTTTAAACTGGTAAGAAGTATTACCAGTTTAATGGTATATAGTCAACCTTTTTGAATAGCATTTTAAGCAATTATCAGATCAGGAATTCAGACCGTTGCACAACCTTGACTCAAAAACCTTATGAGGAACTGCCCGGGCAGAAACTTATCTTTCAGCCATTATATACTGCGTCTAATTTGATCATCAACTAATAAGGAGTATTGTCTGTTTTTTTATTTTTTCGGATCAACTCTTATAAGGGAGTGATCATTATTTTTGTTATGTAAAGTTATAAATTCTCTTGGTGACATGATTTCGATATCAACATATTTTTTAATATTTTTTAAGTGTTTGTCTCCTGAAATTATTATTTTACAATTCAAAGCAACGGCACATTCAATAAATTTATTATCATCTGGATCATCTTCTACAATTTTTAACCTTGGTGTTTTAGTAGTGAAAATTGAGCTAAAGCCCTCTGCAAATAACTGAGTAAGCTTATTTATTTCTTGTCTGTTTTTCACTCCTAACCGATTCAGAACCTTAAGGTACCCTTCAATAATTTCTTGTGTTAGACATAATTTAATTTTTTCAGTTTTCCAAAGATTGATAATTTCTCTCGGGATGCCACCCAAAAAAGAAGAAATGAATATATTGGTATCAATTACAACTTTAACCATTTTTTGATCGTACCTGTTTTATTGCATCTTCAATATTTTGCTGGGTTATATGATTTTCTGACAACTCGTTACCAATTTTGTCCCAAAGGGTATCAATATAGATGCTCATATCTCTCTCTTTAGTATATTTTTCAAGGAGTTCTCTTACCAATTCGCTTAAATTTTTCCCTTCAGATTTGGCAAGTTGAGTGATTTTATTTTTTAAGCTTTGTTCAACTCTTATTATCATTTGTGTTGTCATGGCTACTGCCCCTCCTCTGTTATAAGTTATTTTTTCAGCACAAATATTGAACAAGTTGTTAATACACTCATCAAGTTGATAGATGAACCTTTAAAGACATTGTATATATAAGTTATACCAGCTTTATATTTATGTCAACCTGATATTTAAAGCTCAAAGGTGATCATATGTTCCTGGATAGGCTCAATAGGAGATTTACAGCTTCCTTAACAGGTAGAGCCTGTGTTTTCCCATTACCTGATCCCCTATTATTACTATTCTTGAATTAATAAAAACAGGCAGGTGAAAGAATTGTTGCTCGTCTCAAGATATTGGATTCATTTTTACTTAAAGAAGCATGTTCGGTTGCCTGATCCCATTTCTCCTGAATGGTTTCAAGTAGTTCTTCCTGAATTGCCTGTGCTTCCGAATGGCTCAAAGCAAATTGTTCAGATTGGCTCAGGGCATTACGAATGCTGCTTTCTCTGCCTGCATTTCCAACAATCATAGCTTGATTTGCTGATTGACCTGCCCGGAGCATAGGACAGATATCATATGCAGGAGTAAGACTGTGATAAAGTCCATCCCAGAAAAAAGCATGGTTGCGGGCATGATCATCTGTATTGCCTATGAGAATATTGACTACCATCCTTCTGAACAATTGATGTGCATCAGCAGGATAATGCATGCTGGATCGACGGATAAATGAGGCAAGTTCGGGATATGAAGCCAGCACTGCTTCAGTCTCATGTAGTTGCAGGGCAGTGAGACCACTGATGAGAAAATGTCTCTGCCATTGGTCGTTAATAAGCTTGCGGTCAAAACGTTTTACCAGCAATACATCCCTGCCCAGTTTTTTTATAAGCTTTATGACCGGTATTTTGATACCGCATTGACCAGCCAGCCACATGGCAGCATATTCGCTTCTTACCACTGGATAATGATCAGTGCTGGATGAGAATTTGGCGATCCATTTATCATTTTTATCGGTAAGTAGTGACTTTGGTCTGGCTCCACCAACACTGGAACCGTGTAATAAAGCATTTGCCAGTGATTCAGGCAGAGGCTGACCCGTCTCTACTTTGTCTGCAGCGTTAATAAGATCTACCATGGATGCCTGTCTCTCGGGTTGAATGGCTGGACAATTTGTTGATTCAAGACTTGTATCCAGTGCTCCTATCCTGTCTCTTCCCGCTTGAACGAGGTAGTCTATTTCCGTGAGAACCTGCCCGCCGGATTTATAGATCAAAACTCTACGACCCCATGCATCGGGAGCAGCATCTCTGATTACACTGTGCATAGTTCCATAGGAAGGGGAGAAAACACCTTCCTTCAGGGGAAGTTCAAAAGGATCGAGAGCTATGGAATTTTTTCTTTGCAAATAGCTGCGACCGTAAACAAAGCGGTATGTGGAATTGTCAGCTGCCAGCTTACCACAAATCACAGGCTTATATTCATTTGGCAGCCATATCCAGATGTATACCTCAGAAGTCATTATCTATTGTTTTCCCCGGTGCTCTTACTCTGTCCGGCAGATTTTTTTTTAGTTTTATTAACAAATTGCTGATAAAGGTGTCGTTATCGCCCTTATCCATAGTCTGCCAGGTCAGAATTGGAAGACCAAGAAGCCATGCTGCGGTAAGATAGCAGCCAATTGATACTTCGGGGGCACCTTTTTCCATACGTCCCAAAGTCATACGGTTAATTCCTATGCGTTTAGATAGTTCCTCCTGTGTCCACTGTTTCTCTTTTCTGGCGCAGGAGATGAGATCTCCAAGCTCGCTAAGAGAGTTTCGTATGCCCGGAGGGAGCAAAATTGTTTTTTTGTTTTTCATTTGATAGTTAAATATATCATAAGGTTATTTTATGATATATTTATATAGCTTGTGTGACCAGTTGTCAATATACTTTACATCCAGGAAACATTAAACAGCTGGGGCAGTTCATCTAAGCATGATATTTTTTTACGTTTAATTCAAAAAAACAAATTACAATTGTATTAATCCGGGTATAACATTAAAGTGTTTATCTTTGGAAAAAAGTTTAAATCCATTTTGAAAAGCTACAGCAGCAATCCAGATATTATTTGTTGGTATCGGGGTGCCTTTGCTCTTTAAATTATTCAAGATCGAAACATAAAAATCAGCGGTTTCCACATCAATTGGAAAGATCATCACTCTTGGTGAATCTAAAAAAATATTAAGCTCTGTTTTATTTTTCTCTTCAAAATTACCGCCTTTGAATCCTGAAAAAAGTTCACCAATACTTATTGCAGATATTCCTATCTGATCAATTTTTTTCAAAGCATCAGTGACATGTCTATCTCCCCTCATAGCCAGGGAGTATATATTGGTGTCAATCAATACTTTTTTCATACCCAGAGATCCTGATCAATTTGTCTCTCCTGGCTTATCTTCTTTTGAATGGCATCAAACTCATCTTCATCCCAGCTGCCGAAAAGATGATCAAGATCATCATAGTCTCGCGAATATTTTTTTTCTTTTTCCATTCCAAGATTTTTTTTTATAAATTCAAGGACAAGCTGGTTCAGACTTTTATTCTGTTTTGCTGCTGTTAATTTAAGTTTTTCAGCTACAACAGGTTCAACACCTCTGATTGTGATAGCTTTCATAGTTTTCTCCTGTATTCGAAATTATTTTGTGATGTCATTATGATATCAGTATGTGCTATCAAACAAAAAATGTCAATAAGGGGTGTTTGCATATGCTCTATATATTGCGGTGTTTCATCTACCTCTTTGGGTATAGGAGAATAAAAGAATAAATGAGCTGTGTTTTTTTAGAATGATATTTTTTTAATTCATTTTGAAAAAAATTTCAAATCTCGCCTTTTATACTTTATATTTATAAAAGGGTGTTCAACTCTTCAACAGTTAGATGCGCTTGTTTCAGGATATGGGAAAGAGTAGAACGTTTGATTGGTTTATGGGCAGGTATTGTTATTTTCAGTGTATCATCTCGCAGTGTCTTTTGCAGCCGAATATGACTGCCTCTTTGTCTTACAACAATCCATCCATCTCTGCGCAATGCACTGATGACTTTATTGAAATTTAGACTGGGAGTTTTTGTCATATTGCAATTTCCAACTCTTCAGAACCTTCATAAAAAGTTTGGTCATCTTCAATCGGTTCCAAATAGAGGTGGATCGCTTCTTTAATATTTTCCAGAGCCTGTTCCCGTGATTCTCCTTCGCTTATGCATCCAGGGAGAGCTGGAACAAAAACGGTGTATCCACCTTCTTCACTCGGCTCCAGTCTGATTCTTATTTTCATG
>JAQIBP010000022.1 GCA_027858995.1 Deltaproteobacteria bacterium | reverse complement strand
CCCCAATCCACCATCAAAAAAAATAAAAACCTCGTTGCGCTTGATGGTTCAAGCGGATAGAATGATTGTGCAAGCAAAAACCTATCATCAACGAGGTGAAACATATTATGTCACAAGGCGTATTACCATTCAAGTATGAAGAAGAAAAAACTCAAAGCGGCATGACAGCACTGGCAGGGTTGCCAGTCTACCTCGATCTGGCCAAGGTAGTCGGATTATCCAAGTCTATCCAAAAATATTTAAAGGTGAGAGAAAATTCCCAAGGCTGGACTGATTCTCAGATGGTAATGTCCTTAATACTGCTCAATCTTGCAGGTGGTGATTGCATTGACGATTTAAAGATATTGGAAGCGGATGAAGGATTTTGTCAAGTATTGCGCAAATCTGAAATGCACGGTTTGAGACGTAAGGTGCGTAGATCGTTGGAAAGAAGATGGCGTAAAGAGAAAAAGCGCACAGTCCCCTCCCCATCTGCAGCATTCAGATATTTATCCAAATTTCATGACACTAAACAGGAAAAGATCCGAAAGCAAACGACTGTTAAAGCATTCATCCCAGCACCCAATGCACATTTAAAAGGACTGATGCAGACAAATAAAGATATGTCTGCCTGCTTGAATACGGCAAATCCCAATAAAACGGCTACATTGGACATGGATGCGACCTTGGCTGAGACCAATAAAAAGAATGCTCTTTATTGCTATAAAGGATTCAAATCTTATCAGCCGCTGAACACCTGGTGGCATGAGCAGGGCATTATTCTACATACAGAATTTCGTGACGGTAATGTGCCGGCCGGGTTTGAACAATTGAGGGTTTTCAAAGAAGCCTTGAGTTGTCTTCCGAAAAATGTGGAAAAAGTAAAACTCCGATCAGATACAGCGGGATACCAGCACGATCTTTTAAAATACTGTGAAACAGGTAAAAATAAACGTTTTGGCAGAATTGAATTTGCAATTGGGTGTAATGTGACCCAGGCGTTCAAAACGGCTGTAGCTCAGGTTGATGATACTGAGTGGCGACCGATTTGCAAAAATATAAATGGCAGATGGATGAAGACCAACAGTGAATGGGCAGAAGTCTGTTTTGTCCCAAATGAACTTTGCCACAGCAAAAAAGCACCTGAATACAGGTATCTTGCCAAGCGACAGCTTCTGAAAGAAACCTCGCTTCCCGGTATGGAAGACCCACAGCTCGCACTTCCTTTTCCCACCATGCAAATGGTTGAAAAAAAATATAAGGTATTTGGTATCGTGACCAATATCGACTATGAAGCAATGAATGGTGAGGATCTGATCCATTGGCTTCATGAACGATGTGGCAAAAGTGAAGAGGTGCATGCGGTGATGAAAGACGATTTAGCCGGAGGGAAACTTCCCTCTGCCGATTTTGGTGAAAATGCAGCATGGTGGTGGATCATGATATTGGCCCTGAATTTAAATGTGATGATGAAACGATTGGCCTTAGACCCATCCATGGAAGTCACAAGGATGAAACGGATCCGGTTTTCGATCATAAATATCCCGGGCAGGATAATCAAGCGTTCCCGCAGTTTGATTTTGCATTTATCCAAAGGACATCCATCATATGCTATATTGATCACAGCGCGCAAGCGGATTGCAATACTGCAAGGGGCTCCCTCCGGATAAGCTTATGATAAGATGTACTCCCAATATTGTATATGAATATCTCATCTCACAGGATAGTTACGTCCAAAAAATGGGCACTACAGGGTGTTTGTGGTCTGAAAAGCTAAATCTCATCGAAATCTGCTTCTAATCTTAAAAAAAATCTCCCGATTTTACCTTGGAGCGGTGTAAAAAAAAATAGGCGGTGGATTTGGGCAGGGTTTATGGTTTGATTTTTTTGTTCTATCAGGGTACTATTCATTTTGACGAGTTTCCTATCCTTGATTTTTTGTTTTTGGATAAATAATACATATCATAGATAGTGATTCTCGTCAATATTTTTAATTATTTCAATTGGTTAAACTTAACACATTCAGGAAATATTAACCCCGAAAGTTGAGTTATAAAAATTACTGTGAAAATTGGGTTAAGGGGGTAGCCGGTTAGCTCCTCCTGTGATAAGATGCCGCTATGAATCAGCAGGATGAAATTGGACTACCTTCAGCCAGTCTTGTTGCAGGGCGAGACTATCCGAACACTTACCGTGAATTTGTGACGATGTTCCCGGACAATGAGGCATGTGCTAAATATTTGAGAAAGTTGCGTTGGCCAGATACATTTATTTGTCCAGCCTTGTGGTATAAAATAAAAAGCATGGACCCAGACGCGCAATCGTATGGTATGTTCTTCATGCCGCCATCAGACATCAAGCACAGCTAAAACAATTTTCGATAAGACTCGCACTCCTCTCACAACATGGTTTGAAGCTGCTTGGCATATGACTACCGCAAAGAATGGTATGTCGGCAAAAACACTTCAACGCACATTGGGAACGAGTTATCGTGTGGCCTGGACCATGTTACAACGTTACCGAGTAGCAATGGTTCGGCCCAACCGGAGCCTTTTATCTGGCAATGTATAGGTAGACGAGACTTATGTAGGAGGAGTCAAACAAAATGGGAAACGAGGTCGTGGCGCTCACAAATGCATTGTTGTTATTGCTGTGGAGATAAAATTCCCTAAAGGATTTGGAAGAGTGCGCATGAGACATGTTTCAGATGCATCCGGCAATAGTTTGGTTCCGTTTGTGCGAGACATGGTTGAACCAGACGCAATGATACATACTGACGGTTGGAGTGGTTATAACGATCTTCCAAGGTGCGGCTATGAACGTAAAAAGGTTGCTCTTTCCGATAGTGGTGATCCTGCTCATGTTAGCTTGCCAGGCGTGCACCGCATTGCAAGTTTGTTCAAACGCTGGATGCTGGGTACCCATCAAGGATCATTTGATCCCGAACATCTACAAGCATACCTTGAAGAATTTACTTTTCGTTTCAATCGCCGAACTTCCAGAAGTCGTGGATTGGTATTTCAACGATTGATCGAACAATCTGTAGCAACTGGTCCAATTCATGATGCGAAAGTTACACATGGATTTTCTTGGTGATATAGCAGGAGGAGCTAACCATCCACCCCCTTAAAAAAAATTCAAAGCCGTCCCACCTTTTAGGGCAAACTCTTTTTCCTGCCCCACGATTGGAAGAATGGACAGCATTAATTTAGCCTGCTCAAAATATTTGTTCATTTTCATGGAATA
>JAQIBP010000146.1 GCA_027858995.1 Deltaproteobacteria bacterium | reverse complement strand
AGCTATATGATGCGAATACAATTGGGTTTGAAACGAAAACTCAAAAAGCAAACTTTTACCAAAAACCCTTGTCAAGTAAAAAATGACATCGGATGCATTTTTTTTGCTGAATAATTACATCATTCTACCATTTCTTATAAGATTATATTTTGAAACTTTTGTTAAAACATCTTTTTGAAGAAGTTCCATTACTCTCTCCTTTTCTAATGGTGCTAAACTCAGAGCTTTATTTAGTTGCGATTGGAATTGCGCCTGCCTTAATGATCATATCTTTAAACAAGCCAAATGACTGAATTCGGCCCGACATTGTGATAAAATCAAATATTCAATAATCTATTTGACTGCTGTCAGTTTTTCCTTGGAAGTTTTTGATTTATTCATAAGCTTGTCTAATTGAGAATTATCCCAACGTTTAAACAGGTCATGTTCTATCCCAATGTAATCCAATACCTTACCCACGGATTGATTAATTATATCATCAATGGTTTTGGGATGATGATAAAAAGCCGGCACAGGTGGAATTATATGCGCACCCATTTCAGCTGCCTGGGATAACAGTCTTAAATGTCCCTGATGCAAAGGAGTTTCGCGAAACAGCAATGCCAGCTTACGTTTTTCTTTCAGTTGAACATCAGCTGCTCTTATCAATAAATTGTCATTAAATGAATTTGCAATTCCAGAAAGAGTTTTTACAGTACAGGGAGCGACAACCATACCCATGGTCAAAAAAGAACCACTTGCAACAGATGCTGCAATATCCTTATTATTATATGTAACATCAGCCATGGCAAGGACTTCATCAACATCATAATCAGTCTCTATCCTGATATTGAGTTTTCCTGCATCGGAAATAATAAGATGTGTTTCAATGCCTTTATTTTTAAGGACTTCAAGCATTCTTACACCGTATATCACTCCACTTGCCCCTGCAATTCCTATAATTAATCGCTTCTGCATAAATTACTCCTTAAATTTTTTTGCCATATTTTAATACCTGACAAGTAAAGCTGCCTGGCTGATATTTTGTAAAAGTCTGGAATATAAATGTATTACTCTTGTTAATATTTTATCACTTATATCAATTTATAACCCTTTTGGTCAATCAAAGAGGTAATCTGTTTTAAATATTTTTCTTCTACCCTGATTGTAAGTCTTTTTGTCTTTGTATCAGGATCTTTTAAGGTGAAAACCCCCTGGATCTGAAATCCTTGATCAAAAATTTCTTCCAATACCTTTTTTATGGTAACCTTGTTATCACCGTTTATTTCAACGCAGATACCATGCAGGCCCTCATCTCTTCCAAGAAGCTGTTTTAATGCATAGGAAAAATCACGGTTGGAAAGAGTTCCCACAAGTTTGCCTCCATCCATGACAGGCAGAAAACTTCTGCCAAACTCCTTGCCTTTTTCAAGTGCAGTGTCAACTGTATCATCAATATTAAGGGTTACAGGTTTTCTTACCATTATATCTTTTACTTTTAATCTCTCATTAAAATATTGAGTTTCATAAATATCCTGGGCTGCAAAAGTCCAGGAAGCAACTTCCCTTAAATCTCTTCTTGCAATAAGCCCTCTGAACCTGCCATTATCCACAACAGACATGAAAGGCACTCTTTTCTCTTCAAATAACTCAATGGCATCTTTTGCAAGAAGATCACTTGAAACAGTATCAGGATTTTTTGACATCCAGTGTTTAACAATCATTTTATCTCTCCAATATTTAAAAAAGTTCCAAAGCTGACTTAATAATCTCCCGGCTGAAAACCTGATCTTCCATATTGGCATCAATTTCAATAATTTCAACCTTGGGATCAAGTTCATTTCTTAAAATTTCAACAAAGACCTGATCTTCTTTGGGATCATAGGTTGGATTACCCTTGTAGTCCACGGAAGACCACCCCTGCAATGGAACAATTACTTTTACAGGAGCCTGTGAGCTATTGAGTTTTCTTGCAAACTCTTTTGCCACAAGCTGTAGTTCATCAGTTGAAAGGCGAAGCCATGTACGGAATTTATCAAGATCATATTTACGTCTTTCATAAAACTCTTTTTTGTATTTTGATCTTGACGGAGTCATATGGTTGACCGAACAGGTGGAAACAATCTGGGGGATTCCTCTCTTGCCGGCAGATTCCAGCCTATTGGGTCCACCATCACGCATATACCCAAAATAGTGTTCTCCCACACCACCTGGAGCCAGATCAATAACACCATGGAAAAAACCTTGAGCAATCATCTCCTCCATTGCCTTGTCCCCAACACCAGCTGCAGAAAACCCTATTACCTGAAAACCCTCTTTCTCAAGAGCGGCCCTGACCGAACTTGCACACTGTTCACAGGGTCCAAGCATTGTCATGGCAATGGTTTTCCTGGATTTTATACTTAAAGGATTATTAACATACTTAATCATCCCCTTCATGGCATAGCATGCCCTGTCCATGACATTGGAAAGCATATCAGTAACACCTGATATCTCAATTACCGAGTGAAACAATAAAATATCGCTTGTACCAATATATTTTGTTGAAAGCCCGGGCAGAGCTGCAGTGGAAGATATCATCAGTTTTGGGATGCCAAAGGGTAATGCTCTCATTACATCTGTTGCCATTAAAGAACCGGTGGAACCTCCCAGAGCCATGATGCCGTCAATTTTTCCTGCTTCATATAAATCCTTTGCTATCTTGGTTGCTCCTTCAATAATAATATTGGTTATGGTGGAGCGTTCCTTGGACTTATTGATCTCTTCTATTGTTGAACCACCTGCCGATGCCACCTGAGACGGAGTGAGTTCCGCCCTTGATTTCTCTTTGCCTCGCATGGAAAGATCCATCAAGAGCGGTAAGACATCAATCTCTTTAAACTTGTACTTTAAATATCTTGTCTCTTCCCTTTTTGTATCAAGGGTTGATATTATCAATACAGTATTAGAATTTGCCATATGTTTTTAACCTTCAATCAATACCAAGTCTTGCACGGATATCTTTTTTTAAGGTTTCCTTGTTAATTTTACCAGAATCACCAACCGATGGAAATTCATCTACAACTTCAAGGTGTTCAGGAAGTTTAAACATGGCAATATCCTTGGATTTCAGATGATCAACCATGATTTTAAAATCAAACTTTGCTCCAGCTTTGGGAATAACATAGGCAGCACACTTTTCACCCATTTCTCTGTCAGGATACCCGACAATTGCCACAGATGCCACAGAAGGATGATCATTTAACAAACCTTCCACTTCAGCAGGATAAATATTCTGGCCACCGCGGATAATCATATCTTTGGCACGTCCAAGAATCCACAGGCACCCCTGGTCAAATTTGACAATATCTTCTGTGGTTGTCCAGCCGTCCTTGTCAAAAACCGTAGATGTCAACTCTTCATCCCTGTAATACCCTGCAGGAGCATGTGGCCCCCTGAAATATAGAATTCCCGGTTCACCGTCAGGAACAGTTTTTTCCTTGTTTTCCTTGTCAGCAAGCCTGACTTTATTGCCAGGCAGCATTCTGCCCACAGTACGTCTTCTTAAATCTTTGGAGTCTTCAACCCTGCAGCCGGATACTGAACCCATATCCTGGGTGCCAAGATCACTTGTAATGGAAGCTCCAAAAGCAACTTCCGCTTCTTCAGCAACCTGCGGAGCAAGATAACCGCCGGCAGATCTGATAAATCTCAAAGAGGTTAAATCATATTTTGATACATCAGCTTCCAGCATTCTGATAAGATGGGTTGGTACAACACCAATGGCAGTTGCTTTCTCTTTTTCAATGAGGGCAAGTGCAGCATCAGGTGAAAACTCTTCAAGCATTACAGTTTTAGCTCCAGCAATGGGGGCTGCAAAATATGTCAAGGTTCCTGCTGCACCTCCTGCATGGGGAGCAATTGCCATTGTGATATCATCTTTATTAAGTCCCCAGATATCCACCCTGCCCTTTGAAGTACAAATTCTTGATGCAGGCGGCCATTCTACAAGCTTTGGAATACCGGTTGTTCCTGAAGTTGTTGTAAGTATTGCAATATTTTCCACAGGATCAAATCTTCTTGCTTCAAGAGCAGATTTCTCAACAGGGGATTTAACTCTTTTTTCAACCATGGAAGTCAAAGAGAGAGTGCCTTCAGGTGCACCAGCGGGAACTTCATTATCAAAAAGAAAAATATTTTTTAAGTGAGTAAACTCTTTTTGAAGATCTGCATACATTTCAAGATAATTAAATTTATTATAGGTATGAAGAATTATTACAGCAGAAGCTTTTGTTCTGTCCACCATATAAGTAAGCTCTTTTTTCCTCAGATAGGGATAGACAGTAAGAGAGATCAAACCAGCCCTTTCACATGCAATTCTTGCAAGAAAGCCATAAACACTGTTTGGGGATTGGATTATCACTCTGGAATGTTGTTCCAATCCCATTTCAACCCATGATATTGCCATGGCATCCACAAGTTCTACAGCCTTTTTCCAGGTCAACCTGTATTTTGAATCAACAAGGGCTTCCTGGTCAGGTATCTCTTTTGCATTTTTTGCCCAGAAATCATAGAATGTCTCCTTAGTCCAGAATCCATCATTGAGAAATTCATCTGTCATCTCTTTTGTATATCGAATTGGTTTCACAATTTATCCTTTCACTATTTTTTCAAAATTTGGATGGGCTCGCTGAGGAGCTCTGCTCAAAACTTGCCCATATACAAGGCGCAAGGCTCGAAGAGATGCGCATGCATACAAGTTTGCAACCGGAGTGTACTGTAGTACATGAGGATTGCAAACTTTTGCAGCAACGAAGTAGATGGGTTAAGTTTCTGTTCAAATTTCTATAATCCAAGTTCAGACCAGCGTGCTTTAACCTTTTTAACCACATCAGGATCAAGTTCGATTGGGATAGGTTTGTGCTCCCATTCATAGGGAATGGTACAATCCATGAGAAGTCTTCCTGTAATCCATCTTGCATCAATTGGCAGTGAAGGATCAAGTGGAGTGGAGCGTCCTCTCTTGATAACCTGGGATCTGTTAGGCTGGAATCTGAAACTCAAGGCATACATAACCCTGGGGATATCCCATGGATCAATATCATCATCCACAACAATTACTGTCTTAAGACCATAGGCTCCCATTTCAGTAGAAATGGCTGCTGTCAGTACCTGGTCCACATGACCTGGATACATCTGTGTCATGGAGATAATAGCAAGGAAACGTCCTGCTCCCTCAGGTGGACAATAGCATGATTTAAGCCCTGGAATATTCATTTCATTGAGCTGCTGCCACAGTGTTGCACCATAGGATAATGCCATAACCATATGGGAATCGGTAACCGCACGGCCAACAGTTGTGCCCCAGTGGATTGCATTGTTTCTATATGTAACGCATTTTACATCAATAAAGTTTCTGGGGTCTGTTCCAACTCCGGAGTAGTAACCAGTATATTCGCCAAAAGGGCCTTCTTCCATAAAGGCTTCCGCATCAACATATCCTTCCACAACAATTTCTGCATGGGCTGGGATAGGAAGATCAACCACCTCACCTTTTACCACTTCGACAGCTTCGCCTCTGAAGGCGCCGGCAACATCATATTCACTTGTAAATGCACCAACTCTTGCTGCACCAAGGATAAAAAGGATGGGATCACAACCGGAAATGGAAGCAACCGGCATGGGTTCTCCCAATTTCTGATACTTTTTGAGCATGATATCAGCATGTTTACCTTTAATAAACTGGGTACCAATTTTATCTTTTCCAAGGAGCTGACTTCTATAGGTTCCAAGGTTTACCCATCCAGAATCAGGATCTTTGGTAATAATAAAATGTGCAGTTCCATAATACTGACCACCATCAAGAGGATAGTAGTGGGGAACAGGGAATTTATACAGATCCACATCATCACCCATCATGATATTTTCTTTACATGGTGCTTCGGATTTTTCGACATATTTTGGCGGGATGGGATTTTTTGCTTTTGTAGCCCATGCATCATAAAGATCAAAAAGGCTTGAATCTAAAGGTTCATCCATGATAAGTGCCAGTCTTTCAACTGTAGTAGCAGCACTTGTAATAACAGGTGTGTCATATCCTTTAATATTTTCAAAAAGTAAAGCAGGACCTTGATCTTCTTCGTTTAATTTAGCAATATGTGATAATTCCAGGTGGGCGTCAACCTCAGCTGTAATCCGCTTTAAAAGTCCTTTTTCTTCACATAAAGCAATAAAATCTCTCATGTCTTTCATAAAACTCTCTCCTTTTTTTTAAAATTATAATATTAAATCTTTAAAGGCATTTACCTATATAAAATATTGTCTTACCTCAAACCTGAATTTGGATGTAAACCTGCCCATTTACAAGGCGCAAGGGGCTCTAAGAGATGCGCTTGCTTACATTTTGTAACCAAAGTGTACATTAGTACATGATGATTGCATAATTCTGCAGTAACAAATCAGATGGGTGAGTTCCATTCAAATACTAATTAACTTTTTTGCCTGCTACCAGCCCTGCACAAATATGCGCAAGAGCAGATGATCTTACCTTCATAACAGGTTCCACCTTTTTATCACTCCATACAGTTTCAGGCCGGCTCTGCAGAATCATGATCTTTGCCTTGCCTGGTGTGTCTTTGTCAATGGCCCACTCAATATCCATTGCCTTGCCATAATGTTTTTCAATTTGCTTTCCTATTCTGGCAAGTTCAATTGCATCTTTATCCACTACACACTGGGTATCTGTTCTCTCCTCTGGGACATCCTGTTTTATAACGCTGTGAGTTTCAGGATCCCTTGTGTATAAAATGGTTTTATGGGAAACTGTTTTTTTAATAATTTCATCGGTAATCTTATTTATAATAAAATTATCCGGAGTGCATTCACCGCTGACAACGCTTTCGCCAAATCCCCAGTTGGCATCAATTGCAATGGCAGATGAATCACCTGTGGCAGGATTTAATGTAAACATTACACCTGCTGTCCATGCATTTGCCATTTTCTGGATACCAACGGAAATCTCCACCTGCTCGTGGTCAAAACCCATTTTTGTTCTATAATAGATTGCCCGGGAGGTAAAAAGACTTGACCAGCATTTTTTTACATGCTTGAAAATATCATCTACTCCCCTTATCCATAAAAAAGTATCCTGCTGGCCTGCAAAACTTGCTCCTGGAAGATCCTCAGCTGTTGCACTTGATCTGACAGCCACAGGTACTGCCGGAACATTACTTTTTTTAGAAAGTCTTCTGTAAAATTCTCCTATATAATCCTGCAACTCATAACCCATTGATGTGTTTTCAATGATTGCCCGGATTTTTTTACTTGCTTTTTCTCCAGATGCCACATCATCGGTTGTGACGCTTTTCAAAGCATCAAATATCTTTTTTTTAATTTTTCCCTGTTCCAAAAACAGACTGTATGCCTTAGTGGAGACGGCATAACCCGGGGGGACAGGGATGCCAGCCTTGAGTAATTCGCCAAGGCTGGCATTTTTACCACCGACAAGGGGAATGGATTGAAGATCACACTCTTCAAACCAGAGAACATAGTCTTGTCTTGATTCCATGATACTTTATTTACCTTTCGATATTGATTTTACCGGTATCGCCATTAACTTTTATTTTCATACCAGACTTTATTATCGCAGTTCCCTGTCCTGTTCCAACAACTGCAGGCATGCCATATTCACGACAGACAATTGCTGCATGACACATGATTCCGCCAACATCTGTTACAACTGCTTTGATTTTCTGGAATGCCGGGGCCCATGATGGTGAAGTTGTCGGTGCCACAAGGATTTCACCTTCCTTTAGTTGTGTAACATCTTCAACTGACCTGCAAACCCGTGCAATACCTTCAACAATTCCTGGAGAGCCTGCAAATCCTTCCATCTCATTTACTTTGTCTGGATCACCAATCTCTTTTAATTTTGCCCATGCTGCCATGCTGTCATTGGTAATACCCCAGAGAACAATAGTAAAAGGTTCTGCAATAACTTCAGGCGGTGTTCCAACTGCAGGTACAGGGCGATTTTCTTTAAATTTCTGGTAAACACCTTTTCTCCACTCTATCTCTTCAGGCCAGTGCAGAGGGCCATAACCCTTTGTTCCCGTAGCCCATGAGGTTACAAGATCCCATAAAGCTTCTTTTATTTCACTGCGAGAGAGATACCAGATATCCTCTGTATCTTTTATGAATTTATGCTCTGCCATAATGGAACCGACATTTCTCATCTTGTTCCAGAATATTGAATGAAACCAGTGTTCAACATAAAACAAATGATTTTCAACATATGGGAACACAAGCTCTGATGTACCATGAAGCTGGTCAAAAGTCTGTTTGTCTTCATCTGTTTTTAAAAGGTTTCGATACTCGCTAATAAGTTTTTTACGCTTAGCTTTTATATCTTCAACTGGTCTGTCAATGGATTTTCCTTCGTTGAGTTTTTCAACATAGATTCTTATTGCACTTAAAGGAATATTAAGGTTATCATTCCAGGAGACATCCTGATGATACCACCCTGTACCAGTTGAAATATAAAACCATGGATATTTTGCGCCATCCCAGGCTTCTACCCATTTTTTACCGTTTTCAGAACCTTTAAACTCCTTGATTACATCTTCAACATCCTTGGAATCATCCCCAAGCTGTGAATCAATGCCAAGTTCAATGGCAAGTTTTGCAAGTTTTTTTAATTCATCATCCGGCTTATATATAATAACATCAATTCCTGCCACCATCTGGGTGATTTTCTGGAGTGGAATATCAGGGAATGCTTTTGTACAGAAATCAACAAATGTCACATAGGATGCATATCCAAGATTCAGAAACTCAAAATGATACTGCCAGCAGCGGATACCAAGATCAATTAATTTGTCATAATTTTTAAGCAGTTCATAACCACTTGAAGTTCCAAGCCCGTTTTTGACAATGGAAATATCTTCCATTTCAGGCAGAGGACCAATTTCAAGACTGTCCAGATCAGAAATAATACCTTTCATCTTGCCTTCCCACTGATCATGGAGTTTATCCCAGTTTTCATAATAATATCCTGCTCTTTCCATGAATAGAGGAATTCTGTTTTCAACTTCATTTGGATCAGTTACAGGAACCGGAGTAATATAAACATTTCCATTAATTATCCTGTGATCAATACCAAGTGCAGGCGGTATCATGAAAATCCTGGTATTAAACTGTGATAAGGAAAGGAACCATGCTTCATCCCAGATCATATCAAATGGATACATGGGTTCAGGATAATGAAGGGCATCATTAAACCAGAATGCATTCTCTTCATACTCTTTTCTCTCCTTATCTTTTGTAGTAAAAAGATAGTGATAAGGGTACATTCTCTCCCACCCTTCTGTTCCTGGAATTGTTTCGATTTCATGAGGACTTGGAAAATTGTTATCAGCCATTTTTGATCTCCTTAAAAAAAATTAAAGTATTAAACCTGACCCGATTACATCAAATCATACCTGTAAACAACCAGGGACCCACAAACAAAGCAAAATAAAGACAGCAAACGTACAAAGCAAACCAGGCCAAGATGACAAGTATGATACAAGACAGTAATATTTCTTGACAAAAAAAGTGTCAATTCATATAAATTTATAATATGTATAAGTTTTTCTTATATCTAAATTATATATAATGGAAAATCAGCATTATGATCAATCTAAACCAGTTAAGAGCTTTTTACTATGTTGCAAGATATTCAAGTTATACCATTGCTGCAGAAAAACTTTTTATCTCCCAGCCTGCAGTAACAGCCCAGGTTAAACTTTTTGAAAATCACCATGATCTGAAACTGTTTAATAAGCATGGAAAAAAACTCATGCTGACCCATCCTGGAAAATTATTGTTTGAAAAAGCAGAAGAGATTTTTAAAGTTGAAGATAAGCTTGATAATACACTTGCTCAGATAAAAAAGACAAATCATGGGCTTCTTGAAATCGGGTGTACAAAAGTCTATGCAAAACATATCATGCCCTCTATTATCTCCCTTTTCCACAGGGCATACCCTGACATCAAAATAATCCTTGAAGAGGGCAGTTCCATGGTCATGATAAACAGCCTGCGTGATTTTAAAAATGAAATAATAATTGTAGCGCAGATGAAAATAGATGATTCAAGGATCGAATTTATCCCAATCAGTCAAGAGGAGATTGTTGTTGTTCTTCCCAAGGGTCATCCTTTAATTAAAAAAAGAGAAATCCACTTTAAGGATATTGTTAAACAACC
Organism: Deltaproteobacteria bacterium; assembly: GCA_027858995.1. Lineage (GTDB taxonomy): Bacteria > Desulfobacterota > Desulfobacteria > Desulfobacterales > Desulfobacteraceae > Desulfobacula. The sequence continues at coordinate 52,732 of JAQIBP010000146.1, read as the reverse complement.
TGTTATAATGAAAGGAGAAGGCTCTGGAACACGCAAAAAAATAGTGGATCTTTTTAAGAAACACAATGCCAGTCCCAATATCGTCATGGAATCCAATAATACTGAATTCATTACTGACCTGGTAGAGAGAGGAGAGGGAATCTCTTTTCTTGTCAAGCCTGCAACAGATCAAAAAGTCAAAGAAAAAAAACTTATTGTCCGCAAATTCAAAGATACAAAAATATATCTTGATGTCAGCCTTGCCTACATAAAAAAAACAACTTTATCTCCTGCTGCCAGAGCATTTTGCGATGTTGTTAAAAATTCATTTATTGAAAAGACTCCCCAGGGTGGAATTGGATCAATCATGGCAGGAATTCTTGCCGGGCATCGCCAGAATGAATAAATTCTTTATAGTAAGAGACAAACCTATTTTTCATTAAAGATCTCTTTTTCCCCTGTTACATAGTATGTTATTGGATTGTCTTGATCATCCACCACACATATATTTACCAATTCGCCTTCCTGTATTTCAGCGGCATCTGATTTGGTGGCCTGAAATAGCTTCCAGGCATATCTCCAGGTAGTGACATCAGAATCAAGCCCTGCAATTGAGTTTCTTGTGATTCAAAATTATAAATGCTTTCATCCTCCATGCCATTTTCTGAAGAGTGTAGAGATTCATGGTGATAAACATCCAGTTGTGTATGGGCAAAGGCAATTTTTTCCTGGGCAAACTTATATATTACCTTTTCATTCAGATCACATCGTGTTGGCCAGTATTTTATATTGTTTACCCAGCACCTGGCTCCGATTTCAATGCCGCTTGGTGTCAGATTCATGGTATAAATCTGTGGAGATGGTTTGTTCAGGACTCTGGAATCTCCTACCATAATCATTTCAAGAACCTGTTTTGCCCTTACCAATTCCTGATCATAACCGATGACAATATCAATTTTTACACGTCTTGTTTTTGTAAAATGGTAGTTCATGACAACATTATCAAGAATAGTTCTATTGGGTACAAAAAATGTTTTCCCGTCAAAGGTCCGCATCCGGGTATTTAAAATTGTAGTAGCTTCAATTTTTCCAAGTAAACCTGCTGCTTTCACAACATTTCCAACTTTAAAAGGAAGTGTTGGCAGCAGAGGACGAAAAACAGCCACAACAGCTATTGCACCTACAGTAATGAAGGTTAATAATGCAATTACATTGGCAGGATTAACTCCTATCTCTATAAGTGTTGCTGCAATCACTGTATTAAATAATAAGACCCCCACTGAATTGACAATCACTGAAACAGTTGCAGGAGTCTTGATCCATTTGGATAAGTTTGTCCGCAGATATTTCATGACCCATTTGGTTAAAAACAGACCTAATAATAAAATTATCAACCCGGTTACCAATTGATCCCCGTTTGCAATTAAACCCTCTGCAAGTTTTTTTTAGGTTCTCAAGTCTTTCCACCATAAGCAGTTTCCTTAATTATTTGATATGAGATATATTTTTGTATCACTTATCTTTTTTTATATAACTCCAGCCTTTTCTCTTTAAACACTCTTTTGTATATTGAATTTCATCAATCGTTGTAAAATCTTCCTGGCCGTAAAACACAAAGGATCGTGCAAGTTTTTCGCACTCTTTTTTATCAGCAGAATATTCTGATTTTGATTTGGTTGAATGCTGGGGAACAAAAGCAGAACACCCTGAAACCAAGGAACAAGATAAGACCAGTAAAAAAACAATTGTCCAGTTTTTCATGTTTATAAACTCTTTATAATTATATTATTTTTATGACAACAGACCAACTTTTTCATATTTTCACATCTATAAATACCAGGCTGATATTATTAAAACCTATATCTTTCGTCAAGATTTTTTTAAAAATCATGAATAATTTTTCAACTGAACTTTAACATTATCGCTTGGTATGATCTTTGCTGTCAACAACATAAATTGATCTTGACATGGAATTTGATTTATTTTAATTTCAATATCATATTCAGACCATCATTGTATAAAAATTTACAGTTAAAATGGGAAACAGGTGCTGGTTAATAAAAATGAAGTGCTTCATCTTAAAGAGATGTAGGAACAGTTCAATAAAATTCATTGTGCAGTTTCTTGGCTGTTTCTTGGCAGGCCTTGTTATTTGCCATTCAGGTACAGTTTTGGCGGGAAAAGTCAATTTGACTCTTAATTAAGATATAGTAGCAGAGATTTTTATTGACAAAATCAAAGGACATTTTTATGAAAAAAGAGCAATCCTTAAAACCATGCAATACAGATCAAAATCAGGACAAACACAGATTTATTGTTATGCCGTTTCAACCCGAACCTGAACAGATATATAACGGGATCGGATTAGGGCTCCATTTTTTTATTGGAAATATTATGGCTGTTCAAACCCTGTTAAAAGAATTCTGGTTTGGATGGCGTGCGAATAAACTTTTTAAGAATCAAGTTGAAATGGTAGAATTCTGCCAAGGGAAAAATTCTCTTGATAATATAGAACAACTTGCCAGAGAACAAGAGATAAAATACTGGCTAAATGGAACATATGTTCAAGACAATAACAGAATAAATCTCTCTCTTACTCTCTCAATTTTTAATGGGAATATAAAAGAGCATTCTAAAAAATTCATAATTGATTTATCTGACAACTTAATTGGATTCCGCAACGAATTCATTGATTGGCTTGGTGGATTTTCACTCTCTTTTGAAGATGCCCAGGAGAAAAAAATCATGTGGCCGGAACAAATTTCATTTAAAGGGTTGGATTTTCTTGGACGTTCAATAGAATCAACATACATAAACTATGTAGGCAATTCCAAACTTGATGATCCAATTGAACTTAAATTTTTTGAAAAAATGGTTTTGACTGCTCCCAATTCCTACCTTGCCTGGGACATGAGAGGCTGGGGCCTTTACAAAAATAAATCCTACAAAGAGGCGGAAAAATCCTTTTTAAAAGCAATCTCTCTTAACAAAGACGGACTGGGTGCACTGTCTGGATTAATGTGGTGTTATATTTTTGCTAACAATACAGATCTTGCAACTAAATATGCTGTTGCAAAGGCCGATGTAAGAAATGCAAGTCACAAAAAAGCGAAATCCTTTGTTGCAAATAAAATAAAAACACTGTTCAATTAGAAAGAAATAATCATGGAAACCCGGTTTGAAAAACTCCATAGACTCGGACTACTCAATAGAAGAAGAGAGAAAATAAAGCTTGAAATTTCTATTGTATTGTCCTATTTCTTATAAGAAGGTTGACTCTAAATCTTTGGATTAATTACTTTAAATTATGGTTGAATGATCAAATACTTAAGGGGAAATAATGGTTGAACCTGATAGCTCCAATCGAATAATTGCCTGCCATGGCTACGGGCAAGTGGTTCAACTTCCGGATATGGAGTATAAAACAACTGCCATATGTTTTCGCTGCGGCTCCAAGCTATTTCGCAAGCTGCCTGACAGTGTTGACAAAACCCTGACTCTTGCATTTACATCTCTTATACTTTTTATTGTTACAAATATATATCCATTTCTTGCCGTGCGTATTGGAGGATTCATACAGGAGACCAACCTTATTACAGGCCTTATAAACCTGTATCAACAGGGGATGCCGGGACTTGCCCTGCTTGTACTGCTGACAGTCTTGATTCTGCCGCTGTTTCAGATAGCCGGGCTGATTTATATTTTTCTTCCCCTGAAACTTGGATTTGTCTCCTGGAAAACTGTAGATATTTTTCGCGCCATGCGTTATCTGCAGGCCTGGACAATGATGGAGATATATATGCTTGGCATCCTGATTGCCATGATCAAGCTGGATAAAATGGCTGTTATAATACCCGGGCTTGCTTCATTCACTTTTTTCCTGTTAATCTGTGTTTTAACCGCAGCTCTTTCAAGCCTGAACCCGGAAGATATCTGGAAACGCATCCCCATTAAAAAAGAGAGAACCAAGGAAGATATTAACCAGATAGAAAATAAAATGGCAGATAATAAAAAAGAGACAACTCTTGTGGGGTGCCACAGTTGTTCACTATTATGCAGACTACCTGTTGAGGATCACCACTATATCTGTCCGCGCTGTAAAGCCCCCCTGCATATTCGTAAAACCGACAGTATCAATAGAACCTGGGCTCTGCTTATTGCAGCAGCTATTCTCTATTTTCCTGCCAATATATTTCCAATTACTATAACAGGTGCACTTGGCCATGAACAGGCAGATACTATTTTAAGCGGTGTTATCTATTTTCTTTTCTCAGGATCATGGCATATTGCAATAGTTATTTTTGTTGCCAGCGTTATTGTACCATTAATGAAAATGATAATATTCTTTTATCTTTTAATATCAATTAATAGAAAATCCATGAAAAACCCGGAAGACAGAACCCGTCTATACCATATTACTGAAATAGTGGGGCGGTGGTCCATGGTTGATGTATATGTTGTAACCATACTGGTGGCTCTTGTTCAATTAGGACCACTGGCCAATATCACTGCCGGCCCGGGTGCGGCCTATTTTGCAGGAGTAGTGGTAATAACCATGCTGGCTGCTGAAAGTTTTGACCCACGCTTAATCTGGGATGCAATGGAGGAATCAAATGAACACAAATGAAGAACAAAAAGGGGGGACAGCTGCACTGCCCCATGCCATAATTCAGAAGAAAAAAGGGATCTCCTTTGTCTGGTTTATTCCAATTGTGGCTGTTATTATTGCTGCAGGACTTGTCTATAAAGCTGTTACTGAAAAAGGTCCGACAATCACAATCACCTTTGAAACAGCAGAAGGCCTTGAAGCCGATAAAACTAAAATTAAATATAAAGATGTTGTCATTGGCGAAGTCACAGCAATAGATCTTGCTTCTGACTTAAAAAATATCACAGTTACTGCAGAACTTGAAAAAGGGGCAAAAAAGTATCTTACTGAAAAAACAAATTTCTGGGTGGTGCGCGCCAGATTTTCCGCTGGTATAGCCAGCGGCCTTGGCACTATTCTTTCAGGCAGCTATATTTTAATGGATCCAAGCAGTGAAGGTGCGGCAACGCTGAATTTTAAAGGCCTTGAAATACCGCCTGTGGTCACTTCCAAGGTTCTGGGGCGGCATTTTCAACTAAAAGCCCCCCATTTGGGATCTGTTACATATGGCTCTCCAATATATTTTAAAGGTATTGATGTTGGTCAGGTGGTGGGATATGAGTTTTCAGATAAGAACAGAGACCTGGATATTAAAATTTTTATTAATGCACCCTATGACCGCTATATTTTTGATACCACCCGTTTCTGGTTTGCAAGCGGACTGGATATGACTCTTGATGCTGATGGCATACGCCTTGATACCGAATCTCTTGTCTCCATGATGATTGGCGGCCTGGCCTTTGCCAATCCAGATAAAAGTCTGCATGGCTCACCTGCTGAAGATGGATATGTTTTTCCTCTATATGACTCCCGGGATGATGCCATGGCCCAAAGATTTGCCATTAAAGACTATTATCTCTTAAAATTTCATAACTCTGTGCGGGGTCTTTCAATTGGAGCACCTGTAGAATTCAGAGGATTCCCCTTTGGCCAGGTTGTGGATATCGGACTTGAAGCTGATTGGGAGAAAAATGAAACAAAGATTGTTGTCAAAATTGAAGTTGAGCCTGAACGCCTTCAACAATTTATAGAAAAGAATGTCGCGCCTGCAAATGCTCTTAAAAAGATGGTGGGCAAGGGATTGCGTGCCCAGCTGCAAACCGGAAATCTCATTACAGGCAGTCTGTTTGTGGCAATAGATATGTTTAAAACAGCCAGTCCTGCTCACCTGGTGATGCATGATGATATTATCGAGCTTCCAACAATCCCGGCATCTTTGGATGAAATAACCAGCAATGTGACAGCTCTTCTCGCCAATCTTTCGAAAATACCTGTGGAAGATATCGGATCGGCATTATTAGATACCATTAACAGTTTCGATGAAACCAGCAAAAGTTTCAAAACTACAGGAGATGGCATTAATAAAATTATCTATTCTGATTCTCTAAAAAAATCTATAGCTTCTCTTAACCAGAGTATGGAGCATATACAACGTCTGACATCTGAATTTGAACAGAAACTGCCACCTGCCATAGACTCGATATCAGAACAAACCACTGCTACTCTTGGTCAAATCGAAAAGCTTGCTGCTTCAGACTCCCCCATTATTTTTGAGTTAAAGCAGGCACTGACTCAATTTACAAAAACTGCTCAATCCATAAAAAAATTGACTGACTATTTAGAACGACATCCTGAATCCTTGATTCAAGGGAAAGGAAAGGAGCAATAATGATTAAAAAATATTTTTATTTAAACACTCTTTTGATAATTTTACTGTCAGGTATTATTAGTGGATGTATTGGCGGGACTTCACAAAAATCAGTGTACTATGTCTTTAATCCTGTTAAAGCACCTTTAACAGCTGACTCTCCCATGACAGACAGGGGCCTTGGTGTGGGACCAATTACTCTGCCGGAATTTTTAGAAGGCCCCCAGATTGTCACGCGCCAGGAAGAAAATTTATTGAACATTAATGAATTTCACCGCTGGGCAGATTCATTCAACGACCAGATAACAACAGTCATGGTTGATAACCTCTCAGCCATGCTAAACACTCCCAATGTAGTAGCCTATCCCTGGGAAAGGCCATTTATCCCTGAATACCAGCTCTATATTGACTTTAGACAGTTTGACGGGCAGACAGCAGGTTCGATTACTCTCGAGGCTGTCTGGTCAATAGTTGATACAAATGACAGCAAACGGTTGTTAACAAAACGAACTACCCTTGTTGAATCCACAAATAGTGAAGGATATAAAGCTTATGTGGCTGCCATGAATCTTGCCCTTGAAAAGCTCAGCAAAGAGATTGCCGAGAGTGTTGTTGGAGTATTGCCTTGATGAGATTATTTTCAAGGCAAATCAGCTAAAATTAGTGAGATTTTGAAGTCAAGAATTGTCCCTGTCATGGGGCTTTCAATTGTTGTCAAGATATTAATAATTTTTATGTTATTTTTTCATCCGCAGCTTGCAGGTTTCCACAGGAATTACCTCTTGCACCCAAAAAACAAATCTTTATTGATTTTAGACGATTTGATGGAAATTTTATTCATCATATAGATATTTAACAAGTATGCCTTATGGCCAAAATCCATTACAGGTCTTGAATCTTTGCCATAAAGTATGTATATAAAAAGTGAATTCAAAATTTTGGTACCCCTTCCAGTGGAAGGATATTTGCCTGAAGAGAGCATTGTTGATTTTGGGTAAGGTTTACTTAATTTTAATTAGATCTTAATCAAAAAACATGGGAATTACTTTGATTGGATCTAAAAAGATAAAAATATGAAAATAGCTGTTTTTTCCGATATTCACTCAAGCTATTCAAAAATGGCAGCTGTTTTCAATGACATGGAAAAGTATCAAATTGATAAATTTATATGTCTTGGGGATATTATAGGGTATGGAGACAAACCCGAAGAGACCGTCAAGTTATTAATGGAAAAGAGAGTTGTCTCTGTCAGAGGCAACCATGAACTTGCCATGTTCAGCAAAAGATACCTTAAACTTTTTCCCAAACACATTAAGCAGCCCCTTATTGATAATATAGCAGTTCTTTCCACCAGATCCATTCGATACCTTGAAAATACTCCTGATTTTTTAAAATTTGAAAATGCCCATTTTGTTCACGGCACTCCTCCTGATAAATTAACCACCTATATATATGATGTTACAGATTATTATCTGAAATCTCTATTTAACAATACAAAATCCAGGATATTTTTTACCGGTCACACCCATAAATTAAAATTAATCACCTATAAAGAGAGAATTGTGCTACGACAGAGAATTACAAGAAATCGCACAATACAATTAGACGTAAACTGCAAATATCTTTTAAATGTGGGAAGCATTGGATTTTCGCGGGACAATTTTGAAGAATCAAAATATGCATTATATGATTCAACAGCAAAAACTATTATGGTTAAAATGGTGTCAAATGAAAAAAGAGATTGAAGATAAGGTTCAACATCTTATTAATGAGACAAGGGTAATGACGCTTGCTGTTTCAAACAATAATATTCCATGGTCATCGCCGGTATATTTTCTGTTTCATAATAATGCTTTTTATTTTTTTTCCAATAAAAGCTCCAGGCATATAAAATATGCAGAAAACAAAAAAATTATTGCCGCTTCTATTTTCCAGGACTCAGACAAAATTGATCAGATTTTCGGGTTCCAGATGTCAGGAAAACTTGAAAAGATATCACAAAGCCCCCTATATCTTTTGATTGTAAAAAAATATATTGCCAAATTTAATTTTTTAAAACAGCTATTTGGCTCGCAGATTATTGACAACAAAGACTTTTTCTTAGAAAAATTCAAATCACATCTCTTTTGTTTTTATCCAGACCAAATCTTTTTATCAGACAACTCAAATAGGGATGATAACAGGTCAGCAATAGATTTAAGAAAAATATCATGAGATTGCTTAAAGCATGTTCAACAACCTTATTCAGTTATTTTTTCAATTTTAAAAAGCACGGGCCGGAACCAGTCACTGCATCCTGAAATTGTAATTCCCTTCTGCTTAAACCAGGAATATTGGACATTGTTGATGATTGCAATAATGTCTTTTCTAATATCAGCCCAGGCCCAGTGGCAAAAATTTTCAGGCATACTGAATTCAGAATAGACTAAAAATTCATCGCCTTCCTTAAGAGAAGAACAGAGCCCACCGCCCTTCATATCCTCTTTCATATATGTGTCAATAACATCCTGGTTTAATGACCTTTTAATGACAGTGATTTTACATTTTGGCTTTGTAATCATTAAATCGTTGCTTTAAACTCCGGTATGATCCCGCCTACTATGGGTTCAAAATATCTATATTCGGTTTTTTCACCTGTCAACTTCTCTATCTGTTTCTGGATCATCTGACGCTCATCTCTGTGCATCCATTTGTTCCAGTCATCAAGAGTGTTCCAGGTGCTTACAACCAGATATTCACCCTGGCAGTCCAGACATGAAAATGCCTGACTTGTAACATAGCCGGGCTGTGTAGTTGCCTGGGATCTTAATTGTACAATCAAAGGAGCTAATTGATCAGCTACATTTTTATCAGATACGGTTCGTTTGATAATTACACAAATTGCCATAACACCCTCCTTGTTAAAAATTTTTGAATGGTTCAAATTCCATTTAATCAAAACAACAAGCAGCATCTTATTTAATAATTTAGATGTGAAACAGTTTACCAGCCTGAGAGAATCAATGTCAATGATTAAAAAAATCATGGTTCATATGGTTGTATCTGCTGATTTTCTAAAGTAACTCCACCTGTATTAAAATCATCAAATTTTAATTTAAATAGCCTTCATTTAAATATTGACCAACTTGACCTGAATAGGTATAATTGGTCAATAACAACCAATTAAGATAAAGGTGTATAATGATTATAAACATATCCAAGGCTAAAGCAAATCTTTCAAAACTTGTAGATATGGCGTATCACGGCAAAGAGGTGATAATTGCAAAAAATAATTTACCCCTTGTTAAAATGGTAATCCATAAACCACAAAAAAAACGTAAACTGGGTTTGCTTGCAGGGCAAATTGACATCCCTGATGATTTCATGGATGAGAATGAAGAAATCAATGCAATGTTTTATGGTGACAAACCTTGAAAATATTAATTGATACTCATATTTTTTTATGGATGTTATCATGCCCTGAAAAACTCAATGAAACAAGATATTATGAACTGGAATCGCCTGCAAATGAGGTGTTTTTAAGTGCTATGAGTATTGCAGAACTCATGATCAAATCAGCAATTGGTAAAATTAATATTGAGTTTGACCCGCTTGAAATGGCCAAAAAAATGCAGATAGATATTTTAGATTTTTCAGGAACTCATGCCATGGCTCTGGGAAAACTGCCATTGATTCATAAAGATCCATTTGATCGTATGATACTTGTTCAAGCCCTTACCAACCACCTTGTCTTGATGTCTGATGACTCCAAATTTTTGCAATATAATATCAAAACTATTTGATTATTATAATTGAAAAATTCTTTATTGATCTGTTTTTATGCGGGAAATCCCTTCTTTACTTTTAATCTCTATTTGTAGCTTAAACTCAAGTAAATTTCTTGACAAAATAGTCTATTTTTTTGTATTAACAACAACTTTTAATCAATATTATTATGGGTGTTATGATATTTAAAAATCAGCAGCAGTTCATCAAAGAACTTGAGGCAATTGGTGAGCTTAAAAGGATAACAAAAGAGGTTGATCCCAATCTTGAGATTACACAGATCGCTGACAGAGTCTCAAAAGAGTATGGGCCGGCTCTTTTATTTGAAAATGTAAAAGGTTCGCAATATCCTCTTTTAATCAATGCATTTGGAAGTTATAAACGAATGCAGATGGCTTTAAACTGCAACTCTTTTGATGAAATTAGCAAAAAAATTGAATCTTATTTTAAAATGAAACCTCCCGGCAGTTTTACTGAGAAAATTAAAACTCTTTTCACTCTAAAAGAGATTGCCGATATTTTGCCCAAAAAAGTAAAAAATGCTCCATGCCAGGAAGTGATCCATGACAAAGAGAGTGAACTTCTTGACCTTCTTCCGATTCTCACATGCTGGCCAGATGACGGAGGGCCTTTTATAACCCTTCCCATTGTTATTACAAAAGATCCTGACAGTGAAATCCAGAATATCGGCATGTACAGAATGCATAAATATGATTCTGCAACAACGGGAATGCACTGGCAGTATAATAAGGATGGATCAAGGCATTATGATAAATACAGAAATCTCGGGAAACGAATGGAAGTTGCTGTTGCCCTTGGAGGAGCTCCTGCTGTAACTTATGCTTCAAGTGCTCCTCTGCCGCCTGATATTGGGGAATTTATGTTTGCAGGTTTTTTAAATAATAAAGGCATTGAGCTCACAAAAACTAAGACTCTTGACCTTTACGTTCCTGCTGAATCTGATTTTATTATAGAAGGTTTTGTTGATCCTGAAGAAGAGAGAATTGAAGGCCCGTTTGGAGACCATACAGGCTTTTACTCCCCGGCAGATCTTTATCCGGTATTTCATGTAACCTGCATTACCTGCAGAAAAAATGCTGTATATCCTACAACCATTGTGGGCAAACCGCCCATGGAAGATTGTTATATGGCAAAAGCAACTGAACGGATCTTTCTGCCCATGCTGAAGATGGTTGTACCTGAAATTGTTGATCTTGAACTTCCAATGGAAGGTGTGTTTCATAACTGCGCCCTGGTTTCAATTGATAAAAAACATCCCGGACAGGCAAAAAAAGTAATCAATGCCCTGTGGGGATTAGGACAGATGTCCTCAACAAAATTTATTGCTGTTTTTGATAAAGATATAGATCTGCGGGATTCTTCCATGGTTGTTTGGAAGTTATTGAGCAATGTTGATCCAAGAAGAGATCTTCTATTGTCCGAGGGCCCCCTTGACGCACTTGACCATTCAGCTCCATATCCGAATTTTGGAGGGAAAATGGGGTTGGATGCCACGAGAAAAACAAAGGAAGAGGGAATGGGGCGTGAATGGCCGGAAGAGATATTCATGCCCGAAGATATAATTAATATGGTTAATAAAAGATGGAAAGAGTATGGATTTTAAAACTTTTTCCTCATTAATATCAAGACTGATAATGGTAAGACAGACCCTTTTTGCCCTGCCCTTTGCTCTGATTGGTGTTCTTTTTGCCGGAGGAGGCAGTTTTGCTATATGGATATGGGTGATAATCGCACTTGTTTCGGCAAGAACTGCGGGCATGTCCTTTAACAGAGTGATAGATGCTTCCATAGATGGTAAAAATCCCAGGACAAAGGACAGAATCATTCCTGCAGGAGAACTTGAGCCTTCAACGGTCTGGATAGTGGCTGCGATCTCTTCTCTTATTTTAATTTTTTCCTCATATATGCTTAACGATCTCTGCTTTAAGCTCTCTTTTCTTGCTGTTTTTCTTTTGCTGACATACTCTTTTTTCAAACGGTTTTCCTCTTCATCTCATTTTTATCTCGGTCTTGTTGAAGCTGCCGCTCCCATGGGCGGTTATCTTGCAGTAACAGGAGAATTCAGCGTAATGCCTTTTATACTTGGATTTATTATTCTCTCCTGGATTGCAGGGCTTGATATTGTATATGCGTTTCAGGATATTGAATTTGATAAAAAAGAGAATCTGCACTCCCTGCCTGTAAGGGTTGGAAAACAAAAAGCTCTTTTATGGTCTCTAATGTGCTATGGTCTGTCAACAGCGGCAATAGTACTTGCCGGATTTTTATCTGATATGGGTATAATCTACTGGATTGCTGTTACTGTTATTGCAATACTTTTTTCATATCAGCAGATTCTTGCAAGGCAGAAAGATATGAATGAATCCATTATAAAAATGTTCCAGGCAAACATGTTTATTTCTCCTGCACTTTTTTTCGGAACTCTGCTGGATACCTGGCAGAGCTATTTATAACAATCAATTCAAAAAAAGCTTTAAAATGAAATTCCCAAACAACATAACAGACAAACGTCTTAAAATTATAGCACAAAAGGTATATTCAAACACACTGGTAGACTTTGATGATGCAGTATATATGCTCAATACAAACGATATTCTCGAGCTTGGAACCATTGCTGATTTTATAAGGACAAGACTGCACAAAAATAAAACATTCTATGGTGTAAACATGAACCTGAACTACACCAATATATGTGAACTGCGATGTCCCTTGTGCGCTTTTTCCTGTGATAAGGAAGACAAAAAAGCATACCTTTTTTCCATTGAAGAGATTAAAAAAAAGGTGAGAGAAGCTGTTGACTTTGGAATTGATGAAATTCATATAGTAGGCGGCCTTCATCCCGAGCTCAAACTTGAATATTTCGAGGAGATGCTCAAAACCATAAAAGAGATAAAACCTGATATTAATATTGTAGCCTTTACCGCTGTGGAATATTACTATTTTGCACAGAAAAATTCAATCTCCATAGAGGATGTTTTCAAAAGATTGATAAAGGCAGGTTTAGACACTCTTCCAGGAGGTGGTGCTGAAATTTTTGCTCCTGATGTACGAAAGATCATAGCCCCGAAAAAAATATCAGGGGAGCAGTGGCTTGAAGTTATGTATCTTGCTCATAATATGGGGCTTAAAACAAATGCAACAATGCTTTATAACCACAAAGAATCCATTGAAGATATTGCCGATCATATGCAAAAATTAAGGAACCTGCAGGATAAAACCAATGGATTTAAAACATTTGTTCCTCTGCAGTTTCACAGCGAAAACACACAGATCACTACACGCAGATCAACCACAGGATTTGACGACATAAGAATTTATGCAACAGCCAGGATTTTTCTTTCAAACATACCACATATAAAAGCGCTGTGGATGTACGTTGGAGACAAAATGGCACAGGTCCTCCAGAAATTCGGAGTCGATGATATCGGAGCTACCTATCATAATGAAAAAGTTGTTCATGCAGCAGGGGCAAAAACTCCGGATTATGGTACAGAACAATTTCTTAAAAGGCTGATAACAACTGCGGGATTTGTTCCTGAACGCACCACTGCATCCTATAATCAAACAAAGAGGCCTGGCAGATGAAACTTGGATATATTGACTTTATAAACTGCTATCCATTTTATTATCATATGTTTGAAAAAAAGCAGTTAGAAGGGATCACAATTGTTCCTGGCTATCCAGGGACTTTGAACCAGATGCTTTCAAACGGTGATCTTGACATGAGCCCGATATCTTCGGCAACCTGTGCTGATATCCACGAAGACATCCTGGTACTTCCACAATTTTGTTTAAGTTCAATTGGGTATGTTGGTTCTGTCACCCTTGCTTCAAATATTCCCATTGAAGAGCTTGATAAAAAAAGAGTAGGAGTAACTAATGCATCACACACCTCTGCTGTTCTGCTGAAAATCCTGCTAAAAAAATATTACAATGCCCGGCCGGTTTACCACACCACAGGCCCGAGACCAAAACTAAATGACTTTGATGCGGCTCTTCTTATCGGCAATGATGCAATGCTTAAAACCTCGGTACCTCCCACATATACATATGACCTTGGTGATCTATGGCTTAGAAAAACCGGCCATCCTGTCGTGTTTGCAGTATTTGTCGTAAAAAAAGCCATTATTGAAAAATACTATTCAAAAATCCAGTTAATCATATCATCCTATGAAAAATCCCTTGAATGTCTTAAAAATGAAAAAGAGATAATAATTGCCAAGGCAGCTAAAAAATATCCTGATGTGATATATGACATTAACAACTATTATAACGTTCTAAAGTTTGAATTTACAGATGAGCTGAAAAAAGCTTTGATGTTTTATTATGCTGAAGGGGCAGACTTGAATTTGATTAAAGCAACCCGCAACCTGACCTTCTTTGATGCAGATAATTAAATGGATAAAAAAAAGCTTTCACATAAAATATACAACCGTGAACGGATAGATGAGAAAGAGGCTCTTGACCTTTTTTCATGGGATATTATTGAACTGGGCAAGGCCGCTGACATGCGGCGAAAAGCCATAAAACCGACACAGGAAGTCGGATTTATAATTGACAGAATTATAAATTTTACCAATATATGTGATGCCTGCTGCTCTTTTTGTGCTTTCCATGCAAGAGCCAACCATATAGAACCCTATGAAATGCCCCTTGAAGATATTTTCAAAAAAATTGAAGAGCTTGTAAAAACCGGAGGAACCCAGGTTATGCTCCAGGGCGGGCTCCATCCTGATTATGGATTAAAATATTATACAGATATGATCGCATCTGTAAAAAAAAGATTTCCGGAAATATGGCTTCACTCATTTTCTCCTTCAGAAGTTGTCCATATTGCAAAAAAAGAATCCATTTCCATAGATGAAATTGTTAAAGAATTTAAAAAAGCTGGTTTAGACTCCATGCCAGGGGCTTCAGATCTTCTGGTGGAAAGAATCAGAAAAAAAATCAGTCCCAGAAAAGCCAGTGTAAAAAAGTGGAAAGAGGTTATATTTTCCCTAGCAAAAAACGATATGAAATCTTCTGCAACCATGACTTACGGCATGGGTGAAACCAATGAAGAAAAAATAAGGCATCTTAAAATAATCAGGGATGTTCAGGATATTGCGGGTAACATCCAGGCATTTATTCCATGGTCTTTTTCACCCGGGGGTACTTCCATGGATCATATACAGCCGGCCACGGGTATGGAATATCTTAAAATTCTTGCAATCTCAAGAATCTTCCTTGATAATATTACTCATTTCCAGGCCGGGTGGCTCACAGAAGGATTAAAGCTTGCGCAGATTGCACTTGCAATGGGAGCAAATGATATGGGAGGTATTCTCACCGAGGAAGTTGTTGTTAAAGCTACTGGAATTAAAACAACCACGAACCAGGCACAGCTTGCTGAGATTATAAAAAATACAGGGAAAATTCCTGTTCAGCGGGATTCTTTGTATCGACCAATATCTAAAGGGCAGGAGACCTGAAATTGGCAGATAAAATGATTGATATGGCATTTTCACCATGCCCCAATGATACATTTATCTTTCATGCCATGCTTCATGGGCTGGTTGACAGAGGTGACCTTGATTTCAGACATCATATGGATGATATTGAAGCGCTTAATAAAAAGGCTGTTTTAAAAACCTTTCATGTAACAAAATTGTCCTTTTTTGCATATTTAAAGCTTAAAAAATATTATGAAATCCTTGATGCAGGTTCAGCGCTTGGCTTTGGCTGCGGCCCGTTGTTAATATGTAAAAATCCTGGTATTGACCTTAAAACTGCAAAAATTGCAATTCCCGGCGAATTGACAACTGCAAATCTTTTGTTGAAACTATGGAACCCGGAAATAAAAAACTGTGTTATTACCAGATTTGACAACATACTTGCAGGAGTGGAATCAGGAGAGTTTGATGCCGGACTTATTATCCATGAAAGCAGGTTTGTTTACAAAAATTTTGGCTTAAAAAAAATTATTGACCTGGGTTTGTGGTGGGAACAGGAGACCGGACATCCCATACCCCTTGGATGCATTGCTCTGCGAAAAGACAAACGTTTGATGAATCAAAAAGAAAATATTGAATCCATTATACAAAATTCTGTTAACTTTGCCTTTAACAACAAAGATGCATCATCTCAATTTATTAAAGCTCATGCCCAGGAGCTTGATGAGAGAGTAATTGAAGATCATATAAATCTCTATGTAAATGATTTTACTCTCTCTTTGGGAAAAAAAGGCAGGCAGGCAATTGAAACCCTTGAAGAGATGGCAAGATGGAAAAAGATTCTTTAACAGCGATAATTATGGCTACAATGCTTGAGGCAAAGCCCTTTGTTTCTCAGATGTCTTTTGAACCTGTCAGTAAAAAGCCTTTTCTTGTTTTTAAAAAAGAGAAACTGCTGCTTGTGATTTGTGGAGTAGGAAAAGCCAATGCTGCAATGGCAACAGCTTACTGCTGCACAAAATACAGGCCTGATACAGTTTTCAATATCGGGGCTGCCGGCGCTCTTACCATGTCTAAGAACAAAGGAGAGATGTATCAGATCAATAAAATCATTGAACATGACAGGTTGGATTTTAAGAGCAGCAAACCATCTATTCACAACCCATCAGTCATGGAGGGTTTCAAGTGTGCCATACTTTCAACGTCGGACAAGGCTGCAGTCAGTATTGAGGAGAGAAAAAAAGTAGCAGTATATGGTGGAGAACTTGTGGATATGGAGGGAGCATCAATAGTTCAGACCTGTAAAAAATTTCAAATCCCCTGTTACATATTTAAATATGTCAGTGATACCTTAGAAGATATTGAAAGCAACACTATCGTAGATAATATCAGACAATACAGGCAGGAATCCGCTGTTTTTTTAAAAGACCAAATTCTCAAGGCATACCAACAGCATCCAATATAAAATTATCACAAAATTCCGCAGCCTGTGCCAAATACTTGACCTCTTTCACACTGTAGTATATTTTAATTTTTAGCCATCCATGTAAGGTTTTGATATTAGTAAAGACTAAAAAGGGTAAAAATATATCAACAAACATTAGACTTGGTTAAAAGCATAATACAGGGATGAGAGAATGAAAAAGGAGAAATACAATGGAGACATACTACAACCCGCAGGATCTTTTAAAATTTGGAGAGATTGGCAAAGATGCACCAAAACTTGCAAAAAAATTCTTTGAATACTATGGAGAAGTTTTTGCAGAAGGTGAACTTACTGAACGGGAAAAATCCCTGATTGCACTGGCAGTAGCCCATGCAATACAGTGTCCTTACTGCATTGATGCCTACACTCAGACCTGCCTTGAAAAAGGTTCCAATTCAGGTGAAATGACAGAAGCTGTCCATGTTGCCACAGCCATTCGAGGTGGGGCTTCCCTGGTTCATGGTGTACAGATGAGAAATATCAATGATAAGCTCTCCATGGGGTAAGCCATGTCAAAAGATATTGTGTCAGAAAATATATTATCAGACGATTCAGAAAACTATGCCAGCTCTTTTGATAAAGCTTTAATGGAAAACAAGCTTGTTCTGAAACGTGAAAAGACAACTACCTGTCAAATTAATGTGGGATATCTTTGTAACCTTTCGTGCCGCCACTGCCATTTAACAGCAGGTCCAGACAGAAAAGAGAACATGACAGAAAAAACGGCTCAACAAGTCATAAAGTATGCTCAAAGATATCAATTTAACACAATTGATATAACAGGCGGTGCTCCGGAAATGAATCCAAATATTGAGATGCTCATTGAAAATCTTACCCCGCTATGTTCTCAAATCATAATCCGTTCAAATTTGATTGCCATCAACAAAGCAGAACAGACAAAACTTATCAGCACAATAAAGAGAAACAACGTTACTATTATTGCCTCTTTTCCATCCATCAATGAAGTTCAGACTAATTCTCAAAGGGGCGATAATATTTTCCAGCAAAGCATAGAGACCCTTAAAATACTTAACAGTCTTGGCTATGGAGATGTTAAAAACAGCGGTCTTGAATTGAATCTTGTGTCAAATCCAACCGGTGCATTTATGCCTTCTGCCCAGGAACAGGTTGAAAAAAGGTTCCGTACAATACTTGATAATAAATGGGGAATTCAATTTGACAATCTATATAGTTTTGCAAATGTACCCCTTGGTCGTTTTAAAGCATGGCTTAAAAAAACCGGCAATTTTGACAACTACATGGAAAAGCTCACTGGAAACTTTAATCCATGTGCTGTACAAAACCTTATGTGCAGGAATCTTGTTTCCATAGCATGGAACGGTTATTTACATGATTGTGATTTTAATCTGGCAAACAAGCTTCCTTTGGGAGGAGAAAAAACCCACATCTCTGAGGAAAATGCCCTGCCCCGACCTGGCTCTTTAATTGCAACAGCAGATCACTGTTTCACCTGCACAGCTGGAACAGGCTTCACATGAGGTGGTGCCATTGAGTCCTGAGTTCAGGCTGAAAACAAAAAATGCATAACACCCTGATACTGATTAGAATATCCTCTGCCATAATCATGCTTGCAGGTATAAACTCAACTGTAACAGCACCCGATAAATATGGAATTTTGGGTCAAAAAACCAAGGAGCCTTAAATGGGGAATATATCTAAAATAAACTTTGTCAAAGATCACCAACCGGGCAGCAATGATGTAATAGAACTTAAAAATGCAAGATTTGTGGATGTGATTAATGGCTATTTCTTTGATCAGAATATAAGTGTTTTTATCAAGAGTGGTAAAATCTTATCCATGCCTGATTTAAGACATGAAACATCAGACATTAAACCTGCTTTTTCCATTGATTTGCAAGGAAGAACCGTGCTGCCTGGATTTTTCAATGTTCATTGTCATATTCAAATGGTAAATCCGACTCTGTTTGCAAATTTTAAAACAGTTAAAGATAAAAAAAAATATCATGAGCTGCAAGTTAAAAAAAACATGGCTGATTGCCTGGCAAGAGGCATCACCAATATCCGGGATGCTTATTCAGATGATTTAGTGCCCAACCGTCAATTAAAAAAAAGTATTCAAAACATGGAAATACCGGGACCACGAATTTTACAGGCTGTCGTTGTTGGTCCTCTGGGAGGTTATCTTTCACACAGGCCTAAGGGAATGAAAAAGCACCTGTTAAAGGCTCTGGGGCTTGGGAATATCGAGTATGAAAATATTAATTCAGGTGTGGTTGTATTCTCTCCCAAAGCAAGTGAACAGCAGGTTCGCAATTCTGTGGACAGGGCTATTGATGAGAGAGGAGCAGATCTTATCAAGGTTGGAGAATCATTAGAAAAGAGTCTTATCAATGCAAATCCAATGACAATGCCCATGGAACAATTGCAGGCAATCACTGATCAGGCAAAGCGCAGGGGAGTTCAGACTACTATCCATGCTGTATCAGTGGATACTTTTAGAAGAGCAATAAAAGTTGGATTCTCATCCCTGGCCCACATGGCCCGGGACTGTGATCTGACACAAGAGGATGTTGATGCCTGTCTGAATTCTGACTGCATTATCGAACCAACCCTGTCAGTGGGTTATGACATGAGCTGGAAGATAAAGGGAGATCTGTTTTACAATGATCCAAATCTGGAAAAGCTTTATGAATTCAGAAATAAAACATTTTGCGACCTGGCTGAAAATTTTTGGATACCTGAACTGAAAGAACATGTCATAGCCGGTTTTAAAAAAGCGAACAGGGGCAGATATAATATGTTCGGCATTTTGAACCTGTCAAAATTACTGGCACACTATACCTCTTTGGCACATTATGGAATCAAAAACACGAAAATGCTTGTAAACCAGGGTGTAACCATGGCCTGTGGAAATGATGGAGGAATTCAAGCCTGTACTCCTGCCATGATTGCCCATGAGTTTTTCATTTTTGATCTTTTCATGAATGATGACTCAACCAGTAAAAAATTTGATTGTGTCAATGCGGTTCAGACGGCAACAATTAACAGTGCCAGGTCCATGGGTATTGACGATCAATTTGGTTCCATCCAAACTGGCAAGATTGCGGATCTCGCCATTGTAAATGGAAATCCTTTTGAAAATTCCAACATCATTGGGAAATGCGTAGATGCCCTTTTTATGGATGGCCGTCTAATTGTCAATAATTGTGATTTGGAAATCAGACAAATCAAAAACAGATAACATTTACTCTTTATTGCATTTCACGCTGTATAACTTCATTTGAACTGCTATTGAAAAATATATCTTGCACAATTCAATAAATTCATATATACTTATTTTTTTGATTCTTCTTGTCGGTGATCTTAAAAGATCCCGGCTTTTTTTTATTTTAAGGAACCCCCCATAATATGTCCCAGAAAACTTTACCTTTGACAGGATTTGATGAAATGAACCTCAGTCCTGTTGTATTAAACGCAGTGCAAAATGCAGGCTATAAAACTCCGACACAGATCCAGGCCATAACCATACCACATATAATAGAAGGAAAGGACATGATAGGCCAGGCCAGAACAGGCACTGGCAAAACAGCAGCCTTTGCCTTGCCCCTTTTGTCACGGATTAATCTTAAGAAGAGACATCCCCAGGTATTGATATTAACACCCACCAGGGAACTTGCCATCCAGGTGGCTGAATCTTTTAAGACTTATGGCGCAGGCATGAAAGGACTGAATGTACTGTCCATATACGGAGGACAAAGCTATGGAACCCAGCTAAACCAGCTTAAAAGAGGTGTACATGTAATAGTTGGAACTCCGGGACGGCTCATGGATCATATGCGAAGAAAAACTGTCTCCTTTGCTGACCTTTTCTGTGTCATACTTGATGAAGCCGATGAAATGCTTCACATGGGTTTTATTGATGATGTGGAATGGATTCTTGACAAAACTCCGGATGATTCACAGATAGCTCTTTTTTCAGCAACCATGCCAAAACCCATACGAAAGATTGCTCAAAAATATCTGACCTCGCCAAAAGAGATCATTGTTAAATCAGACAAAAAAGAGCTTGAAACCATCAACCAGCAATACTGGATGATCCAAGGTGTTAAAAAAATCAAGGCTTTGATTCGCATTATGGAAGCTGTTACCTTTGATGGGGTAATAGTATTTACCAAAACAAAAACTGCCACACTTGAAGTGGCAAAAGCATTGGAGAACAAAGGGTTTAAAGCAGAAGCCCTGAATGGTGACCTTGCCCAGAGTGCAAGAGAGCGAACCATCAACCGCCTGAAAAATGGGTATATTGATATACTGGTGGCCACAGATGTGGCTGCAAGAGGCCTGGATGTGGATAGGATCTCCCATGTAATCAATTATGATATGCCTCCCAAGGTGGACCCATATATACACAGAATCGGCAGGACAGGCAGAGCCGGCCGTACAGGAGAAGCCATTCTTTTCTTAAGCAGAAATGAACGCTGGATGCTCAAGAATATTGAAAGAGCTACAAAACAAAAAATCAAGGAGTTCCATCTCCCATCCAACAGTGAAATTAATAAAAAACGGGTTTCAGATTTTAACCAGGCCATTACCGAAACCATAGCATCTAAAGATTTAAGTTTTTTCCAGGATTTAATTGAAACCTATGCAAGGGATAAAGATATTCCCATGGCACAGGTTGCGGCATCCCTTGCAAAACTGAACCATGGAGAGACTCCTTTTTTACTGCCGAAAAATCAAAATCTGGTACATACAAAATCTGATCGTAGAACTTTTAATAATGGAACTCTTGAGCATAGAAATTCCAGATTTAAACACCAAGAGTTTAAAAAGAAAAATTTAAGCCATAGAGAGAAGAAAAAAAACCAACCCATAAAATCCAATATCATACCTTTAGAAAAAGGCATGGAACGGTACCGCATTGAAGTTGGCCGCTGTCACGGTGCACTCCCTAGAAATATTGTGGGAGCCATTGCCAATGAAGCAGGCCTTGAGAGTAAATACATTGGAAACATTGACATCAACCAGAATTTTTCCTTTATAGATCTTCCATACGGCATGCCAGAACAGGTTTTCAAACTATTGGAAAAGACCCGTGTAAGCTCAAGGCAGATGGCCATTTCCAAATGTGCGTAAAATTATCTTTGTTATTGATAAACTGTAGTGCGATAAAAAAGAGTTCCAAGGATTTCAATTATTGCATTTCACGCTGACTAACTTCATTGTCGTAAGCTGAGATAACATTTTTTTCCCGCAGGCAGCCAACGAGAATACGGCTCTCTTTATCTTTGATTACCGGAAGCTGGGAAATACCTTTGCTGCTCATTAAGCGCAAGGCTACCTGGATAGAATCTTCCGGAGTAATGGTTTTGACTTCCAGAGTTGCAATATCCCTGGCAATAATTAAAGATGGAGGAATCTCTTCATCAAGAATAGGACGGATATCCCTGAAAGAGATAATACCAGTCAGGTGTCCGTTTGCATCAACCATATGAAGATATGAAACATTGGTTTTTTTAAACATCTCCATTATGAGATTAAGTGTAGCACCTTCATTAATAGTGCTTAATATACTGCTCATATGATTTTTGACTTTCAACTGCTGCAAAATATTTTGTTCCATTCCTCCTGACAGATCAACTCCTCTTCTCCTCAGCTTAATAGTATAGATGGAGCCGCGTTTAATTGCGATTGCCAGCAGTGTGCTGATAATACAACAGACCATTAAGGGCAGAATTATTTTATAATCCCCGGTCAACTCAAAAATGATTAAGATTGCAGTTATAGGCGCGTGTGTAGTTCCAGCCACCAGAGCTCCCATTGCTACCAGAGCATAGGTTCCCGGATTGGCAACTATATTTGGAAACAGCATTCCAGCACACGAACCAAAAAATCCGCCAGTCATGGCACCAATAAACAGAGAAGGCGCAAAAACACCTCCCGAACCTCCGCTTCCTATTGTAATGGAAGTTGCCAGAATTTTTACTACACACAATGCCAGCAGCATAAGTGTTGGCAACTGGTTTGTCAAAGCCAGATTGATCCCACCATAACCCACACCAAAAACATGGGGGAACTTCAGCAGAATAAGACCAAGCAGGAATCCACCCAGAGCAGGCTTTATAAAATCCGGAATTTTCACGTAATCATCAAAGATATCTTCAGACTTATACAATATATAAACAAATGCAACAGACACTAATCCACACAGCAGTCCCAAAAATGGATAAATCAAAAATTCCCACAGACTTTGAATTTCATGTGCTGGAATTATAAAAGCTGGAAAATCTCCAAAATAATGACGGGATATTGTGGTAGCCATAACAGAAGATATGACAACAGGTGAAAAAGCACTGACTCCAAATTCTCCGAGCAGTATCTCCAAAGCGAAAAGTACACCGGCAATGGGTGCGTTAAAAGTAGCCGCAATACCGGCTGCTGCTCCACACCCCACCAGAGTTTTTTGATGTTTGCGAGGAACTTTGAACCACTGCCCCACAGTGGAGCCGATACTTGACCCTATCTGAACAATGGGTCCTTCCCGCCCTACTGAACCACCTGAACCAATACTGATGGCAGAAGCCATAATTTTTACTATGGCTACTCTTTTACGAATATAACCGTCTCGAAGTGCCACAGCTTCCATAACTTCAGGCACTCCATGCCCTTTTGCCTCCCGGGCACCAAGGCGGATAAGCACCCCGACAATCAGCCCTCCAAGAGCAGGAATCCCAACAATAATATACCATGGGATCATTTGTTCAAATTCCAGGAAATCCACAGAGTGCTGATAAAAAGCAAACTGAACCCCTTTTATGATAAAGCGAAACAAAACAGCTCCATAGCCGCCCAGCACGCCAATAATCAGTGCAAGCAGCAGCACAGGAGTGTTCTGGTAAATTCCCTGCCAGTTTGGATTCAGCAGCCATTGAAGTTTTTTGCCGTGGTTTTTCATCATTTTATCAGCACATTTTAAATTTCTATTTTCAGCATTTAACCTGCCAACACTATCTTATAAAATTGCTCAATGCAAATTCATTTTTATTTTAACTGGATATTTACTATAATTGCAAAATACCTGTTTGTTTTTATTTGACTGATAGGCCAAATTGCACTATCAAATGAGAGGAATATAGATAGCATTTGCAACGCCCTTGATAAACTTGCAGGAGATACTCTTTTAAATGGCATTGATACACAAAACAAGATTGCGACCTTAAGCTGCAGAATGTCCTTAGAAATCATAGGCAAAATAATTAAGACAGGTATTCCCATTGTTATTTCCAATGCAGCACCTACTCTTTCTGCTGTAAAACTTGCCAATGAGGCGGGATTAACCATGATCGGATTTGCAAGGAGCAACCGCTTTAATATTTACACCCACGAGCAAAGAATCCATCATTAATCAGATAATAACAGCCTGGCCTGTTTTTATCCAGCCGATTTTACCCTTGGAAAATTTGATTTTCAGATAGCCATCTCTTCGTTCTACAACCCTTATTTTTGTGCCTGCATGGAGGGAGAACAATTTTGTCGAGGTGTCAGCCATTCCTGAACGAATTACAGCTTCCTTTGTTACAATGACAGCATTTAGTCTGACAGACTGTTTATAATAATTAACAAAAACCATGGCTGCAGTTAAAATAAATATGGAGAAAAACATAATTCCAAATCCTGAGAAGACCTTTTTTCTTCTTACTGCCTGAATGGCTGCCCAGGTAAAAAAAATAGATGAAAAGAAAACAGCAGTAATTTGAACTGTTTTTACAGGGATCAGACTGTCCCAGAAAAAAAGTATCTCCATAATCTTTATTGAGTCTTCTTTTTTGTCTCTTACAAGGCTGTTGGCATATTCAAGGTTGTAATTCAAATCAGGGTCACCGGGTGCCAATATTTTTGCTCTTTCATACCATAAAATTGCATGTCCTGTATCTTTGGCTTTAAGATATGCATTGCCAATATTATAATAAAGATAGGGATTTTTAATATTTTTTTGTGCTATTGTTTCAAACTTTCTGGCTGACTGCTTAAAATCTCCTGCCTTATAATCTTTAAGCGCATCTATAAACGTTTCAGTGCTATCTGCCACTGCCTTTTGAGGCACAAAAGTAAACACTCCAAAACAGATCAATGTAATACAAAGCATTTTTATTAACTGTTTTGTTTTTGATAAAAGATCCTTTGCCCTGTTTTCGTCTAATATTTTTCCGCCAAAACGGACGGATTCGATACTTTCAAGCAAAGTGGTAATCTCACCTGCTGTTTTATCATTAACACCTGCATCCTCTAATATCACCTGGGCTTCCTTTAACGTAACTGTTTCACCTCTCTTTTCTCCTTTTGCCAAAATTGAAGAGACCAGGCTTGAATAGAGATGGCTTAAAAAATCTTTACCTTGGCTGTTGAGTTTTCCAGCTTGCTTTAAATGAAACTTTGCCTTCTCCTCCATCTGTTTTTCGATGGATAACTCCTTTTTCCAGACAACAGTAAAAATCTTTATTCCTGAAAAGACAACTGCCGGGATTGATAAAAGAATTACAAACAAAAGAGGGTTTATTTCATTATAATCTTCCAGCACCTTCAGCCCCTCTTTTATCTCCAGGATATCCCTGTTAACAAGGGAAACCTCTTTTTTAACAATTGATTTCTCTTTTCTAAGATTTAATGGTTTTACTGCAAGATCTGTTTTTTCAGAGGGTGTAACATCAAGTGATAGAGGTTCAGTTGAAACAGATTTAAAACCTTTTTTATCAACATCAAAATAGATCAAAGTAACAGGTTTGATTGTATATTTTCCCGCATTGACCGGCACAATGGCTTTTTTAAATATTTTAAAACCTCTGTATCCATGCTGGGTCAGTTCAATGGTTTCAACCGGGTTGTCGTCATATATTTTAAATGCATCTTTGTAAAGATCGTCAAAATTTATTTTTGGCAGGCTTGCATCCATAATATTTCCTGTTCCTGAAATTTTAATGGTAAGCGTGGCTGATTCACCTGCGTTAAGATTTGTTTGATCCATATTTGATATGATATCAAAATTTCCCACCAAACCTGAAAATTTACCATCACCATGATATTGAGGCAGCGGCATAATCTCTATTTCAACAGGATTGGAAACAACCCTTACAGGTTTTGACCCATCTGACAGAAAAAACGAATCATTGAATTTTGACCTTACAACCACCCTTGCAATCAAAACAGCCGGGCTTACAGTAAATATTCCCGGATTTGAAGGAGTAAGGATATAATTCACCTGAGTTACATTAAAACGAACACCGTTTATATTCTGGGTATAAGTTTTTTCCTCTTCAAATGGCTTTGATGAAAAACCCTTAAATTCAAGCGGTTTTTCAAATCCTACTCCGGATAATCTCCTTGAAGTAAAAAACTGCAAAGTAAAAACTATCTGCTCTCCTGTAAAAAACTGATTTTTTGGCACAAAAGCTCTGGCAAACAGTGCTTTTACTTTGGCGGGCTCCACCACCTGATCTGCCACATTGATGATTATCTCCTTTGTAAAAGCAGTCTGCCCTCTTCTTGTGATCTTTATTGCAGGAATTTTCAGCCTGCCTTTTGACAGAGGAAGAAGAATATATCGATAGCTTGCTTTTCTTTCGGATTTACCATTAATATAATTTAAGCTTGAAGAAGTTCCCCTTGAGATTACCTTGAAATCCTGAATCACGGAGATATCAAGATCTGCCGTGCCTCCATTGACCTCTACTTTAAAAAGAATAGAATCATCCTGCGAAATCCTGGATTTATCCACATGTGCTGTAACTTCAAAACCAGAGCAAAGCCCAGGCATTGAAATAAAGAGCACTATTATAATTAGAGGAATTTTTTTCAAATTCATATTTTACCAATCTTTTTCAATATACTTTTTTTCTAACACAGGTATCATTGCCTTACCAGGTTTATCCTCAAGGCGGTTAAGCATATTTTCCATATTCCGGGCTGACTGTTTTTGCTGCATGTTTTGGAGATCAGTGTTTTCCATATCTTTATCTTTTTTTTGATTTGACTGGGAAGGTTTTTGCTGTTTCTCTTTATCCTTTTGCTGATTTTTTTCCTGGTTGTTTTTCTGGTTTTTATTCTGATCTTTTTCCTGCTCTTTATCAGACTTTTCCTTATCTTTATCTTTCTTGCTTTTATCTTTCTTATTCTCTTTTTTATTCTCTTTTTGATTTTTATCAGATTTGGATTTCTGCTGCTTTTGTTCCTCTTTTTTCTTTTTAACAAACTCTAAATTTTCTTTTGTTTTTATATCTTCCGGGAATTCTCTTAAAATGTTTTCATACTCTTTTATAGCATCTTCAAGATTACCCAGTCGATAGTGGGTGTTGGCAAGATTGTATCCGGCATCATGGCGCAGCTTTTTATCATCTGATTCAAGGGCTTGTTTAAGATTTGTTTTTGCCTGGTCATACTCCTTGTTCATATAGGCTGCAGCACCAATATTGTAATAGAGTATTCTGTTTTCAGGATCTTCAAGCTGTGCATCAATAAAATGTTTTTTTGCCTGCTGATAATTTTGTTCATCAAAGGCACTGATTCCTGATTTTACACTTGAAGAGACAGTTTTTGCCTCAACAATTAAAGGATAATTAAGCAAGCAGACAGTGAGAGCAGATACAAAAACAATAATAGACAATATTTTTTTGGGGGGCTTTATTCTCTTTGTTGTTGATAAAAAAAGCTCTATTAAGAGAAGAATAAGAGCTGGGAACAAAAACCATTGAAACCTGTTTTCCCATACTTTTTTTTTACCTGAAGTCAGTGTTTTCCTCTCCATGGTTCCAATAATCTTATCTTTGTAGATCATATCAAGATCCATATCTCCTGCCACTGATCTTACATAGAGACCCCCTGTTAAATCAGCTATTTTTTCAAGTCCCTTCTCATCCACCTTTGAGAGAATAATATTTCCTTTAGAATCTTTTATAAATCCACCCTTTTCATCTGGTATGGGTGCACCTGCAAGATCTCCAACCCCGATACAAAATATTTTAATATCCTCTTTTGCCATCTCTTTTGCCGCCAGCTCAACATCACCTGTTGTGCTTTCACCATCGGTAATTATAATAATTGCCTTTTTGGTATCAGACTCTTTTTCAAAGCCTTTATAGCACTCCTTTATTGCCTGCCCAATATTTGTCCCGCCCACGGGCAGAAATCCAGGGTTCAGGACTTTTAAAAAAATATTAAAAGTTTCATGATCAAGGGTTAAAGGGCATTGCAGGATAGCTTGTCCTGAAAAAGCAACAAGCCCTGCCCTGTCAGATCTCATCATATGCAGCAGATCAATAATTTCCCTTTTTGCCCGTTCAAGGCGGTTTGGCTTGATATCCTGGGCCAGCATACTTTTTGAACAATCCAGCGCAATCATGATATCAACACCTTTTTGATTTGTCTTCTGCCATTTAAATCCCATTTGCGGCCCTGCCAGGGCAATAAGTGCAAAGGCTGAAGCAATAATGATCAGACATGCCTTGAACCATGTCTTTTTTGGATCAAATTTCGGTGCGATAACATGCAGGATATCACTCTTTGCAAAGCTGGCAACTATTTTTTTGCGCCTTAAAATACCATACACCATGATTCCAAACACGATAATCAAGGTCCACAATAAATTCAACATATATGGATTAACAAAACGCATATTTAAGGCACCTTTAAAAATCTGGTATTACTCAATAAAATATAGAGAAAAAGAAAAATTAACCCGGGCACGAGAAACCAGGGATATAACTCTTTATATTCCACCCATTTTTCTACTTCCACTTTGGTTTTCTCAAGATTATTAATCATTTCATAAATCTTTCCAAGGGATTTTAAATCTTTTGCCTGGAAAAAATTTGCATTTGTCTGCTTTGCAATTGTTTCCAACGTTTTAAGATCCACATCAACCTCATGGTAGACATAGCGCTGGCCAAACAGATCATTAACAAGGAATGGGGCTTTACCTTTTGTGCCAACCCCGATTGTATAAATCTTAACTTCTCTATTGGCTGCAATTTTTGCAGCATCCTGCCAGGAGAGTTCTCCTGAATTACTTTTACCGTCAGTCAGCAAAATAATAATATTGGATTCACTTTTAATATCTTCAAGGCGTTTTAATGAAATCCCAATGGCATCTCCAATGGCAGTGTTTGGACCTGCTGCTCCAATTTTCAATCTCTCAAGAATAAAGGCAATGGTGTTATAATCCCGGGTTAAAGGAAGCTGTGTAAAAGCATTTGATCCGAAGACAACCATGCCTATGCGATCACCTTCTCTTTTCATGATAAAATCAAAAACCACACCTTTTACAGCTTCAAGCCTTGTCACAATCTTATTATCCTTTTTAAAATCAAGGGCACGCATTGATTCAGAAAGATCAAGAGCAAGGATTATATTTACCCCTTCAGTTGTTACACTGATTTTTTTATCACCAAACTGGGGTCTTGCAAGGGCAAGGATTAAAAATATCAGCCCGGATATTTTCAGTATTGGTACAAGCTTTGAAAGAGTTACCATAAAGGAGTAAGAAGTGTTTTCAAGGCCTTTTAATGAGGAGACTTTAATATGACTGCTGTTTTTTTCTCTTAATTTTAAAAACAAGATCAATGCAGCTGCAGGCAGAAGCAGTAAAAAGAGTGGAGAGGCAAATATGAACACTATTTTCCCTCCTCCCGGGTTTCTCTCAATTTTTCTCTCTGTTTAATAAGGATTTTTTCTATTTTTGTAATATTCTCCTTTATAAACAAAAGATCTTTATCTGCCTGCTCTTTTAAAGGATTTATCCCGGCATATTTAAAGGAATCAGACAGATTTAAAAATTTTGAAATACTATTTTTAATCTCTGAGTCAATATCAAAAAGATTAAGGTTTTTAATAAACTCCTGGGATGTCATCTCTACGGCATTTATATTAAAAGATCTTCCAATATAATTTTTAAAGACAGCTGTGAGATCAAAATAGAAAAGCCTTGGATCAGGCAGTGGATTTTGAAATAGAAGATCAAGTTGTTTTATGGCAGCCTCAAAGGGAGGTTCAGGTTCGGGAAGATATTTTAAATCATCAGTCGGTTTTTTTTTCCACAATTTTTTTATTAAAAAAAATAGCAGAATCAAGAGAAGAACCACACCCGATACTATTAAAATAATTTTGAGAAGAGCTGGATCAAACCCAACACTCACCGGGGGTCTTATGCCATGGATATCCTCCATTTATCTCAAACGCCTCTCCCTGAATTTAAAGTACTGCAAAAGGGTATCAGATATGGAGGATGAAGTTTCAATTTCAATTACATCACTTTTTGCCTTGGAAAAAATATCCTTTGTTTTATTGTGGATTCTATTTTTTAAAATTGAAAATTCCTCCCTGGTTTTCTTATTAAAACTGTCAAAAACAATCTCTTTTGAAGTTTCAAAGTCAGACAGCGTGACTATGCCTTTAAAGGGAAGCTCATATGCACCTTTGTCATAAATCATAACTCCGATGATCTCATGGCGCTGTCGAACCATTCTCAGACTTTTTAAATAGTCATCATCAAGAAAATCAGACAAAATAAAGACAAAAGATTTTTTCCTTGATATTTTTGCAAGATAGTCCAGGGCAGTTGTTATATTTGTGCCTTTTCCGTTAGGCACAAAGGTGAACAACTCTTTTATAACCCTCCAGATATGACCAGAACCTTTTTTAGGAGGTATATATTTTTCTATTCTGTCAGTAAAAAAAATCGCACCCACTTTATCACTGTTTTTAATGGCATTAAAGGCAAGAACTGCAGCTGCTTCAGCAACCTTTTCAAGTTTTAGTCCATGAAATGTTCCAAATTTCAAAGATGCGCTCATATCAATTAGCAGCATGACAATACTTTCGCGCTCCTCCTTATAAAGCTTGATAAAGGGTTTTCCAAGTCTTGCAGAAACCTTCCAGTCCAAAGCCTTAACATCATCACCAGGGCTGTATTCCCGAACCTCTTCAAACTCAATCCCTGAACCTCTGAACACGGATTTATACTGGCCTGCCATGATATTGCTGACTGCCCGGCTGGATTTAATATGGATTCGTTTTATCTTTTTGATAATATGTGCTGGAATCATCGGAGGCTGCCTTTTTTACGGCACTTCAACAGAATCAAACATGGTCTGAATGATATCATCGCTGACAATATCTTCTGCTTCTGCTTCAAAACTTAAAATAATTCTATGTCTTAAAACATCAGGACCTACAATTTTAATATCCTGGGGCGTAATATATGCCCTGTTGGATAAAAAAGCATTGACTCTGGCAGCCTTTGCAAGAAAAATAGTTGCCCTTGGTGATGCTCCGAACTCAATATACTGGGCCACATCCATACCATATTTTTCCGGCTGCCTTGTGCTGAACACAAGATCTACAATATACTCTTTTAATTTTTCATCCACATAAATCTGGTCTATCAATTCACCCATTAAAGCAAGTTGTTCACAACTGATAACAGCCTTAATGGGCTCAGGTTTCTGAAAACTGTTCTTTTTTAAAATCTCAAGTTCCTGGGTTTTGTCAGGATAATCAATAAGAACTTTAAGCATAAACCTGTCAACCTGGGCTTCGGGCAGAGAGTATGTCCCCTCCTGCTCAATGGGATTTTGAGTGGCAAGGACAAGAAAAGGAGAAGGCAGCAAAAATGTTTGATCACCTATGGTTATCTGGCGTTCCTCCATGGCTTCAAGCAGTGCGGACTGAACCTTGGAAGGTGCTCTGTTTATCTCATCAGCCAGGATAATATTGTTAAACAGAGGACCTTTTCTTGTAATAAAATCCGATGTTTTAGGGCGATAAATTTCAGTTCCTGTTAAATCTGCAGGAAGCAGATCCGGAGTAAACTGGATTCTTTTAAATTCTGCCTGAACAGATGCAGCAAGGGCTTTTACAGCACCTGTTTTTGCAAGGCCGGGCACTCCTTCAATAAGAACATGACCTCCGGTTAGAAGTCCTGTTAAAAGGCTGTCCACAAGTTTTTCCTGCCCTACAAGCTGTTTTGAGATCTCTTTTCTGATACTGCTGATTAAAAAATGATTTTCTTCTATTGACTCTTTAATTTGTTCCATAATCCTTTATACCAATGATGTAAAAATTAGACACAGAAAAATACAATATATTTTTATTTAAAAATTTCAAATAAATATAATATTGCAAATTCAGGTGTCAAGGAGTAAAATAGTGGTCTGTATATTCTGTCCTAAAGAGTATCCAGAGGACTGACCACAGCTTGTTCTCCATTTGCCCATGTTTTTTCTATTAGAACATTTTTTAGGCTAAGGGACAACTATCCTGACACATAGGGGGCATGACATATGTCCGCCAATAGCCATAACGGAATTTATACACATCGTCCCATATCTGTTCCAGTTTTTTCTTTAAGAAAAGGAACTTTTTTAAATTTTATCTTTTCAATTTCAGTATGATTGCCGTTCTTGTTGGTAAATAAAGACTTAAAAAATTCCCCTTGCCAGACCTTTTATCAACAATGGTAAAATGGATCTGGTCCCGTTTAAGCCTGTCTTTTCCACCAAACCGGTTTTCATCGGAATTGAGAGCCATCCTGTATTTACCCTGCGGGGCAGCAAACATATAATCGGCGAAAGACTTTGAATGATGAAAATTAAAAACAAAAATTGTTTTCTTTCTTTCAAAAGCAATTACCTTGTCATCTTCATGGACGCATAAAAGATTTACATCAGGTGAAGAAAACAGATCAGAGTCCTTTACAATAGCAATCATATTTTTATCAAATTCAAAAAGACAGGAAAAATATAAGTCTTTATCATATTTTAATGACCACTGACGTCTGGCATATTGAAAGGAAAAATTATTTATCTCTGTGGGAAAATCTATCCACTCGGGATGCCCGAATTCATTGCCCATAAAATTCAGGTAGCCTGAACCTGCCGTTGCAATGGTAATCAAACGGATCATCTTATGCAGGGCCACCCCCCGGTCGGTTTCAATACTCTCGTTATCCTTTTTCATGGCAGTATAGATATGGCGGCCCATCAGATGCATGATAAGGGTTTTATCACCCACCAGTGCCTGGTCGTGTGATTCGGCATAGCTGATGGTCTTTTCTTCTTTTCTTTTTGTTGTCAGTTCATGCCAGAGGGTAACAAGGTGCCACTGATCGTCTTTAAACCCTTTTAACAACTTGATCCAGAAATCGGCAATTCCCATGGCATACCGAAAGTCAAACCCTGTCCCCCCTTTTGGAATGGGAGCGGCAAGTCCTGGGTATCCACTGACATCTTCTGCAATGGTGGTAAAATCCGGGTTGATGTCATGAACAAGGCTGTTTGCAAGAAATAAATAAGACAGGGCATCCACATCCACATCGTTCCCATAGTAATCATCATAGCTTGTAAATGCCCGCCCAAGTCCATGATCCTCAAACAGCATGCTGGTAATACCGTCAAACCTGTACCCGTCAATTTTAAATTCTTCAATCCAAAATTTTAAATTGGATAAGAGAAATTTTAACACGTAAGATTTACTATAATCAAAGCATCGTGAATCCCATTGCCGGTGATGGCCTCTGGGTCCGTCATGAAAAAACTGGTAACCGGTTCCATCAAATTTTGCAATGCCTTCAACCTCATTATTTACAGCATGGGAATGAATGATATCCATAAAAACCCTTATACCTCTTTTGTGGGCAGCATCAATCAGACTCTTAAATTCTTCAGGGGTTCCAAACCTTGAGGAAGGTGCGAAAAAATTTGCAACATGATAGCCAAAAGAGCCGTAATACGGATGTTCTTGAATCGCCATCAATTGAATGACATTATACCCGGCATCGGCTATTTTGGGCAAAATATATTGTTCGAACTCAGCATATGTTCCTATCCTTCCTTCCTCCAATGCCATCCCCACATGGGTTTCATAAATCAGAAGCGATTCCTTTAAAGGTGAAAATTTTTTTATTTTCCATTTATATGTTTCTCGTGGCTTCCAGACCTGGGCATTAAAAATGAGCGTGTGCGAATCCTGAACCACCCGTGTAGCAGCCGTAGGAATCCGATCTCCCTCCCCTCCCGGCCAGACAAGTTTAAGCCTAAAAAGGTCCCCATGGGAGAAAGTCTCTTTTGGAAACCATTTTTCAAATACGTGATTGTCTTTTCTTTTAACCTGAAAATCTTTGTTTTTCTGCCAGGATGTTTTTTCACAAACAATAAAGATTTCACCGGCATTGGGTGCCCATTCCCTGAATACCCATAAATCCTTATCCTTATCAAAATGAAGGCCAAAAATCTTGTGGTAATCTGCAAAAGAGCATAAAGATCCCTTATTCTCCCGGCTTATTTTTTCCTCAAGTGCAATGGATCTTAATCGCCTTGATGATATAATATCTGTATAGGCTAAAAGATCAGGGTCATTAAAGATTGCCGGGTTTGACAAGGAACGGCCTTTTAAGCATTTTTTCATATAAGTTTATATACTCTTCCGCACATCGGCTATGGTTAAATTCAAGCACACTCTCAATCATAATCCGGTTAATTTGAACTTCCTTTAGTTCCGGGTCAAGAAAATGAAAATCCATGGCCCTGTCTATGGCCCATTTAAACCCGTTGGCATCATGGACATTAAATAGAAATCCGTTGCCAATATTACTTTCATGATCCAGTTGAAGAATGGTATCATGCAGTCCCCCTGTATCGTGGACAATGGGTAATGTCCCATAAATACCGCCCACCATCTGGGGAAGGCCGCAGGGCTCAAAGGATGACGGCATAAATAAAAAATCACTGGCAGCAAAGGCCTGGTGAGACAGCCCCTCATTAAATCCGCAGATAGCAATCCGGTTCCCAAGGTCATGAAACCTGACAATATCATGAAAATTTTTCTGAAATTCTCCACTGGCCACAGACACAATCTGGAGATTGGCATCCCAGTATTGAGACACAATATCATACATGACCTGAGCCAGAAGCTGACAGCCTTTCTGTACGGGATCAAGCCTTGACGGCCAGAAAAACATGGCGGCGTTCTCATCTTGATCAAAATCGAGTATCTTCTGAAGACAGGTTTTGTTTCTGGCCTTTTGTTTTCTGTGATTTTTCGGTCCGTAATTATACCGAATCATCTCGTCAACAGCAGGATTGAATTCCGGTTCAGGTGCATTTAAGATTCCTGTGGCACATCCGGCATGATATTTATTGCTTAATTCATTTTTTAAACAATTTTCCACAAAAGGATGACGGCTTTCAACAATTTCAGTTAAGAAAGTCGGACTGACCGTATTCACATAATGGGCAGCAAACACACCCGAACTTAAAAAATCAACCCGGTTCCAATCCCGGCTTTCTTCATAATTATAGGGCGGTTTTTTAAAAAACAGCCATTTCCAGAAGGATGCGGCATCAATACCCCTGTCCTCAATTTCCGCCATGGTGGATGTCATGGTATGGATATTGTGAATTGTAAACAGGCAGGGGATTTCAAGGTACCTGGCCATGGCAGGAATCAGACCGGTCATCCAGTCGTTGCAATGGATGATATCCGGTTCAACCCTTGGTATTATATTGTTAATAACTTCCCTTTGAAATGCCAGGGATACCTTAAGATCTTTATTCGAATATCCGGAATAGACATTATCCAGATAAAAAAATGCCCGATCTGCTGCCAGATGAATTCTTTCCTCATTTAACCGTTTTCGAATTTTTGCAATTTCTCTGTTGGGGGATTTTGTGTTGTATCCATTAAAAATAGAACGGTAATCCGGCAATGCAACATGAACATCACAGCCAAAATCAAACAATGCACTGATCAGGGCGGCAGACACATCGGCAAGGCCTCCTGCCTTTGCAGAATAGCTGGACTGATCACCCATACCCTTCGGAAGATAGGTCACTTCCGGCGTTACAATCAAGATTCTCGGTTTTTGTACCATTTTCTTATTCTCCAGATTGTCTTGTCTGTAATTTTAATCCTCTCCATGGGTCCAGGTGATAAGCCCTGGCGTATGATTGTTTAAGACCTCATCACCTTTGGGAATCACCCTGGCCGTATAACCAAAGCGCCCTGAATCCGAACAGGTGATGGTACATGCATAAATGTGTGACCCTTCGGATATGGTTTCCTGCAGCCACATGGTTTCCGCCCTGCTGCCTTCAAGATGATATGCCGATTTTACTCTGCCATGATAAATCTGAACCTCAACCTCTTGGGGAGTTAATTCGCCAAGAAAAACCTCAAGGGTGATCCTGAAGGTATCTCCAACTGTAAAATCAGCCTCTGTGATAAGCTTGGGCGTTGATACTCGAATACTGCTCCACAAGGAAATCAACCGGGACTGGGTCAGTGCCAGTTCTTTGGCTTTCCAGGCGGAGTCTTGAGTTAACACCTGAAAATTTTTTGATGCCGGGATATAATATCTTTCCGAATAGTCCCGGACCATCCGGTCGCTTGAAAAATCTATGATAGCCATTTTCATGGCCTCTTTCATCATCTTTATCCATTTTACAGATGGATTGCCTCTTTTTCTGTCATAAAAGGTTGGAATTACATCATTTTCAAGGATATTGTAGAGCGCCTGGCTTTCTACCTCATCCTGGTATTCATGATCATCATAAAAATCTCCATTTCCAATACTCCAGCCCCGACTCTCTCTGAATCCTTCACACCACCAGCCATCAAGGATGGAAAGATTCAACCCTCCATTTGCAGCAGCTTTGATACCAGAAGTACCGCAAGCTTCATTGGGCCTTCTGGGTGTATTAAGCCATACATCGCATCCCTGGACCATATATCTAGCAATGTTAATATCGTAATTTTCAAGAAAAACAACCCGATGCCTGACATTATTCAGCCTTGCAAATTCAACAATCTGTTTAATGATATCTTTGCCTTCATTATCATTGGGATGGGCTTTACCAGCAAATACAATCTGAATGGGCCTGTTTTCATCAGTAATGAGCCTTGTCAAACGCGGAATGTCTTTCAGTAAGAGTCCAGCCCGTTTGTAAGTGGCAAACCGCCGGGCAAAACAGATGGTCAGCACCCGATGATCCAATACACTTACGACTTCATCCAGCACAGTCCTGGGGGCATTCCGTCTTTCATATTGTACCTGCAATGTATCTCTGCATTTTTTTATCAAACTGGACCGATCCAGTTCATGCACATGCCAAAGGTCTGCTCCCTCAATATTGTCTATCCTTGAAATCAGATTCCGGTTGGCCAACCTGTTGGACCAGTCTGAGGATAAATAACGCTCAAATAAAGCATTTTTATGCCGGGAAAGATAAGAACAGATATGGACACCGTTGGTGATGTGTGAAATAGGAATTTCTGTCACGTTTCGCCTTGGCCATAAAGATTGCCACATCTTACGGGCCACCTGCCCGTGAAGCCGACTTACACCATTGACATACCCGGATAATTTAGCACCAAAAATAAACATGGAAAATTTGCCTGTATCCTTCATACCATGTGTCTCTCCCCAGGAGAGCAGTTTATTGTTGGAAATGGCAAATTTATCAGCATAGAGCTGGATATATGGAAGAATTAATTCTTTTTCAAATTCATCATGCCCTGCAGCCACAGGGGTATGGGTGGTAAAAACACAGCTTCTCTTACAAATTTGAAATGCGCTTTCAAAATCCACATCATATTTGTCCATGATAATACAAATTCGTTCCAACCCGGCAAAAGCACAATGTCCTTCATTCATATGGCTGATGTTAGGAAACATATCCATGGCCCTCAAAGCCTTTATCCCGCCAATCCCCAATAATATTTCCTGGGCAACACGGGTTTCATCATTACTGGCATAGAGCCTTGATGTGATATCCCTGATTATAGCTGGATTTTCCGGCAAGTTGGTATCCAGCAAAAATAGTTTGATTTTACCAACCTTTAGTTGCCAGACACAAGCTATGATCAAGCCATCGGGTCCCGGTATTTCAATCTTAATCTCAAATCCTGAACTGTCCTTAACCTTTTGAAGTGGAAAATCAAACATGTCAGTGATAGGATAGGTTTCCTGCTGCCATCCGTTATGGTCAAGAAATTGCTTAAAATAACCCTCCCGGAATAACAGACCGATACCCGTCAAAGGAATTCCAAGAGTAGAAGATGCTTTTAAATGATCTCCGGCAAGAACCCCTAACCCGCCTGCAAAAATCGGGAGTGATTCATGGAGGCCGAACTCCATGGAAAAATACGCAATCGTCTCTTTGGGACCCAAATCAAATTCCTTGATTTGCGATACATAGGAAAACATTCTTTCAAATTTAGCCTTTACCCGTCTAAGATGGCCCAAAAAGCTTTCATCCTTTGAAAGTTCATCAAATCGTCTCTGGGATATATGAGAAAGCAAAGCCACTGGATTTTTCCCGGTTTTTTCCCATTGTGCCGGATTTATTCTATGAAACAACTCAATGGCTTCAGGATTCCAGCACCACCACAGATTCCTGGCAAGATAATCCAGAAAGGATAAGGGTTCCGGGATAGCGGGATATACCTTGTAAATTTGTATCTCTTCCATATGTACACAATCTCCTATTACAAAAACTAGTGTGATAACTTATGCATGACCCTGGCAAACTCACTTGTTCCCCAGGCCTGTGCATCACATCCCCTTGGCGTGTGGGGATAATCACCGTCAAGGATTTCAGGAATATATCCTGCAGCACCTTTTCTCATTAAATGAATCACACTGCCCAGCCATGCAAGACTTGTAGAATGACTGTTTTTACCAAATGCTTTTGCCCATGCTTCACAAAATGCTGGAAACTGCCAGGTCCATGCTGTTCCATTATGGTAGGCAGGTTTTCTCTGCGTATCTTCGTCCCCCTTGTATTCTCCCGAATAAGGAGCATAGGGATCTTTTATTAACTTATCATTATAAATAATATTGATGGGAGTTTCAACCTTTAAGTCAGCAAGGCTTCTAATCGCTCCCGGAACCAGCAGTTGTTGACATGTTTCAACACATTTTTGGGCAATTTCTTTATTTTTGATTACATCAAGTGTAAACAAAAACAGCTGGTTCGGTCTTAGTGCATCATCCGGAACAGCATTCTTTGCACCAACAGGACCATTGGAATGAAGACAATCGGAAAAAAACCCGGATCTTTTATTATAAAAAAGATCTATAATTGCTATTTGAACTATTTTGGCCTTTTTTTGCCAGTCCATTTTATTAGCTGCATCAACGGATGCCAGCAAGACCAGTGCATTGTACCATAACGCCTGAATCTCAACAGGATAT
Source organism: Deltaproteobacteria bacterium (assembly GCA_027858995.1). GTDB lineage: Bacteria > Desulfobacterota > Desulfobacteria > Desulfobacterales > Desulfobacteraceae > Desulfobacula. The sequence continues at coordinate 13,531 of JAQIBP010000146.1, read as the reverse complement.
CCCTGCCGTGGAGATCCTGCCGGGAAATTGGTATCCATCCATGTAAAATGAGACGGGCTATACAGCAGCATGGTTTCAGGATCGGCAACCACCCCTGTTTTGGTTCCTTTTATAAGGGAATGGGCAATGGATAGAAGAATATCTTTAATCGTCCGATTATTTAGAGTTTCATATAAAAAATTATTACTCTTCTCTTTTTCAACTAAATCCTTGCAACAGGAAAAGAACCATAACGGTGCATCGGAAGTTTCGATGTTTTGGGCATCCTCACCACAAATCATGTTCGGTAAGGTTCCATTATCTTCAAACCTACCAAACAATCTTAAGACGGCTTTGGCATCTGAGAACCGACCCAGTTCAATCAGACTTCTACAAAATATCAGGCTGTCTCTTCCCCAGTCCAGAAACCATGGATATCCGGCAATCACACTCCTATCATTGCCGCTATTCACTATAAACGCATCAAGACCTCTATATACAGCCTCAGAAAGCGGCATTCCTTTTTCAAAAGTTTTGAATTCCAAGGTATTTATATGTTTATCAAAGTCGATTTCCCTATTTTGATCTTCAATTACATCAGCATTGAGCAACACCTTTTCTCCCCCCAGGCAAAAAACCCTGAAATATCCCGGGCTGAAAAGATCAGAGTCTGCATCAAGACCTCTCTGGGCTTCCAAAGGACGATGGACCATGTAGTGCCATTCGGGCTCGTGCACGAACTCACCTTTTGATATGTTCACACTAAGAGTTTTCCCATTTGAAAGTGAAAAGGAAAACCCTTTTTGAAAAACTGAGACAGCATCAGGCCATTGTTTTTCAGGACCCTTAAATGCCTTAACAGTCTCGTGGAAACTTCTGTCTTCAATATCAGGTCTGATGATAATGGTGATCCCTTTGTCATCATTTAAAAAGAACTTGTCATTATCATTGGATCTGGCTCTTGACAGGAAAAGATAGGTACGATTGTCTTCCGGATCAATGGACAGGTAGAGTTCCAGAGCATAATACTTGCCTTCCGAGGTTGGGATGTGAAATAGCCATTTTCCTCCATGATCATAGGAAAATGTAAATTTTTCAAGACAATCCAATGCAAGCTCTATAGAGTATCCCTGGAATACGGCCCAGATTCTACACCTTGAAAGCACCATCCACCTGTTTTCCGGTCTGTTTTTGGCCATATTTGCCCCAAGCAGGGCATCATACCGGCTGTCAAGTTTACACCAAAAGGCAGCTGCCCGCATCATGCTCCCTCTTTTATTGGTGCCCAATAATTTTAAAAAAGGTGCTTTTACAATTTCCTTTCTTGTAAAGGACGAACTCATATATAGAGCATTACAGGGGGCAAGGTATAACAATGAAACTTTTTTAACCTGTGTGCCATTGGTTTTTAATACCCTGAGATTTAAGGTGCATGCTTTATGTTGATTCTTTATTTCGTGTGGGAAAAAGAGAGTAAAAAAACCTTTTTTATCGTGGGTTGAGATCCCTTCTTCGTATCCCAAAGAGGTTTTAATTGATTTTTTTTCATCAAGAATTTTGGCCCTGAACCCGGTTTTGCATTTTACTAAAAGAAAGAACCCCGGTGGAATCATCATTTGACGTTTTTTATCCCTTGAAACGTCAAATACGATCACCCTGCTTTCTTTTGACTCCTTGTTAAAAGAGCGAATGAATTCAACAGGATCACGGGCAAATGATAAAGCTTCTTGTTCAACATTATTGCCCTTTACATTCCCGTAGCCCTTGAACGCGGTATGAATCGCCAATACTTTTGCCTTTAGCTTTTGCAAATAAACTCTTTCAGGGGTCTGGCTGTCCGTTTTCCTTTTCTTTTCAATAGAATCCATATCATCAGGATCAGGCGTCAGGACCAAAACCTCTCCTGGTGTCAGCCGCATCACACAATGACCCTCAACCTTTTGAGTTTCGATTTGGGTACCTGAGATCAGGTCAAACAATATTGTTTTTTCAATATTGGCATCCTGTCTTTTCCAGGATGCCTCATTTGAATTTTCACAATCAAGATTAATTAAAATAAGAAGTTTTTTATCCCGTCTCTCATTGTACCGCAGCAAAACCAGGCATTCGGATTGATTTTTTTGAATCAATTCAAGCCGGGTCCGACCAAAAAAAGCGGGATGGTTTTTTAATATCAGGGTCAACCTTGAAATATGTTCTACCTGATTGGTTTTATTACCCCAGTTAAGGCTGCTTGATTCATGTACATCAATCTTTTGAGTGGCAAACCATTCTACCCCGTTGGCAAATCCAAATCCACCACATATTGAAAAAAGTGCACAAAGAGAAGTTCTCATTTTTGCATACCGCTTTGAAACAGATGCCAGGCGATTATTGTCATGGGTCTCTGCAAAATGAATGGTATGCCCATAGAAGTTTGATATCTCAAAGGCGGTTGGCAGGTAATTTGATATTTCCTGTCTAGTATAATTTTGGAATAATTCTGAATAGGCAAAGTTAAAGTTTGCCTTGCTTAAAATGTCGCGTGTTACACTAACCTTTCCCCCAAGTCCTTCTAAAAAGAAAAGCGTTTCAGGATATTGCTGTCTTACTTTTGCAACAATATATTCCCAGGCTTCAACGGGAATCATATAGCCGGCATCACACCTGAACCCGTCAACACCCCTGTGACACCACAGCAAAAAAACATCTGCCATATATTTCCAAAGATCAATGTTTGAATAATCCAGCTTTGTCAAATCTGCCCAGACAACACCCCAGGCGCCAGGCGCCTCTATCTTTCCGTCTTCGCCTCTGACCAGCCATTCAGGATTTGTTCCATGGATAGAGGCTGCCCATCCGGTATGGTTAATGGCAATATCCATAAACAGATAGCCATTATGAAAATGAACCATATCGGCCAGTTCCATAAACTGTTCCAGCGGCGTTGCTGAAGGATCAAACTCAGCCAGGGCCGGATCAACTTGTGTAAAATTCAAAGCTGCATAAGGACTGCCAAACCGTCCCATCCTGGCATAGGTTGTTGGAGTTGGATGTATAGGGAGCAAGTGGAGGACACGGCAACCAAGATGCGAAAAGATAAACTCTACCTGTTTTTTAAGATCCCTGAATTTCCCTGACTCAGGAATAACCGTATACCCTTCTGCATCAAGTCGTTTAATAATTAACGACAGATCCTTTTCGCCAGTCTCTTTTGGCACATCGGATTTGGATCTGCCGAACTGCCTGACAAAGGCATTATAAATGATATTGGCACAACAGGTGCCGGCCGGTTCTACACTAAAAAAACAATTGTCCCCGGCTGGCCAGATAGGGGTGGTGCTTTTATCCGGAGTAAAAAAGCATTTTGCCTGAAAAAATCCTGTTTGATGCAATGGAAGCGTAATTTTAAAAACAAGATCGTTTTCAGACTCCATTTCAATATCATACCAGGCTTGATCCAGGTTTATTTCATTTTTTTCCACCCGCCTTATAACTTCTTTTCTCGCAATGGCAGCAGAACCAAGATTGGTTCTCACCCATGCCCTGCCTTTGATCCTGCTTGAAAGCGTTAAAGTGAACAAAACACAATCCCCACAATACATGACCCGGGATTTTCCGGGAATTGGAGATTGAGTAATATTGAGCAAGGTTTCCATAATTATAATTTATCGATCTCTTCCATCAATTTTTCCATGGCAATACTTGCCTTTTCTTCAAGAAAAATATCAGTAACAGAACTTGTATATTCAGACTTATAAGGATTTATTTCAATAATTTTAGCTTCATTTGATTTTGCAATCGATGGAATCGTGTTTGCCGGAGCCACGGTCCCTGTAGTACCGATCAAGATAAAGCAGTCTGCCTTTTTTGCCTCATTGAATGAATGGGTACATGCAGGTTCGGGAATGGCTTCTCCAAAAAAAATCACATCCGGTTTTAAAATCCCGCCACATTTTTTACACACCGGGGGCAGAACATTCAGATCAATTTGGGAAATTTTGTATTTTGCCCTGCATTTAAGACAGACAAGGTTTTTAAAAGACCCATGAAATTCATGAACGACTTTACTGCCCGCATCATAATGCAGGTTATCCACATTCTGGGTAATCACTGAACTTAACATATTGTTGGCCTCAAGTTCCACCAGAGCATAATGGGCTGCATTGGGTCTTACTTTTCCAAACAGGTCATAAAAAATTTCCCTGATCACCTCCCAGGACTGCCGGGTATGGCTGTAAAAATACTGGATATCAAAGGTCTGGGGATCATATTTATTCCAAAGACCATTTTCCCCCCTGAACGGCGGGATACCGCTTTCCACTGAAATACCTGCACCTGAAAATGTGACACACCGCCTGGATGATTTAATAATCTTTGCTGCCTTAGTATACATTAAAGACCTCTCTTCATCAAAATTGATTTCAACCGACCCAATTAAAATGCAGTCAAACCAGAGTTAAAGCAAATCCACGATATCAAAAGTATTGGTCCATAATTCTGCGATCAACAGTTTATTTCGAAGAATATCTCCACGATCCAACAAAACTTTCAGACATTCGGAGGATTGAAGGGCAGCAACAAAAAGCGCGCAATAGGCAATATTACCGGTTCTTGTCTCAATCCCTTTTGATTGTTTTCCCCCTTTTATCCCATATATCAGCTCATACCCTTTATCGCCGGGAAAAATAGTTGTCACCTGACCCGTAACGCCTGCAATGGCGCCCGATACTATGGGAATGGATGCTTTTCGAGCAGCTTTTTGCAACAGGAATCTTGTATCTATGGCATCCAGGCAATCCATAATCACCTCAGCATTTTTTACCCGTTCATACAGGTTGGATTCATCCAGGTATTCAACCAGATGCTTTACAATGATCTCGGAGTTGACGGCTTTAACCCTGTCTTTTGCCGCTTGGGCCTTGGGAACCCCTATCAGACGTTCTTCACTCAAGAGTTGACGGTTTAAATTGCTGGCTTCAAATGAATCCCCGTCAATCAGGGTTAAATGGCCAACACCAACCCTTGCCATCATCTCACATACGCCTCCGCCAAGACCTCCTAAACCAATCACGACAACTTTTGATGTACTCAGGGTCTTTTGCTCCTCAAGAGAAAGCGTATCAAAATTTCTATCATACCGTTCTTCAAATTTTGAGGTTCTCATAGTCTATCCGCCTCCAACCGGTGGAAAAAACCCAACTCTGTCAAGGATAAAAAGATAAGTAAATGCTTTTTTGCCTTTTGTCAATACGAGGAACAATTTTTGGCTAAATTTACAAAAAAATTACGATTTGTGGTTGGCAGAAAAAGCTTCAAGTGACTGGCAGAGAGTGAAACCGCTTCTTAAACATATTTTACATTGGAATCCATCAGAAATCAGCGAACAAACTGCTTGAGTGGATCGGGGTCTACATAGCGACTCTCGGAAGTATTGGTTTTAATACAATTTTGAATCAAGGTACATGCAATAACAAGTAGAAAACCAGCCTTGAAAAGCCAGATTTTGGTCAGGAGAGGATTCTCTCAGATTAGCCTTTTACACGGGAAGCCCCATGTGAGAGAGAAGTTTTGTTAATCAGTTGATCAGTATAAAGAGAGGACGTAGTTTTTATTATTTTGAGAATACGCTGCCGAATGGCTTTTTTATCTTTGGGATAGTGTCTGAACGCCATTAAAATTCCTGTGATTGATGCAATATAAGAGTGGGAATAGATTCTTGCGCTCTCTTTTTCTACACCATGCCTTATTAAAAGCTGCTCAAAAAGATTAAAAAATATTCTGGTAATAGAATTGAACCTACCTATAATTGGGTTTTCCTCATTACTTTTCAACATCAGGTAAGTTGTCATCTGAAATGTGGATTCATTTTCAATAAGATGGTCAACAAACTTTATACTGAACTCTTCAATGCTTGCAGGCTTGTCCTTTTGCACCATTGTTTTGAACTCTTTGCTAACTGAAGCAATACTCTGGAGAAAGACCTCATTAAACAACTCTTCCTGGCTTGGAAAATATCTATAAATAGTTGCAGGAGAGATCCCTGCTTCCCGGGCAACATCCCGAATGCCAACCTTAAAAAATGGTTTTTTTGAAAAAAGTGCCAGAGCAGATTCAATGACAATCTGTTTTCTTGCCAGTTTTTCTTTTTCTTTTAACTGCCCAAATCTGGATTCCACCACAATGATCACCGCCTTTATTTGAGTGAACTATGTTTTTTTATTTATCACTTGTTTCAGGTTGTGGCAAGAGATAAATCCAGAGATAAATCCAGATATTGACGACTCTTCTGGTAACTGGTATATAAAGATTAAAATTAATAATTAAAAAATATTTTGCCATGGAATATAGAATAATTAATAGAGATTTATTTGATTTTGAAATCGGTTATTTAACCAAAAGTCCATGTCTTATCTGCGAGAATAGATCTCAACTTCCAAGATGTCATGCTAACTGCAATATCTTAGATAAAATTCAGACACTCCTTGCAAGGGGAATCTCATCCCAGGCACCCGGTATAGAGAGTTAAACAGTTTGACCATATCTGTTTTCCCAGAAAAATCGAAATGTCTTGCAAAAAAATACTTATTCCCTGCAGTTTATAAACTTCTTGAGCACAAAGAAACCGGTTCAGGTTTCACTCTTTTAAAGGCAATCAATTCTGGAATAAAAAATGTAGACAGCTCCATTGGAATATATGCCGGGGATTCAATGTCCTATAACACATTTGCACTGATTTTTGATCCTGCTATCCGTGAATACCATGACTTTCCAGAAGGGAAAAAACACAGATCAGATATTAGCAGGATAGAGCTTGCAAATCTTGATCCTGAAAAAAGATATATTCGGTCTACGCGGATAAGAATTGCAAGGAATCTTAACAATTTTGATTTTCCCCCTCATATTAATCTATTGTTTCGCCGGAAACTTGAAAAAAAAGTTGTATCTGCGTTAAAATCATTAAAAGGAAATTTTCAAGGGCAGTATTATTCCTTTAAAGATTATAACAGCAGTAAATATTCTGGCAGCAAAAAAAAATTATGTTTCCCAAAAGGAGACCGGTTCCAGGATGCTGCAGGTATTAATTCTGATTTCCCGGAATGCAGAGGTGTGTTTAAATCTTTTGACAAACCACTCATGGTGTGGGTGAATGAAGAAGACCACTTAAGAGTCATCTCTCTTAGATTGTCAGCAGATATTGCAAAAGTTTATAATGATGTTTGCATGGCCGTTGATAAATTAAGTCATCACTTTGATTTTGCCTGGCATGATACATACGGGTACCTGACCTCCTGCCCGACCAATATAGGCACTTCCATGAGAGCAGGAGTCCATATTCAACTAAAAAAACTTGCGCAAAAAAGAACCATTCTCAATGATCTTGTCAACTCATATAATCTTCAAATCAGAGGGACAAAAGGAGAAAAAACAAGAGTTGAGAATGCTGTATTTGATATCAGCAACTTGCAAAGGCTTGGGATTTCTGAATATGAAACAATCCAGAATCTTCATAAAGGGCTTGAATCCATTATAAAAACTGAGAAGAAACTGTAACCATTAAAAAAGTATTTAATATAATTGAAAAGATTATCATAAAATGACAAACTCACTTATTGAAGCATTGCAGTTAAACAAAAAAGGAGTTATCAGCCTTATGGGTGCAGGAGGCAAAACAAGCCTGATGTTTCTCCTTGCTAAAAAGCTTTCACAATCAAAAAAAAGGGTTTTGACAACAACAACAACAAAAATTTTTATGCCAAAACCTGACTTGTCTCCTGATACTATTATTGAAGATAATGTTGATGAACTCATTAAAAAAACAAGATACAATATAAGGCATTTCCGCCATTTTTCAGCAGGCAGGAAGCATGATCCAGTATCTGGAAAATTAAAAGGCTTTGAGCCAAACATTATTGATCAGCTGTGGCAGGCCAAAATATTTGACTGGATTATTGTGGAAGCAGACGGAGCAAGACAAAAACCTCTTAAATCAAGCAATCTTCATGAGCCTGCAATCCCAAAAGAGACTACTCATTTAATCCTTGTCACAGGACTTGATGCTTTGGGGAAAACACTTGATGATCATTATGTCCACAGGCCACAAATATTTTCAGACAACACAGGGCTTGGCATGGGGAAAACGATAGATGCGCAATCCATTGCATCATCCATAGGTTTTGAGATAAAAAAGGCAAAATCTCTTTGCTGCTCCTCACTGAATTTTATTCTTTTAAACAAAGCTGACACATCATCAAGACTGGCATCAGGTGAAAAAATCGCAAAAATTCTAAAACCAGATAAAAATATTGAAAAAATTATCATTGCATCGCTAAAGGATAACATTGCAGTAAAAAATATTGCATAAAACTTAAAGGAAAAGATTATATTTATGGCAGTATCAAGTGGAAAAATTGCCGGAATCATACTTGCAGCAGGATCAGGTATAAGAATGGGTAAGACAAAGCAATTGCTGCCTTTTAAAAACAAACCTCTTTTAAGTCATGTGGTTGAAAATGCCAGACAATCAAATCTTTATGAAACAGTTGTTGTTCTTGGACATCGTGCCGATGAAATCAAGAAAACTGTTGATTTTTCAGGTACTAAAACCATTATAAACAGTGAATACTTAAAAGGCCAAAGCACATCCCTCATAAAAGGACTTGAAAATATCTCACCGGTTTGTGATGCAGCAATGTTTCTTCTCGGGGATCAGCCTCTTATTACCCCATCTACTCTCTATATGATTATTCAGGCTTTTATCACCTCTAAATCACCAATTACCATTCCTTATTATAATAATATGCGTGGAAACCCGGTTATCATTGCAAAATCACTGTTTCATGAATTAAAATTACTGTCCGGTGATACAGGGCCAAGGATTCTTTTTAAAAAATTTCAAAAATCCATCTTAAAGGTGAAGATTTCTGATAATGTCATCCTTATTGATGTAGATACTAAAGCTGATTATGAAAAATTGATATCGAAATAAAAAGATGTTGACATTAATAGTTTGTATACAGTATACAATTTTCAGTTGTTATAACAGGCTTAACAACTTTATACTTGACTTGGCAAATTTATTCTCATAAAGAGATTAAAGACAGGATCAGACCTTTTTAATTTAGGGGTTACATGTTCAAACAAATATGTTGATATGCTCAACAGGTTTTATAAACATTTATTAACTCTAATCAGGAGGACTTATGAAAGCTACGAAGTATGTATTAACTGAAAAAGACATGCCAACAAAATGGTATAACATTATGGCAGACATGCCGACTCCAGCTGAACCGGCACTGCACCCAGGTACAGGCCAGCCAGCGGGTCCGGAAGATTTTGCTCCGATTTTTCCCATGAACATCCTTGAACAAGAAAACAGCACTGAAAGATGGATTGACATTCCTGATGAAGTTCTTCAAAAACTTGCCATATGGCGTCCTTCTCCTCTTTTCAGAGCCCACGCCCTTGAAAAGGCTCTTGGTACTCCTGCAAAGATTTTTTATAAAAATGAGGGCGTAAGCCCTGCAGGCAGCCATAAACCAAATACAGCAATTGCCCAGGCCTATTATAACAAGGTAGCAGGAACAAAAAAAATTATTACTGAAACAGGTGCCGGACAATGGGGAAGTGCGCTGTCCATGTCCTGTGCTTTCTTTGGACTTGAATGCAAAGTATATATGGTCAAAATTTCCTATAACCACAAACCCTATCGACGTCTCATGATGCAGACCTGGGGTGCTGACTGCACAGCAAGCCCCAGCAATGAGACTGAAGCCGGTCGATCCATACTGGCAAAAGATCCAGATTGTCCCGGAAGCCTTGGTATGGCAATCAGTGAAGCAGTTGAAGTTGCTGTCCAGGACGAAACCAGCAAATATGCTCTCGGAAGCGTACTCAACCATGTCATGATTCATCAGAGCATCATAGGTCTTGAAGCAATGAAACAGATGGAGATGGCAGGAGCTTATCCTGATGTTATCATAGGCAGTGCGGGCGGCGGAAGTAATTTTGCAGGTCTTGCATTTCCATATGCCCTGGATAAAATAAACGGAAAGGATATTGATATTATTGCTGTGGAACCTAAATCATGTCCTACCATGACAAGAGGGCCATTTGCCTATGACTTTGGAGATACAGCCGAGACGATTCCAATGATTGCCATGCATACTCTGGGACACAATTTTGTTCCGGAACCCATCCATGCCGGTGGTTTAAGATATCATGGCATGGCTCCACTTGTGAGCCAGCTTATTCTTGATGATATTATCAGACCGGTGGCAGTCCATCAGAAAGATACTTTTAAAGCAGGCATCACCTTTGCCAGATCTGAAGGTTTTATAAGCGCACCTGAATGTAATCATGCCATTGCCGCAACTATAAATGAAGCTCTTAAAGCCAAAGAAGAAGGCAAAGAGAAAACTATCCTGTTTAACTGGAGCGGTCACGGTCTTGTGGATCTTGCTGCCTATGATGCTTTTTTCCAGGGAAAACTTTCTGATCATGATCTTCCCCAGGAGCAGATTGATGCAGCATTAAAAGATATTGAGTCCTATCCCAAACCAAAACAGGCAACCTGAAGCACCTGATAGTTATAAAAGAGTAATTTTCTTTAACATCAATCAGGTATTTTGCACAGACAATAGAGATACAGCGGGACCTAAAATTCCAGGTCTCGCTGCTATTTTTAAGTATTAGAAGAATGGATTTTTAAAATGAGTGATAAAACAGATACTCTTCCAAAAGAACCTCCAGCAGAAGATTTTACCATACGCTGTCCCAGGCTCGGACATCAAATCAATTTTTCATATTGCCAGATAGAAAACAGCGGGATTCCCTGTTTTAAAACCCTTGACTGCTGGTATACCTATTTTGATGTTCAAAGCTTTCTTGAAGATAAATTATCCAAAGATGATTTTAAAAAAGCCTTTGTAGAAAAAGGACAACCAAAAGTTCTTTCTTTATTGGATCTAATTGAAAAGGCAAAAGCAAAAAAAGGTAAAAAAAGTTGATCTGTTTAAAACAGGTGAACATTCATTCTAAAAAATTTCCTGTCTTAAATTTTTATCCTTTTAGTTTAAAAATATTTCAAAACACAGACTCTATTAAATTTAACAATGCAATTACTTTTTTCATTGGTGAAAACGGTACAGGCAAATCAACCCTGCTCAAAGCAATCGCCATAAGATGCGGTATCCATATCTGGCAGAATGAATTTAGCTTGAGATATGAAAAAAACCCTCATGAAGAAGATTTGTATAAATATATACAGGTTAACTGGAAAGACGGCTACTCTGTGCCCGGTTCATTTTTCGGATCCCAGATATTTTCCCATTTTGCAAAAAATCTTGAAGAGTGGGCTGTAAATGATGAAAAAATGCTTGATTATTTTGGAGGAAAGTCATTAATCACCCAGTCCCATGGCCAGTCTCTCATGTCATATTTCAAATCCCGGTATAAAATCAAAGGATTGTATTTTCTTGATGAACCTGAAACTGCCCTGTCGCCTTCATCCACGATTGAACTTTTAAACCTCTTGATCAAAATAAGCCATCAGGGGCATGCCCAGTTTATCATTGCCACCCATTCGCCATTATTGATGGCATGCCCTGGTTCGAAGATTTATTCTTTTGACAATAAAACTATTGAACCCATCAAGTATAAAGATACTATCTATTATGATATCTATAAAAAATTCATGAATAATCCTGAAAAATTTATCAAAACTGCCTAAAAAAACAATCCATATGATATGCTGGCATGTGAAGAGATCATCCTCCACATGCCTCTACTGAAGTATATTTAAAATTATTTTACAGAATCAATGGCTTTTTTAAATCCTTCAAGTGAGTCCTGTATAGTTTTATCAGGAACTGCATAGGAGAGGCGGAAAAAACCAGGACCGCCAAAGCCTGTACCTGGAACAGCAAGGATATTCTGCTCCTTTAATATACCTGTAAATTTAACATCATCTTTGATTGGACTTTTGGGGAATAGATAAAATGCACCCTCTGGAACATCAAATTCATAACCTGCTGCATGTAATCCATGACAGAACATGTCCCGGCGTTTTTTATAGATTTCACTATCAACGGTAACTCCCTGAAGTTTTCCTACCACCTGCTGGAAAAGAGCCGGAGCATTCACATATATCATGGTATTTGTTACACCTGCAGCTCCTGCAATCATAGCAGCATCCTCTGCTTTGGGATGAATGGCAAGATATCCAATTCTCTCTCCTGCAAGGGAAAGCTCCTTGGAGTAGGATGTCAGGACTATGGTATGGGGATAGACATCAAACATTGACGGCACTTCAACATCATAGGCAATTTTTCTATATGGTTCATCTGAAATCAGGTAAATACGTTTGCCATATTTTTTACTTACCTTTTCAAGCAGGTTACCAAGCTTGTCAAGTTCCTGTTTTGTATAGACAACTCCTGTGGGGTTATTGGGAGAATTAATGAGCATTACCCTTGTCTTTTCATTAATACCTTCTTCAATGGCATCAAGATCAAGGTGAAAATTTTCAAGAGAAGCAGCAGTTTTCAAAGTTGCACCTGCTATAAAAGCATATTGATTATAACCTATAAAATAGGGTGCTGGTACAAGTATTTCTTCGCCAGGATTTAAAAGGGCTTTCAATGTATCATTCAGTGCACCTGCTGCACCTGATGTCATAACAATCAAATCTGAATTAAGCCCCACATTATACTCTTTGTTCAAATAATCAGCCACTGCCTGTCTAACATGGGGATATCCATTATTAGGCATATATCCGTGGGATATATTTTCACTGTTTATTAATTCCAGCAGGGTTTTTTTAACAATCGGTGGAGGTGGAACATCAGGATTGCCAAGGGAAAAATCAAACACATTGTCAGCTCCATATTTTTCTTTCATCCTGATCCCCTCTTCAAACATCTTCCGTATCATGGATGCAGCTTCTACCATATTTACCATTTTATCTGCTATTGGCATGAGAACTTCCTTTCAAAATAAAAATTTAAAACTCAAAATCTGATTACCATACATTATTTTTTCCAAAATGCAAAACAAACCTTTGAAAAACCGGCAGGGCTAACGTATCTAAAAGCCATAAAATGCCTGAAAAAGAGGCTCATATATTACGGCATGGAAATTGGAAGAAAGGTGTAAGTCAAATACCCGTTACGGTCTATTCACCTTGCGGGCGACTGGATAGACATTGGAACAGGCTTTAAGGTTCTCTTCGCTGACCGCCATGAACTCCCTGCGGTCAAACAACATGGCGGCTTAACCGCTACGTTCACCAAGAGCCTGTAACCAAAGTCCATATGCTCCCGCAAGGTGAACAGACCTCCACTGGAAAGCGTAGCAAATTTAAAAAGCCCCTCTTTAATTTTGTGAGGTGAAAACTTTACTCTTGCATTTCCAAGTCGTGCATGTTTATCTCCAATTATGTTGCGAGTTTATTTTGTTGCGAGTTTTTTCTTCTAAAGATTTTTTAAAGGGTGTATTTTCTTTGGATTTAATTCTTTTACTTTTGACAGGTAGGATTCAATGCTTTGCTGATTAAACCTGGCATTGTTTTGGC
>JAQIBP010000141.1 GCA_027858995.1 Deltaproteobacteria bacterium | reverse complement strand
CCCTGGAAAAACAATTAAGAAAACACTAAAAGATGAACAAAAGTAGTGCCATAACAGCAATAAAAATATGCCAACTCTTTGTAATTACACGTTTTTATTTTTTGAGTCAAAAAGATGGGTTAAGATCAAAGATTTCTTTAGTTGATGGATTATTAATGTTTGGAAATGAAAGTTTTACCAGTTTTCAAGCCATGATTGACTTTTAATCAAAACTCTCGAAAGTCTTGTGTTCTGAGTGGCTGGGTGATAAGGATTTGAACCTTAATTGACGGAGTCAGAGTCCGTAGTCCTGCCGTTGGACGATCACCCAGAAAAATAGTGATTGGATTTTATACATCAGGGCTTTTGTATAGTCAAGAAATATCTATGCTCAAAATTTGTTAAATTCCATTAAAATATGTTACATAGGATAACAGGTATTATTTTTATAACTATTGAATCCATGGGAGGTATTGATGGCTGTAACAGTATTAATTAAAAGAGAGGTTTCCCCTGAAGCGAAATACAGATGGAAGAGTTGTACAGGGAAATGAGGAAAGCAGCTTTAACCCAGGAAGGCCATATCGGATCAGAGACCTTAAAAAGGATAGATGTGGAAGGAGAATTTCTTATTATCAGTAAATGGCAGCATGTTGATAATTGGTCTAAGTGGCTTGTGAGTAAAGAGAGAAGAGTGTTTCAAGAGCGGATTGACAATCTTACCAATTATGAAACCAAATTTGAAATTTATACCCATTAAACAAGGAGATTAGAATATTGGAAAAGCTTAAAAGCCTTGAAAAAAGATTAACTGAATTGTCCTCGTTTGCACTGGCTTTTTCAGGTGGTACTGACAGCACCCTGCTTCTCGCATTAGCCAAAAAAATAAAGCCGGAAAAATTTATTGCCATTACAGTTGCATCACAATTTGTATCTGAACTGGAAATTGATTTTGCTAAGAAAATTGCCTGCTCAATAGGGGTCCAACATATTTGTCTTGATGTGGATATTTTAAAGAGTGAGAATATTGTTTGTAATACTCTGGAACGCTGCTATTTTTGTAAACAACAGATATTTTCCATGATAAGGGATGCTGCAAAAGAACATGGGATTGACACTCTGGTTCATGGGGCTAATCTTGATGATTTAAATGATTTCCGACCTGGATTAAAAGCTGCAGAAGAACTCGGGTTTATTTCTCCTCTTGTTGATGCAGGTTTTTCAAAAAAGATGGTTAGAATATTTTCCAAACAAATTGGACTTGAAACATGGAATAAACCCTCCCAATCTTGTTTTGCAACAAGAATTGCATATAATGAAAAAATAACTTTGGAAAAACTTGGAATGGTTGAAGAGTCAGAAAATTATTTAAGAGATCTGGGGTTTGACCATATAAGGGTGAGATGCCATGGGAAAACAGCAAGAATTGAGGTCGCTCCGGAACAGATAGAGAGGCTGCTGGATAACAATATCAGGAAAAAGATATCACATCAGTTTCTAAAATCAGGCTTTGAGAATACCAGTATCGATCTTGATGGCTATAAAATAGATGAGAGTTTTAAAACAAAACCACTGCTTTGAGAATTCAAACAGCGGTTTTGGTTTTTAAGATTAAACTTGATTATCTTGTCTGAATCTCAAGATTATTGAAAAAATATCCAATTTCAAAAGCAGCTGTTTCAGGTGCATCTGAACCATGGACAACATTTTTTTCAATATTGGTTGCATAATCTTTTCTTATTGTGCCGGTTTCTGCCTCTTCAAAATTTGTGGCTCCCATGAGCTTTCTGTTTCTTGCAATCACATCTTCACCTTCAAGCACCAAGACCACAATAGGCCCTGAAGTCATGAAATCTGTTAAACTGTTAAAAAACGGGCGTTCTTTATGAACAGTATAAAATCCTTGTGTCTGGGTTTTTGTCAGATGGATCATTTTCATGGCGGCAATTTTAATGCCGTCGGTTTCAAATCTTTTGATTACTTCACCAATTACATTTTTTCCAACCCCATCGGGTTTGATTATTGATAATGTTCTTTCCACTGTGTAAAATCCTTTCAATTATTAATTTTTTGAACAACCTTGAAAATTATCATGAAACCGTATTATAGTCAATTTTTATGAAGGATGATTTAAAAATTTTAAAAATTGCTGTTACAGGCTCTGCCGGCTCAGGAAAGAGTCTTGTATGCCACTGTTTTAAAACAATCGGGCTGGTCACACTGGATTGTGATGTAATAGCAAGGCAGGTTGTTGAACCTGGAACAACAGGGTTTGAAGAGGTTATTACACTGTTTGGGCAGAAAATAGTCAATAAACAGGGCTCTCTTGACAGGGCAAGGCTTAGAAGTATTATTATTAACAATGCAGGATTACGAAAAAAAATGGAGAGTATCTTACATCCTCTTATTAACAGAGAGATGGTTTTTCAGATGGAAAATGCTGAATATAAAGAAAAAAAAGCTGTTGCTGTTGAAGTGCCTCTGTTGTTTGAATGTGGTTTAAAAGAGTATTTTGATACAACCATAACCGTTTTATCAGAAGATAGGGATCTTGTTGAAAGAATTTGTAAAAGGGACAGTGTTAAAAAAGAAGATGCCTTGAAAATGCTTGACCTTCAGATGTCACAGCAGGATAAAATATCAATGGCTGATCATGTCATCATTAATAAAGGAGATAAATCAGAACTGTTTGGATCTGTAGAGTGTCTCTTTGATAAAATTCAAAAAGAATTCTTGACAACTTAAGGTTTTTATCTTAATTTACCTAACCTTAAATACATAATTTCAGACACTTGTTTTTTTTCATGTCATTTTGGCTTTCAGATTTCAAAAAGGCGTACCGCAAAACTTAAGTTTACCTAAAAAAAATATAAACCAAAATTCGGGAGAATGGATGAATCTTGTAGATTTAAATAAGATGAAGATAAGTGAGCTGACTAAGCTTGCTAAAAAATACAAAATTGAAGGTATCAGAGGAATTAAAAAACAGGATTTGATTTTTGCTTTACTCCAGGCAAACATTAAAGAGAATGGTCAGGTTTATGGTGAGGGCACTCTTGAAATTCTTCCGGATGGGTTTGGGTTTTTAAGGGCTTCCGGGTATAATTATCTTCCTGGACCCGATGATATTTATGTCTCTCCTTCTCAAATCAGAAGGTTTAATCTGCGAACCGGTGATACGGTTTCAGGTCAGGTTCGGCAGCCTAAAGATTCTGAACGTTACCTTGCATTGCTTAAAGTTGAAGCTGTTAATTTTCAAGATCCAGAAAATGCAGCAGAAACAATACTTTTTGATAACCTGTTGCCCCTTTATCCTGAACAAAAAATGGACCTTGAAGCTGAATCTGATAATTATTCAATGCGGGTTATAGATTTGATGTCGCCCATTGGCTTTGGCCAGCGAGGATTGATTGTTTCACCGCCAAAAGCTGGAAAAACAATGCTGTTACAGAATATTGCCAACAGTATGGTTAAAGCTCATAAAGATATTGTCCCAATAATTCTCCTTATTGATGAGCGCCCTGAAGAGGTAACTGATATGGCACGTTCTGTAAATGCTGAAGTTGTAAGTTCAACCTTTGATGAGCCTTCAGAACGTCATGTCCAGGTGGCAGAGATGGTGATTGCAAAGGCAAAAAGAATTGTAGAGCAGGGTCATAATGTTGTTATCCTGCTTGACAGCATTACAAGACTTGCAAGAGCTTATAATTCAGTAATGCCTCCTTCAGGTAAGATTTTGTCCGGTGGTGTGGATTCCAATGCCCTTGAAAGACCTAAAAGATTTTTCGGTGCAGCAAGAAACATTGAAGACGGAGGCAGTTTGACTATCATTGCAACAGCTCTTGTTGATACCGGGAGCCGTATGGATGAAGTCATTTTTGAAGAGTTTAAGGGCACGGGTAACATGGAGCTTGTCCTTGACAGAAAACTATCGGATAAAAGAATCTTTCCTGCCATTGATATGAATAAATCAGGTACCAGAAAAGAAGAATTGCTGCTTGATCCAATTGTTTTAAACCGTGTCTGGATTTTAAGAAAACTGTTGTCAAGTTTGAATGCTGTTGACAGTATGCAGTTTTTACTTGAAAAAATGGAAGGAACAAAGAATAATAAAGAGTTTATTGAGTTAATGAATTCATAAATAAGACCTTTGAATAAGATATATAAAGGAGTTTTAAGACAAATGAAAAAAGAAATACATCCAAAATACATTCAATCTACTGCATCCTGTGCGTGTGGTGCTAATTTTGAAGTAGGCTCAACAAAAGAAAATATTAAAGTTGAAATCTGTTCCAAGTGTCACCCTTTTTTTACCGGAAAACAAAAACTGGTTGACTCTGCCGGGAGAATCGATCGTTTCAAAAAGAAATATGCCGGGTTTGATGTAACTAAACTTGTCTAACACAATTAATAACTAATTGTTTAAAAGGGGTTTTCATAAAAAGCCCCTTTTAAAGTTTAAAAAACTATGATAGCAAAATTAAAAGGTATTGAAGAAAGATATATCAAGCTTGAGCATCTCTTGAGTGATCCTGCTGTTATCAGTGATCAAAAAAAATATCAGGAATATTTGATTGAACATGGCGAGTTAAATAAAATTGTTCCAGTTTTCAGGGTTTATGAGAGACTTTTAGAAGAGCACAAGGAAGCAAAGGAGCTTTTAAAGGATGGTGATTCTGAAATCCGTGCCATGGCAAAAGAGGAAGTCCCCGTGCTTGAATCCGATATCGCAAAAATAAAATCTGAACTCAATATTCTTTTAGTACCAAAAGATCCCAGGGATGACAAAAATGTTCTCCTTGAGATTCGGGCGGGAACCGGTGGAGAGGAAGCAGGAATCTTTGCCGGTGATTTGTTCAGAATGTACTCAAGATATGTTGAATCCAAAAATTGGACAATAGAAATTATTGAGAAGAATACTTCCAGTTCAGGCGGATTCAAGGAAATCGTATCTCAGGTGCATGGTAAAGGTGCTTTCAGCAGTTTTAAATATGAAAGCGGTACCCATCGTGTCCAGCGGGTGCCTGAAACAGAAACCCAGGGAAGAGTGCATACTTCTGCAGTTACTGTAGCAGTACTTCCCGAGGCCAAAGATATAGATATAGATATAAATCCTGCTGATCTTAAAATAGATGTGTTCAGGGCTTCAGGTCCCGGAGGGCAGTCTGTAAATACAACAGATTCAGCTGTAAGGATTGTACATGTTCCAACCGGTGTGATGGCCACCTGTCAGGATGAAAAATCTCAGCATAAAAACAAGGTCAAAGCCATGGGTGTTCTAAAGGCGCGGGTCCTTGGTGCCAAAGTCAGGGAAGAGGAAGAGAAAAGAGCCGCCCAAAGAAAGGGGCAGGTGGGAACAGGAGATCGCAGCGGCAGGATAAGAACCTATAATTTTCCCCAGGGTAGAATGACAGATCATCGAATCAGCCTCACACTTTATAAGCTTGACAGTATCATGGAAGGAAATATCCAGGAAATTATTGATGAGCTTCAAATATATAATCAAGCACAGGCACTAAAGGAGATTGCTTGACAGCCTGTTATAACCTGAAGGTTACACGCAAAACGCTAATTTCCCCAATTTCGGCGTTGGAAAATAAATTTGATCCTCGGAATACTGCATGTATGACTGTGGTCAAATTAATTTTCCGCCTTGAACTTAGAAAAATTATCTGTTCTGTAAAAGCCTGTTGACTATCTGTTGCAAAATGCTTAAAAATGAATGACTGGACCATCATCAAGCTTCTCTCCTGGACAGAATCCTACTTTCAAAGCCATTCCATTGACAGCCCAAGGTTAACAGGGGAACTGCTGCTTGCCTGCAGTCTTGATATAAAGCGGCTTGATCTATATCTTCAGCATGACCGCCCCCTTAATAAAAATGAGTTGTCCGATTTTAAGGCATTAATTAAAAAAAGAGTAGAAAACCAACCGCTTGCATATATAATTGGTGAAAAAGGTTTTTATGAATCTGATTTTGAAGTAACAAAAGATGTCTTAATCCCCAGGCCTGATACTGAAACTATCGTTGAACAGGCATTAAAGATATTAAATATAGACAAAAAAAACAGACCCTGGAATATTTTGGAACTTGGTACTGGTTCCGGGGCAATTATTATTTCTCTTGCAAAAGAAAAACCCCATAATCATTATTTTGCAAGTGACTTTTCAATTGCCGCACTTGAAATAGCAAAAAAAAATGCAGAGAAAATAATTGACAAGAAAATTATTTTTTTTTGTGCAGAATGGTTTTCATCGGTAAAAGAGAGAGTGCAATTTGATTTGATAATTTCAAATCCACCCTATATTCCTTTCAATGATATTGTCAAACTTGAACCCGAGATAAGAGAGTTTGAACCCATGCTTGCCCTTGATGGAGGTAAAGACGGGCTTAACAGTTTCAGATTGATATTAAAAAAAGCACACTGTTACCTTGCTCCCGGGGGGGCAATTTTGCTTGAAATCGGGTTTGACCAGAAAGATGGACTTATTAATATTTTAAACAAATTTTCCCAATACCCATCCATAAAATTTATTAAGGATTTTGCAGGGCATAACCGGGTGGCATTAATTAAAAAATCAATTGATAAATAATTTTATTTTTGATATACAAGTTAGGATTTTTATATGAAAGAATTAATTAAAAATTTTTTCATAGTTTGTTTTGGGGTTTATCCCTTTGCAATCCGCCTGTGGCGGTTTGTTGTATTTTATAAAAACTCACATTCAGGGACTTGAAATTCAGGTGCTTTTGATAAAAGTCGAACTTCAGGCAGGATCTGAATGGTGGAACAACCATTAATTTAATTTGGAGAACAGATGGCTTACATTAAGATTAGAGAACTTCTCGAAGCTGGTGTCCATTTTGGACATCAGACCAAACGCTGGAACCCGAAGATGAAAAAATATATCTTTGGAGCAAGAAACGGAATTTACATCATTGACCTGCAGCAGACTGTGAAACTTTTTAAAGAAGCCCATGATTTTATCAAGGATGTGGCTGCAAACGGTCAGGATGTCCTGTTTGTAGGGACAAAAAAACAGGCTTCCGAGACTATTTATGATGAGGCAAACCGTGCTGAACAATTCTATATTCAAAACAGGTGGCTTGGAGGCATGCTGACTAACTTCCAGACCATAAAAAATAATATAACTCGATTCCATTTTTTGAAATCCATTGAAGATGATGGAAGCCTTGAAAATTATCCTAAGAAAGAGCAGTCAAAAATGCTCAAGGATAAAGATAAACTTGAGTTTGCCATTGGCGGTATAAGTGAAATGAAAAGACTGCCAGGTGCAATTTTTGTAATTGATTCCAACAAGGAATCCATTGCCGTACAAGAGGGTAAACGGCTTGGAATTCCAATTATTGCTATTGTCGATACAAATTGTGACCCAGATGATATTGATTTTGTCATTCCAGGAAATGATGATGCCATAAGAGCCATACGTCTTTTTGTCTCCCGTATTGCAGATGCATGTATTGAAGGAAAATCACTTTACGAAGAAAAACAGCACGCTGAATCTGATAAAAAAGGCGGGAAAGAAGAGATAAAAGAGAAATTAGAAGGAAAACAGACCCGTGAAATTGTTTCAGACGGTACTGATGGTCCTGTAGTAGAAAAAATTAAAAGAAAAACTGCGCCTGTTGATATAACAGATAGCAATGAAAAATTAGACAGCAATGAGAAAGAAGATAAGGAGTAAAATAAAATGGCGCAAATTTCCGCAGCAATGGTAAAAGAGCTTCGCGAGGCAACAGGTTCTGGAATAATGGACTGTAAAAATGCTCTTGGTGAAGCAGATGGTGATATTCAAAAAGCAATTGACTTTTTGAGAAAAAAAGGTCTGGCAAAGGCTGCTAAAAGAGCTGGGCGTTCAACTTCTGAAGGTATTATTTACTCTTATATCCATACCGGGGCAAAACTTGGTGTGCTTGTAGAGATAAATTGTGAATCTGATTTTGTTGCTAAAACAGATGGTTTTATAGAGTTTGCAAAAAATATTGCAATGCATATAGCAGCAGCAGATCCAACAGGCCTGGTTCCTGAGGATATTGATTCCTCATTGATTGAAAAAGAGAAAGAGATATCCAGAGCTCAAATGCTTGAAGAGGGTAAACCTGAAAAAATTATTGATAAAATTGTTGAAGGCAAGGTGGAAAAATTTTACAAAGAAATCTGTCTCATGAGTCAGCAGTATGTAAAAGATCCGCAAAAAACCATTGATGATGTTTTAAAAGAGACAATTGGTGTCATTGGTGAGAATATTCAGATAAAAAGATTTACACGTTTCCAGATAGGAGAATAAAATCTTGAGCTCAGAGTCGAAATTTGAACGGATTTTAATTAAGCTTAGCGGAGAAGCCCTGATGGGAAATCAGGGCTTTGGTATTACCCCTGAAATGATTCATTATGTTGCAAATGAAATTTTAAGTATTGTTAAATTAAATGTTGAAATTTCAATTGTTGTTGGAGGTGGTAACATATTCCGAGGAATTGCTGGAAGTTCTGCCGGTATGGATAGAACTTCTGCCGATAATATGGGTATGCTGGCAACTGTAATAAACTGTCTGGCTCTTTGTGATGCTCTTGAAAAACTTGACATACAAACAAGGGTACAGTCTGCCATATCAATGGCAAGGATTGCAGAACCTTTTATCAGAAGAAAAGCAGTACGCCATCTTGAAAAGGGAAGAGTTGTTATTTTTGCTGCTGGTACTGGCAATCCATATTTTACAACAGATACAGCAGCTGTCTTGCGTGCCAATGAAATAAGAGCCCAGATTCTGTTTAAAGCCACCCAGGTTGATGGTGTTTATGATAAAGATCCTTTGGTCCATGATGATGCTGTGATGTTTGATGAGCTCTCTTATATGAGAGTTATTGAAAAGCAGCTTCATGTGATGGATATGACTGCTATCTCCCTTGCAATGGAACATGACCTGCCTGTACAGGTATTTGATCTTCATAAAAAAGGTAATATTTATAAGGCTGTAACAGGGCAGGATGGTATAGGAACCAGGATTTATAACCGTTAAGGATGGATTATTATGATGAATGAAGTGCTACAGGAAACAAAAGATAGAATGGGAAAATCCCAAAAAGCTTTTGAGAATGAAATGGTAAAAGTTCGTACCGGCAGGGCATCTACAGCTTTACTTGACAGTGTTAAAGTTGATTATTATGGAACATTGACACCTTTGTCCCAGATGGCTACTATCTCAATCCCTGAAAGCAGACTCATCACAATAAAACCATGGGATGTCAGTGTAATCAATCAGGTTGAAAAAGCTATTTTAAAGGCTAACCTCGGTCTGACCCCCTCCAATGATGGTAAATTGATTAGAATATCCATACCACCTTTGACAGAAGATAGACGAAAAGAGATTGCAAAAAGTATATCTAAAATCTGTGAGGATTTTAAAGTGGCTGTTCGCAATATAAGGCGGGATTCCAATGAGATGTTAAAAGATCTCCAAAAGGATGGGGATATTTCAGAAGATGACAGCTTTAAAGCTCAAAAGCTGGTTCAGGAATCTACTGACAGTTTTATTGAAAAGTTAGATAAAATTTTTGTTGATAAAGAGAAGGAAATTCTTGAAGTCTGATTTGCAACAAGATGTAATCCTTGATCCTGACACACTTCCATCACATGTGGCCATTATCATGGATGGTAATGGCAGATGGGCAAAAAAAAGATTAATGAACCGTATCAAAGGGCATGAACATGGCTCTGATGCGGTTCGTTCCATTGTGACTGCTGCAAGGGAAGTTGGAATTAAAGTTCTTACCTTATACGCTTTTTCCACTGAAAACTGGGCAAGACCAAAATATGAAATAAAAGCATTAATG
Source organism: Deltaproteobacteria bacterium (assembly GCA_027858995.1). Classification (GTDB taxonomy): domain Bacteria; phylum Desulfobacterota; class Desulfobacteria; order Desulfobacterales; family Desulfobacteraceae; genus Desulfobacula. Next base: position 25,170 of record JAQIBP010000141.1, on the reverse strand, counting down.
ATGCTTTTAAAGAAATTTATCATATCCCAGCGATCTGAATTATCCAGGAACAATATCCGTCTTGATATCATTGGTCAAAAATATAAACTTCCCCTTGATGTACAAAAAGAGATTGATACTACCATTGATTTGACAAAAAAATATGATAAAATGCTTCTGAATCTGGCATTGAGTTATGGAGCCAGAGAAGAAATTACCACAGCAGTTCAAAATATTGCAAAAAAAATAGAATCAAAAGAGATAGCTGTCAAAGATATTACTCACGATCTTATTTGCGATCATTTATATACCAGGCACATGCCTGACCCTGATCTGATTATTCGCACAAGCGGTGAATATCGTTTAAGTAATTTTTTATTATGGCAGGCAGCATATTCTGAAATTTTCATAAGTGATACTTTGTGGCCTGATTTTTCCAGAGAAGAGTTTATTGAAATATTAAAAAATTTCCAGAAAAGAGACCGAAGATTCGGTAAAGTTCCATGCAGCACATCAACAGATGGATAACAGCATTAATACTTATTCCCATCCTTTTATGGATTCTTGTTAAAGGCAGCACTCTGCTGCTTGCAGCAGTTGTCTCTATTGTTGCCATATTTGCCATGGGTGAATATTTAAGAATAATTCTTCAAAATGATGACAGAGCCGTTTCCAACACCATAAAGATCATCTCTTATGCTGCTTCAATGATATTGATTGTCAGTGCATGTTTAGGATCATTGGAAATTGAGTTTTTAATACTATCTTTGAATCTTATGGCCTTATCCATTTTTGTATTATTTGAATTTGCCGATAATAAAGAGGTTTTTCATATTATTGCAAAGCAATTTCTCGGCATTATTTATATTCCTGTTTCCCTCTCTTTACTGCTTTTTATAAAAGAGTTTGATCAAGGGAATTTTTGGATTATCTGGCTTTTGATTACTGTTTTTTCCAATGATACCGGTGCATTTTATGGTGGGAAGTTTTTTGGGAAAAATGCTCTCTCCCCTAATATCAGCCCTAATAAAACCATTGAAGGATCAATTGGAGGTATAATAACTTCTTTGATTGTCGGGTTTATTTTCAGTGTAATCTTTTTTAAAGATTTCTCTTTATCATTTCTTATGATCCCGGCATCTTTCATGCTCGCTGTTGCAGGGCAGATAGGCGATCTGTTTGAATCTGCCATGAAGCGGGCTTCCAACATAAAAGATTCAGGCTCGATTCTTCCGGGCCACGGCGGAATGCTGGATAGAATAGATGGATTGCTTTTTGCCATTCCTGTTTTGTATGTTTATCTGGTGTTTATATTACATGTGAACTCCAGGTTATGAAATATTTATCAATTCTCGGTTCAACCGGATCAATAGGTACAAGCGCTCTGGATATTGTAAGGATGCATCCTTATCTTTTTGGAATAAAGGCATTGGCCTGTGCAAATAATATTTCTTTGCTTGCAAGACAGATCAGGGAATTTAAACCTGAGCTTGTTTGTGTTATCGATGAAAACAAAGCTCTGGAATTGTCCAGGATTTTAAAAGGTGAATTTAAGCCTGAAATTGTTTATGGCGAAAATGGGTTTATCCAGACAGCTTCATATAACAAAAGCAATATTGTTCTTCTTGCCATGGTTGGAGCAGCAGGTCTTAAGCCGGCCCTTGCTGCCATTGAAGCAAAAAAGCATATTGCCCTTGCCAATAAGGAAACTCTGGTTATGGCCGGGGAGATTGTCATGGCAAAGGCAAAAGAAAACCAAGTTTCAATTCTGCCCGTGGACAGCGAGCACAGTGCAATTTTTCAATGCCTTAAAGGTAATCTGAAAAAAGATTTAAAAACAATATTTTTAACAGCATCGGGTGGTCCTTTCAGGAAGAAATCTTTTAAATCCTTTAAGGATATAAGCTTGAAGGATGCTTTAAAACATCCAACCTGGAATATGGGACATAAAATTACTATAGATTCAGCAACCATGATGAATAAAGGTCTTGAAATTATTGAAGCAGTTCATTTTTTTGATGTGAGCTATGAAAAAATTCAAGTATTGATTCATCCCCAGAGCATTGTGCACTCCATGGTGGGGTATAAAGACGGTAGTATTATAGCACAAATGGGGCAGCCTGATATGAAGGCAGCTATCTCCTATGCATTGTCAGAACCAGACAGGCTTGATCTTCAAACGGATTTTCCTTCCTTCACAGATATTAATTCCCTCACTTTTGAAAAACCTGACACAAAAAAGTTTCCTTCACTTTTGTTTGCATTTGAAGCTTGCAGACAAAAAGGCACCATGCCTGCTGTAATGAATGCCGCCAATGAGATAGCAGTTGAGGCATTTTTAGAAAAACACATTAATTTTATGGATATTTTTAAACTGATTTCAAAGGCCATGGAAGATCATACATGCATTGACAATCCAGATCTTTCCAGTATTATTGAGGCAGATTTATGGGCACGGGATAAAGTAAGACAGGCTGTTATGTAACAACCTGTCAATCACAAATATAAATAATTAAGGTTTTTATGGGACATTCTGCATTAGCATTTATAATAGTTATAGGTATTCTTGTTTTTATACATGAATTGGGCCACTTTATTGCAGCAAGAGTTTGCGGTGTGGGCGTAGATGTATTCTCTCTGGGGTTTGGACCTAAAATACTGAAAAAAAGATATGGACGAACTGAGTATTGTGTCTCCTCCATACCTCTTGGCGGTTACGTTAAAATGGTGGGAGAAGAGCCTGGAACTAAAATTGATCCAGAAGATCAAAAATACTCTTTTACCCACAAATCTTTATTGAAAAAAAGTATCATTGTAGCAGCAGGTCCCATCTTTAATTTTTTACTTGCCATTTTGATTTTTTATGTTCTCTATCAGTTTGCAGGTATTTATATGGCAGAACCTGTTGTGGGTAAAGTCCTGGATGATACACCAGCCTTAAGAGCAGGAATCAAGCCGGGAGATGTGATAAAGGAAATCAATCAGACTAAAATAGAATCCTTTGAAGATATCGCAAGGATTATAAGTACTGGCAAGGGTGAGGAACTGCAAATTATTGTAGAGCGTAATAGAAGATTAGTTGGAATTGTGCTCTCCCCTGTTGTCAGGCCTGGTAAAAATGTTTTTGGTGAAGAGATACAAAAATATGTAATAGGTATTGTTGGTACAGGAGAGTCTTTTCATAAGAGCCTCAATCCAATAGCTGCTTTCTGGTATTCTGTTAAAGAGACTTACAAGCTGATAAAACTGACCATAGTTTCTGTGGGAAAAATGATCAATGGATCCGTATCAGCGGATAACCTCGGCGGGCCTTTAATGATTGCCCAGATGGCAGGCGAGCAGGCAAAAGCAGGAATCATGAATTTTGCCTGGTTTATTGCACTGCTTTCTGTAAATCTTGGCATTATAAATCTTTTTCCAATCCCTGTGTTGGATGGAGGTCATCTGTTGTTTTTTGGTATTGAAGCGATTACAGGTAAATCAGTCAGTGAAAAACTGCGTGGGAAACTGATTCAATTTGGTGCTGCAATGCTGGTAGCTTTAATGGTTTTTGTTTTTTATAATGATATTATAAGAATTGTTAATGGTGGATAATATGATTTGTGGTATTGAGATTGCTCTTAAAAAAGAGTTCAAGGATGCCCAGGGCATTTCCCTTAAAAAAAAGGCAGCTTCTTATTTTTCAATTTTGATTCAAGATGCACGATGCATAGATATTGTGACAATTGAATCAGATTTCAGTGAACAGCAGCTTGAAAAGATTAAAGATGAGATTTTTACCAATCCGGTGACCCAGGTTTCAAGTTTAAAACCCCTTGATATAAAGTTTGACTGGTGTATCTGGATTGGTTTTAGACCTGGAGTTAAAGATAATGCGGGTGCAACTGCAAAAGAGGCAATTCAGGATCATCTTGGTAAGATATTTGAACCTGATGAAGACATATATACCTCAAAACGGTATTGTATTACAGCCAAGGGGTTAAATCGTGAAGATGTGGAAAAACTGGCCTCGGAGCTTTTGTCCAACAGCATTATTCAGCAGTTTAAAGTTTTTCATATCGATGAATGGGACAGGGATAGAGGCGCCAATGTGAAGACTGCCAGGGTTATACTTGATCATACTCCCTGTTGTGAAGTTATCAACATTGGTTCAAATGCGGGCCTTGCAGATATTTCAGATCAGAGAAATCTTGCGTTAAATATTCTTGATATACCTGTGATCAGAGAGTATTTTCTGGATTCAAAGGTTTTGGAATCAAGAAAACAGGTAGGCCTTAAAGAGCCCACAGACCTGGAACTTGAATACATTTCCCAGGCACGGAGTGATCACTGCAATCATAATACTTTTCAGGGAACTTTCAGGTATAAAGATGCAGCAAGTAACGAGGAGGCCCTTGAGAAAAACCTGTTTAAAACCTATATCAAGGAGCCTACTCTGAAATTAAAAGATCAAAAAGAGTGGGTTGTCTCTGTATTATGGGACAATGCAGGAGTTGGCAGGTTTGATGATGAAAACAATTATGTAGTTACAGGCGAGACTCATAATTCCCCTTCTAACATGGAAGCTTATGGTGGTGCAATAACAGGTATAGTAGGAGTTTACCGCGATCCCATGGGAACAGGACTTGGTTCCAAACTGTTCATGGGAAGTTTTGGATATTGTGTGGGTGATATAAACTATGATGGCCCATTAAAACCACCGCTTCATCCAAGACGACTTCTTGATGGCGTAATAGAAGGTGTAAAAGATGGGGGAAATAAAAGCGGTGTTCCCACAACCTTTGGCCAGACTCTGTTTAACAAGGATTATATGGGCAAAAGCTTGGTTTTTGTAACTGCCCTTGGAATTATGCCAAACCAGGTCAAGGGAAAGCCAAGTCATAAAAAGAAAACTTCTCCCGGCGATCTTATTATCATGAGCGGGGGCCGGGTGGGGAAAGATGGGATTCATGGCGTTACAGCATCTTCAGAAAGCTATTCTGAAAACACACCTGCCGGTCATGTTCAGATTGGTGATCCCTATACCCAGAAAAAAATGCATGACTTCCTTTTAATCTGCAGGGATGAAGATTTAATGCCATTTATAACCGATAATGGAGGAGGGGGTTTATCTTCATCAATCGGTGAATCTGCCATGATATCCAATGGATGCGTGGTCTGGCTGGATAAAGTACCTCTGAAATATGAAGGCCTTGATATGTGGGAAATCTGGATTTCAGAATCCCAGGAGCGCATGACCATTGCTGTAAAACCTGAAAATCTCGACAGATTTATGGAGCTTTCTGCACTGCATGAAGTTGAAAGCACGGTCATAGGAGAGTATACCAACAGCGGTAAACTGCACATTAAATACAAAGAAGAAACATGTGCCTATGTGGATATGGATCTTCTTGAAAAGGGATTTCCTTCCTGGGAATTTGATGCCGTATGGTTATCTCCAGAAACTCGAGGATTGACAGAACCGGTTATAGGTTCTCCATCTGATTTTAATAAATTACTGCTTAAAATGCTTGAAAGACCCAATATTGCTTCTAAAGAGTGGATTATCCGTCAATATGATCATGAGGTCCAAGGCGGTTCCGTCATCAAACCTCTGGTTGGAGTCAAGCACAATATCCCTTCTGATGCTTCAGTTACAAGACCAGTAATAACATCACAAAAGGGACTTGCATTTTCACAGAGCCTTTTGCCATGGTATTCAAAAATAGATGCATACCACATGATGACCTGCACCATTGATGAAGCTGTTAGAAGACTAATGGCCGTGGGTGGTAATTTTGATCATATTGGCGGGCTTGATAATTTTTGCTGGCCAACTATACAATTTGATCCCAAAAATAATCCTGATGGCAAATTTAAGGCAGCACAGCTTGTAAGGGCTTGCAGAGCTTTAAAAGAGGCATGTGAAAAATATGAGATTCCTCTTCTGTCAGGTAAGGACAGCATGTATGTGGACGGGCATATTCAAGGTGAATTTGGTGAAAGAGTTAAAATGTCTGCCATGGAAACCATTCAGTTTTCAGCAACATCTGTAATTGATGATGTATCAAAATGCCTGACCATGGAGCCAAAAGTTTCAGGAGATCTTGTATATATACTGGGTGCTACTGCAAATGAACTTGGGGCATCGGAATATTATGAGCTTTTTGAAAAAACCGGTATAAATGTTCCCCGTGTTGATTTTGATAAATTTAAAGATATGTATAAGATAATTGAACGAGCCATAACAAATGAACTTGTAGCCTCCTGTCATGCTGTTGCAAGAGGAGGTCTTGGTGTGCATCTGTCCTATATGGCAATGGCTGGTGGTCTGGGAATTGAAATCAGCTTGTCAGATCTTCCAATGGATACAAACCGTGGTAATCTTTTTGATGAAATTTTGTTGTATTCAGAATCTGCCGGCAGGTTTATAGTTACAATAGCACCTGAAAACAAAATTAAGTTTGAAACATTAATAAAAGATATGCCTGCAGCCTGCATAGGCATGGTAACAGACAAACATGACCATTTAAAAATTGCTGGTCATTACAAAGATGCGCTCATTGATCTTTCAATAAAAAATATGGAAAAAGCATTTAATAAAACCTTTGGAGAGATGATATGAAAAAGGTTAACGCACTTATATTAACAGGGTTTGGCCTGAATTGTGACAATGAAACTGCCCATGTATTTGAACTTGCAGGAGCAAAGGCTCACAAAATTCACATAAACAGTTTAATTTCAGGAAAAATCAAACTTAAGGATTTTCAAATTTTTGTCTTTGGCGGAGGTTTTTCCTGGGGTGATGACCATGGTGCAGGCGTTATTCAAGCCTTAAAGCTTAAAGATCATATAGGGAATGAGCTCTTATCTTTTGTGGATCATGGCAACCTTGTCATTGGTATCTGCAATGGATTCCAGGCTCTTGTCAATCTTGGACTTCTGCCAGGGCTTGATAGTGATTATACCAAAAGATCTGTTGCCATAACTTATAATGACTGCGGTAACTTTCGGGATCAATGGGTACACCTTGCAGTAAATAAGAAAAGTCCTTGTGTATTTACAAAAGATATTGATATTGCAGATTTTCCCATCCGCCATGGAGAGGGCAAATTTATTGCAGACAAGAAAATTATTGACACTCTTGTGGATAATAATCAGGTGGTACTTCAATATGCAGATAAATCTGGCTCACCTGCCAATGGCAGATTCCCCTTAAATCCAAATGGTTCCATTGACGATATAGCGGGAATCTGTAATCCAACAGGAAGAATCTTTGGCCTTATGCCACATCCTGAAGCCTATAACCATTTTACAAATCACCCTGACTGGACACGCAAAATTCAACTGCTTAAACGAGAGGGCAAACCCCTTGATCAGGAAACAATTGGAGTAAAGTTATTTAAAAATGGTGTTGATTATATTAAAAAACATATTTGATTAGAATCTGATCTGCTGTTAATATTTTGCACTTTAATGCTATTGACTAATCAAAGCAAAGATTGCAATGTGATGTGAATACATATAGGGAAAAAAATGAAGATTCAAAAAATATCATTATATCTCGTGATGCTGTTGTTTTTATCAGGGTGTACAGGTTCCTTTGGTAAAATCCAATTAAATCAATATTTATCAAGTTCATATAAAGATACTCTGCAAATTGAGGAGTTTAATTATTATTATTGCGGGCGTTCCGGTTTGCCCTATGCAGTAATCGGCATTGATAAAAAATATAAATTCAATGATAGAGTCTGGCATAAAATCAATACCCTGGATGATCTTTTTTTAAAAATAGATAATTTAGCAGATACACCTGAAAACTACTATAAAATGACAGTTGCAGATATTTTGGATACCACAGGTGATAAAATTGGTGTCTGGTTTTCCTACTATTATTATACTGTAGTCAAGGTCAACCAGGATAATAATATCATTGATGTTTTAAATCCATATAATCCCAATGACTCTAAATATGATACCAGGCCATGAAATATCAAATGATTTACAAAATAATTTTATAAAGGATGAATATGTTGCAAACTAAAATAACCAGAATGCTGGGAATAAAATATCCAATTATCGGTGGAACCATGATGTCCATTTCCAAGGCTGATTTTGTTGCGGCAATCTCAAATGCCGGTGGTCTTGGTATATTGGCTTCTGCTATTTATCAGACAAAAGAGGAGTTTTCAGATGCCATTGATCGTATACATGAGTTAACTGACAAACCCTTTGCCGTTAATATCAATCTTTTTCCCTCAATGAGGCCCATTGATAATAATGACTATGTTGATATTCTTGTGGACAAAGAAGTTAAAATAGTTGAAACATCAGGTCATTCTGCACCGGAAGAGCTTTGCGCAAGGTTTAAAGAGGCAGGTATGACCTGGATTCATAAATGTGTGGGAATCCGATATGCCAGAAAAGTAGAAAAAATGGGAGCAGATATTGTTACGGTTGTAGGATATGAAAACGGTGGTGCCACCGGCACATTGGATATCGGAACCCTGGTCCTTGTTCCTGCTGTTAAAGACGCCGTTGATTTGCCTGTGATTGGAGGAGGAGGAGTTTCTGACGGCAGGGGAGTGACTGCACTTCTTGCCCTGGGCGCAGAAGCTGTAATTATTGGCACAAGGCTTTTACTCACAAAAGAGTGCCCCATACATGATAATCTTAAACAGGCTTTGTGTGATGCCAGTGAGCTTGATACCATGCTGGTAATGCGCTCCATTGGTGCAACTCACCGTGTATGGAATAATGCAGCTGCACAAAAATGCCAGGAAATCGAAGATGCAAATGAAGGTTTTGAAGCTATCCTTGATGCTGTGGCAGGGAAAAAAGCAAGAAAAATGTTTAATCATGGTGATATTGATGCAGGAATTCTTGCCCTGGGACAGACCGTCGGGCTTATTCATGATATTCCAACGATCAAAGAGCTTTTTGACAAGATCATGAAGGATGTTCAAAAAACAGTGAAAAAATTGGAAAGTAGTGAGTGATCTACCTTCCTCATAACTCAGATCATACTTTGTTGTGTCTGACATGACAGGGATGTCAGTAAGTATAAAAAGATGAGTCACTATTGATTTTTTTCTCAATCTGTACAAAGTTGGACAGGCTGTATAATTTAATAGTCTTTTTGGTGAGATCCATATACTCTTTGTGTTTTATTCCCAGCATGGGCAGAAAAAATGCTTCTCCTGACACATAATTATGTATTGAATTCATAATATTGAGAACCTTCATTATTGCATGGGGGGGAGTATTGTCTCTTGTGTTGGAAAGCCCCATGGAATAGGCGATATCAGATAAAAATTCAGGAATAGCCTTATCAAAATTGCTGTCATAACGATTTTTGGTGAAATATCTGAAAATTGTAAGGTTTGACAATTCAGGATGTTCAAAAAGATAATCAACCAATTCATCTATGGCAATTTCAAGACGTTGTCCCAGAGGAAGTCCCTTTATGATATTTTCAACTTCCATGAGCTTGGCTCTGATTCCATGGTTCATATCAATGACAACACTCTCATAAAGATTGCCTTTTTCACCCCAGTGATAATAGAGTGTTGATATGTCAATGCCAACATCAGATGCTATCATTCTTGTGGTAGTTCCGTGAAATCCGTATTGTCCGAAAAGCTTTCTGGCAGAGTTAAGAATTTTGCCTTTCATGGATTCAGGATTTTGCCGGGCATGTTCAAGTGGTGTTTTCATCTGTTCCTATACAATCTCTGTTTTAAATAAATCATCAATTCCATTTTTTGAATATCCGAGTTCTTTGAGGATATCTCTGGTATTCTGACCAAAATTAACCGGTGGAGTACGAAGAGATCCTGGTGTTTTGCCAAGTTTTATAGATACTCCCATGGTGGGAGTCTTGATACCGTTTTGATCCTGGAAATCAACAATGGTTTCTCTGTGGCGTAAATGTATGTCCTGCAGAGACTCTTCAAGATTCTTAACAGGTCCCCAGCAAAGATCAAGCTCTCCAAACTGATTTTCCCACTGTGCAAGGGTTTTTTCTTTAAATTTTTGGCGCAAGGATTGTGTGATTTCCTCTCTGCACTCTTCATCAAATTGCAGGGAAGCATATTCTGCAAGGTTAAGTTTTTCACAAAGGTTTTTCCAGAACCTCTGTTCAACAGCGCCAATGGTCAGAAATTTATTGTCCAGGGTTTCATATGTATTGTAAAAGGCATAATGGTGGGACAGAATAGTGTCTGACCGTACAGGGAGTTTGCCAGTTAACTGCTGAAAAAAAAGAGGGATCTGCAGAAAACATGCCATGGAATCTGTCATGGAGATATCAATATACTGCCCTTTGCCATTCTTATCCCTTGCATGGAGGGCAAGAAGAATACCAATCACTGCGTTCATGGATCCACCGGCAATATCTGCCATCTGAATACCTGGTATGGAAGGAGGTTTGTCAGGTTCTCCGATCTGATCAAGAACTCCTGCAATACCAAGGTAGTTTACATCATGTCCTACACGATTGTGATAGGGTCCTGTCTGACCATATCCAGTGATGGAGCAGTATATAATTTTCGGGTTTATTTTTTTTACACTTTTATAATCAGCGTTTAATCTGACACTTGTACCTGGTCTGAATCCCTCAACAAGGATATCTGCTTTTTTAACAAGTTTGTGAAATATTTTTTGGCCTTTTTCTGTTTTAAGATCAAGGGATATATGCTCCTTATTCCTGTATAAAGGAGTAAGGAAATGGGCATCGTTTTTAAAGCGCTTGTTTTCAAGTGCTATTACACGTGCACCATGGTCAGCAAGTATCATGGTGCAGTAAGGACCTGGCAGAAGCCTGCTTAGATCAAGCACTGTTATTCCTGATAATGCACCATTGTTGTCCATTTTTTATCCTTTTAATTTTTATTGTGTTCTTCTATCAATATCCTTGTCATTATTTTAAACTGGGGAATTTTATTGTGGGCAAGTCTGGTCACCTATTCAGTTTATCGGTTATAAACCCATGAATTTTGCAGATATTCCCTTCATGATCTCATTTGTGCCTGCAAATATGGACATGACACGGACATCTCTTTTTGCTCTTGCAATGGGGTTTGATTCAAGCAGGGCAGACTCTCCACAAAGATCCATGCTGCGTTCAGCAATTTCATTTACCATATCTGTTGTCCAATATTTTGCCATGGAAGTGTCAATGACAATATTTTTTCCTTCCATGTGGTCAACACACAGTTTCTCCATAAATGTTTTTCCAAGTTTTACTTGTGTTGTCATTTCAACAATTGCAAACTGGACAGCCTGGGATCTTGTGAGAGGCTTGCCGCTTATCATGGTTTTTTTACAATAATCAATTACAAACTCCATGATACGTTCAGCTGCAAACACGGCTCCCATTGCACACACAAGCCGTTCCTGCTGGAGTTTTATCATGAGCTGTATAAATCCTGCCCCAGGATCTCCAAGCCTGTTGGTTTTTGGTATGCAGCAGTCAGAAAAGAATAATTCAGCAGTGTCCTGGCTGTTCCACCCCATTTTATCAAGCTGTTTACCCCTTTTAAATCCAGGAGTATCAGCTTCAAGAAGATATAAAGAGATTGCTTCATGTCTGTTTCCAACAGCAGGGTCGGCAGCAGCAAGAACCACAAGATCACAGTTTATTCCATTTGATATAAATGTTTTGGAACCATTGATAATTATACTCTCTCCATCCTCAACAGCTGTTGTTGTCATGGCTGAAAGATCACTGCCTGCATCAGGCTCAGTCATAGCAATGGCTGTGATAATATCTCCTGAAACACATCCTGGCAGGTATTTTGCCTTTTGATCCTGTGAACCAAAAGAATCAATATATGGAACCACAACATCACTGTGAAGGCCTACAGCAAGGCCACTGTGAACAGTGTATGAAATTTCTTCACTAACAATAACAGAGTATAGGAAATTCCCTCCTATCCCGCCATATTCACCAGAGATGGATGTACACAAAAATCCTGCTTTTCCAAATTCCTGCCATATTTTTCTGGGGACAATATGATCTTTTTCCCACTGGTCAACATTTGGAGTTACCTCTTTTGCAAGAAAGGTTTTTAAGCGTTTACGGAATGCATCGTGTTCCTGGGTAAATTTCAAGATATCCATCTGTTTATTTCCTTTTACGCTTTATTTTACCGATTACAGCTCTTCCTATGATATCCTGCTGTGCTGCTCTGTTTCCAAACTTCAGTTCAGCCATTTTTGCATCCCGGAAAAATCGTTCAACTTCCGATTCTTTCATATACCCGTATCCGCCAAAAAGCTGAATAGCCTCGTCTGCAACTTCAACAGCTGCCCTTGCTGCTGTCATCTTTGCCATTGAAATTAAAGCTGTCTCAATCCTGCCCTCATCAAACAGATATGCTGCCTTATAGGTAATCAATCTTGCAAGTTCAACCTTTGTCGCCATATCTGCAATTTTATGCTGGATAATCTGAAATTTTGCAATTTTTCGGTTAAACTGTTCTCTCTGCTTTATATACTCCACAGCACGGTCTAATGCTCCCTGGGCAGTACCAAGAGCCTGGGCAGCAGTTATAATTCTCATTTCATTGAGAAAATTTTCAAGCTGATGGAATCCTTTCCCCTCTTTGCCCACAATATTTGATATTGGCATTTTTACATCTTTAAATGTAAGCCCTGCACTTTTCATCATATTCAGGCTGAATTTTTCGCCTGAATCTTCAAGGAAAATGTTTTTGTTGTCTGCTTCAACAAGAACCATGCTAAGATATTTTTCAGGAGAATCATTTGTCGGGTCAGTTTTGCAAAGCACAAGATAAAACCCCTTTGCACCAATATCTGTAACATGGGCTTTTTCCCCGTTGATTACAAGTTTATCACCCTTTATAACAGCAGATGTGTTAATAGATGAAAGATCTAAACCATGATCTGATTCTGAAAATGCAATTGCACAGCGCATCTCACCTTCACAAATTTTTGAAAGAAATTTTTCTTTTAAGTCATTCTCGGCAAAACGATAAACTGCTTCAGAGCCTGAAGCACAAAGAGTTAAAGCCATTCCCATTGTGGAATCGATCCTGCAGAATTCTTCTGCAATAAGAGCTGCTTCAAAAATCCCTAAGCTTCCACCTGAATATTTTTCATCAAATTGTATCCCAATAAACCCGAGATCAGCAGCTTTTCCCCATATTTTATCTGGAAATTTGCGTTTCTCTTCAAGTTCAAGTGTATAAGTTTTATCAAATTCTCCCTTTGCAAAATCCCTGGCAGCTTTTTGAATCTCTTTATGAGATTTGTTAAACTCAAACATTATATTTCTCCTGATATAGTGCTTTATTCCAGAATTTCTGTAGTTAAAAATAGTTGTCAGTTGTCAGCAACAGCATACTGAAAACTGATAACTGAAAACTCAAATTTATATTGCGGGTTCCCTACTTTTGAGACCTATGCATTATGTTTGCCTATAATGGAGATGCTGCAAATATTTTGAAACGGGAAACCTCCAAGATTGTGGGTAAGACCATATCTTGGATTTTCAAGCTGACGCTTTTCAGCTCTGCCATGGAGCTGGAGATACATCTCATACAACATCCTTATACCTGATGCACCAATGGGGTGACCAAAACATTTTAATCCACCGTCAACCTGGCAGGGAATTTTACCATCAAGATCATAAACACCATCCATTATATCTTTTACAGCCTCGCCTCTTTCAGATATATGAAGATCTTCCATGGTCACAAGTTCAGTTATGGAAAAACAGTCATGCACCTCCATCATGCTGATCTCTTCTCTCGGGTTTTTTATGCCGGCCTCTTCATAGGCTTTTATACTGCATTTTGAAGTTGTCATGAAGTGATCTCCGTCCCACTCATTAAACCCTATCTCCTGACCGCTTGAAAGTGCAATCTGCAAAGCTTTTACACTTATAAAATCTTTTTTACCCATTTTTTTTGCAATTTCAGGTGTTGTGACAATTGCACATGCTGCTCCATCACTTACGCCGCAGCAGTCATAAAGGCCTAAGGGGTGGGCAATAATGGGAGATGACATTACCTGCTCTTCAGTGATTTTTTTTTGAAGATGAGCTTTGGGGTTGAGCAGGCCGTTATCATGGCTTTTCACTGAAACATGAGCCATTGCTCTTTTAAGATCCTGATCAGATATATTGTATTTTGAAGTATAAGCACTTGCAAGCTGGGCAAAGGCACCGGGGGCAGAAAGGTTTGGCCACCATTGCCAAATTAGAGTCCCGGCGCCGGAACCGGGATTTGGCAAGCCTCCATATCCTGCATCCTTCAGCTTTTCAACACCAAGGGCAAGACATATATCATATGCACCTGAAGCAACAGCATAACAAGCCCCTCTAAAGGCTTCGGTTCCTGTGGCACAATAGTTTTCAACCCTTGTAACTGGAATCATGGGAAGCCTTAAACTTGTAGAAAGCGGCATTGCAGTTTTTCCCACACTAACTTCATCAAAACAGGTACCAAGCCAGGCAGCTTCTATATCATTTTTTTCAAGGCCGGAATCTTTAAGACACTCTTGAAAAGCCTCCACCATGAGCTCTTCTGCTCCTGCATCCCAGCGTTCACCAAATTTGGTACACCCCATACCAATTATTGCAATTTTGTCTTTAATTCCTGTCGCCATGGGTCTCCTCCTAAGTATTGGCTAACTGTTGAGATTGAATAATTTTTCAATAAGCTGAGACTTCATAATGTCACCATCAAGAGAAAGCTTCCCTGATGTAAATGCCTGCATTGAAGTCATGGCTCCTGTAAAAAGTTTTACAAAATTATCATCACTGATGGTCAAGGTGCAGTCAGGCTTTGAAGAATCCCCCTCCTTGATATCACATTCTCTTTTTTTGACTTCAACTATCCAGTTACCACCCTTAGGGCCTTTAACATTAAATTGAAAAATAACATCAACATCTTTAGCAGCTTCTTTATTAAACGCTGCAAGCATATTGTTAAAAATTGCAGCCGGATTAAGAGCACTGGCGCTTGAATTTTTAGTGTCTGCTTCTTTTTTTTCAGAAGGAGGTTCTAAAAGGGAGAGTACAGCACTTGTGGCATCTGTTATTTCCTGTGCATTGTCCATATTGTTAATCTTATCAAAATTTGCATGTATCATTTCAGGAGTTGGAGGATTTTGCGGATCTCCAATCTGTAAACCATTGCCGGTAAGTATGGCAGCACGGTTAAAAAATCCCAAACCTGCATTGAAAATCTGTCCTGTCTCTTTGCAGTCATCACTGCATAGATATAATACCATTGGCGATACAAATTCAGGTTTGCTCTTCTCAAAAAGCTCCGGGGGCATTATATCCCTGGTAAGTCTTGATGCAGCAATGGGAGCAATAGTGTTCACCATGATATCATATTTTGCCCCTTCAAGTTTAAGAGTATTCATCATGCCGACAATACCAAGTTTGGCAGCAGAATAATTTGTCTGGCCAAAATTGCCATAAAGCCCGGCCGCAGATGTGGTCATTACAATTCTGCCGAATTTTTGATCTTTCATAATTTTGAAGGCTGGTCTGGTTACATTAAAAGAGCCATTAAGATGAACATCAAGAACAGGATTCCAGGTCTGGGCATCCTGTTTTAGAAAGCTTTTATCTCTGAGTATCCCGGCATTGTTAACCAGGATATCCAGCCTGCCAAATCTTTCAACTGCCATCTTAACAATATTTTCACCGCCTTTAACACTTGCTACATTATCATAATTGGCAATGGCACTGCCGCCGGCATTTGTAATTTCATCCACAACAGTCTGGGCAGGAGTTGAAGAACCCCTTTCTGAATTATTGGGCACTGAACCATCAGCCGCTGAGCCAAAATCGTTAACAACAACACTGACACCACTTTTGGCAAGATCAAGAGCATAAACCCTTCCAAGCCCTCCACCAGCTCCCGTGACAATGGCGACCCTGTTCATATAAGATATCCTCTCCATCTCTTTTGCAGCACCTGGAACCGGCATTGCTTTCCAGAAATAATTAACAAAACCTCTCTGTTTATCCTTTCCTCTCAATCTGAATACCATCTGCATTGGCAGTCCGACTTTCAGATCATCTGCTTCACAATCTGTAAAATCCGCCATCATTCGCCCGCCATGTTCAAACTGAACCATGCCGTATTTATGGGGAGGATCTATGGATACAGCAAGAAAATCGGAAGTAAAGGTTTTTATTTTGGCATTAATATCTGCAAATTCATAATCTTTCTGGCTGTTGACAGCACCACAATCCGGGTTGACACAAACTTTGGTTTTTGGAAACTGGGCTGTACCGCATGAATCACATCTGCCTCCCACAAGTCCAAGAATCATTTTTCGTTTCCGCCATAAAGTTGTCATTGCTGTCTGTGTGGATGCTTCTGCTCTGATTCCCATTTCAGTTTTGATAAGATCTCTGAATTTTAAAAATTTAAGATAATTGTCTGTAGTCAGTTTGTTTTCAATGGAGCCCTGGAACCCCTGGCGTGGAGCAAGATTTTTTATATTTTCTGTGACCTTAAAATAGAGTGCATTACACCCCTGGCCAAATCCTGCCATTATAATACCATCCCCAGGCTTGGCCTGCTCAAGAGCTGCCACAAGCATTAGGATACAATGGGCTGCGCCGGTTTCACCACACTTTTCATGCATATTGTCCACAAGTTTTTCAGGGGCAGCCCCAAGTTGTTTGGCTATTGCTTTGTGATCACGCTTGAAAAAACATGGGTAAACCAGCTTGTCAACATCATCCATTGTAATATCAAGTTTTTCCATAAGACCTTTTATGGTCTTTGGAATAATCTTTCCATATCCTTCATCCCTTTGCCAGCGTTCTTCCCATACATAATCAAATTTTTGACCGCTTCCCCGATAGTGATCAACAAAATCACATGAAACAGAATATGAACCTTTGTATTCAGCTATAACATCAGTGTCTCCTGCCATAAGGGATGCAGCACCATCGCCAAACCACATCTCATAAAAGTCTGCACTCCTGGTCTCTCTTTTGTCAGCTGCTGTTACAAGAATGTTGTTTCTCTCTTTGCTTTTTACAGACTCAAGTGCAGAAATAAGTGCAGTGCTGCCAATCTTTTGTGAAGCTGTAAAATCTGCAGTAAGGATATCTTCTCTAAGATTAAGAGCAGTTGAAACAATGCCTGAATTCTGCCTGTCTGCAAAGGGCATTGTAGTGGATGCCATGTAAACACCTTCAATTGTGTTTTTATCCCTGCCTTGAATACAATCACGGGCAGCAGCCACAGCCATGGTAATGGAGTCTTCATCCCAGTTGCACATGGATCGCTCGCCTTGTGCAATCGCAATTGTGGCAGGAGCAAACCAGCCCATGCTCTGGTAAATGGCAGAGCGATTGAGTCTCAACCGTGGAATATATGCGCCATAAGAGGTAATACCAATCATTTTAATATATTCTCCCTTTAATTATAATTTAGTTAGTGCCCAACCGAAAACAACCAATTTGTTCAGACGTTCTTAATAAGATCCATTACCTGATCATTGAGCTGAAAATACTCTTTGGCTTTTTTAAGACTCGATATCTGCTTTATTCTATGGGCAATATCCTCAGCATTGGCAATGCCGTCTTTTCCTTTTACAAGGGCACCTGATCCTGTGCAGACAGCAGCCCGGTTGAAAAAACCCATGCCCGCATTATAAATATTGCCTGTAACAGGGCATAGTTCAGAACATAAATAGAGTACCATGGGCATGACATATTCAGGTTTACTTTTTTCAAATATCTCGGTCGGCATCACTCCTTCAGTCATCCGGGAAGCTGCAAGGGGGGCTACAGTGTTAACCTTGATATCATATTTCAAGCCTTCAAGTTTCAGGCTGTTCATCAATCCCACAAGGGCAAGTTTGGCTGCAGAATAATTTGTCTGGCCAAAATTGCCATAAAGACCTGCTGCAGATGTGGTCATGATTATTCTTCCATAGCCTTTTTCCTTCATTATTTTAAAGGCTGGTCTGGTTACATTATAGGAACCTGAAAGATGGACATTTAGAACTGACTGCCACTGTTCCGGCTCCATTTTAACTATACTTTTATCCCTTAAAATTCCGGCATTATTTATAAGAATATCAATTGTACCAAATGCATCCAGAGCTGTTTTTATGATATTTTTGCCGCCCTCCGGGCTTGCAACATTGTCATAATTGGCAACAGCCTGACCCCCTGTTTTTTTTATTTCATCCACAACCATCTGGGCAGGGGATGAAGAGCCTTTTCCTGAGCCATCAAATGCTCCTCCATAATCATTTACAACAATTTTTGCCCCCCGTTTTGCAAGCTCAAGTGCATAGGTTCGACCAAGACCGGTTCCTGCACCTGTTATAACAGCTACACGGTCGTCAAAAAGTATTTCATCCTTTGGTATATCACCATATTCAAAAAGACCATTGGTAATAATTTCTTCACCGGTCTCCTGGTTTATGGTTTTCCACACAGCTTTACCCTTTTCTATTTTCCAGATAAGTGTTTTTATGGGTACACCCGGGTATAATGTGTTTGAAAAACGGCATTTCATACGTATTGCCTTTTCCGGTTCACTGGGAATCAGCTGGCTTAAAAGCGCTCTGCATGCAAATCCATGGGTGCAGAGACCATGCATAATGGGTTTTTCAAATCCAGATGCTTTTGCAAATTTCGGATCGGCATGAAGGGGGAATATATCTCCAGAAAGTCTGTAAAGAAGTGGCTGACCTGTCAACGGTTTATCTTCCACAATAAAATCAGGTTTTCTTTTAGGAAATTCAAATTCAGTTTTCAAAGATTTCTCACCACTGAATCCACCATCAAGACGGCAGAAAAGAGAGAATATGCTTGTAAACAGTTTTTTTCCATTGGAGTGAAAAGTGTCACTCTTGCCTATCACAAGAGCACCTTTGTCTTTGCCCTTATCATAAATATTGTCAATCTGCCCGTTTGTTGTGAGTGTGCCCTCGGGGGGAATTGGATTGTGAAAGATAAGATCCTGCTCACCGTGTAAAATACCTGCCAAATTAACCCGGGCTTTAATTGCAAATTTTGCCATTGTATCAAAGATTGATGCTATGGAAAAACTTGGAAGAACCTTGAGATTTTTTTCATAGCAGTATTCCAGATCACGAAAACCTGCACCAACACCAAGAGCATACAATATTGCATCTTTCTGCTTATACTCCTTGGTAAAAGGGCCGACCTTTTCTCCTATGGATTTGAGATTCAAAGCCATGCTACCCCTCCTGAAAATAAAGAATTACTAATAATAAAGTTTCATTGACAAAGATATGTTTCCAACATTTGATGGAATTAAAATTAATGGGTATTTAATTAAAAGTCAAGATCAATTTGATTAAAAAAACTGCTTGGTTTTTCTGTAGTTATGATATATTAATATATCCCATTTAAATAGATTTAGCGAGCAATAATGAATAATTCAAATGTTACAGAACCAATGATTCCACCAATGGAGAGTAATCCCGATTTAAAAGATTATCATTGCCCTCATTGTGATAAATTCCTTTTTAAAGGCAATGTTCAACGATTGAATATGGTATGCCATCATTGTCAAAAATTAATAACTGCTGATGAGGATGAACTTTTCCAAAGAGATTCAAGATAAGATGCTATCCGATTAAGTATATGTTCATGGACAACTACTGAGAAGGGTGTTCCTCTTTTGGTTAAATCATTTACTGAAGCACTGAATCTGGCTGAGGGAAAAGCATGATGCTTAATTAATGCGACAATGCAAATTACTTCAGTAAATATTGAAGATGCCGAACAGGTTGCCTGATTGCTTTGAAGCATTTCTCAGGCTGCCTGAGGATACCGGCCTTGTAAATGTAGACTTAAAGCTCAATTACCTTCGATCCGTTAGTGAAGGCAAACTGACACCCAGGGTGATTTGGTAGTGAATGTGAAAAAGTTTTATATATAAAAAAGAAACCACTTATTTGATAAACTAACATCGAGGAGACATGTTGCAAAATGGAATCACAATTTAAACCAAGTGATGATGGCTATGAGGCAAAAGTAAGGGATAGTTTTAACCGGCAGGAAATCATGAAAACAGTCAATGCTTCGATATTATCCATTCAGCCAGGTGAAGTAAAACTGGAATTTCCATATCAAACCAATTTAACACAGCAACATGGCTTCATTCATGCCGGTATTGTGGCAACTGTACTTGATAGTGCATGTGGGTATGCGGCATTTTCATTAATGCCAAAAGGTGCTGCTGTCCTTTCTATCGAGTTTAAAATTAATTTTTTGTCTCCTGCAAAAGGGAAACGATTTCAAGCAGTCGGTACAGTTAAAAAGCCTGGTAGAAACATAACAGTAACCGAGGGTGAACTATTTGTCCATGTTGATGGAGGGCAAAAATTGGTAACGACTATGGTCGGAACCATGATGTCTGTTTATGATCGAGAAGGTATTGAAAATTAAAAGCATCACAAAGCAAACTTATAGGTAAGGAAAATTATTGAAAAAGCAATTTGGCAATTCTTGTTATGCCATTTTTGCAGCCTCCCACCCTACAATAGCTTTCTTTCTTGAAGAACCCCAGCGATATTGATGAATTTTACCTGACTTGGCAATTACCCTATGGCAAGGTATTAAGTATGCAACCGGATTAATTGCAATTGCACTTGCAACAGCTCTAAATGCTTTTGGGCGACCGATATGTGCGGCTATATCCTGGTAGCATACTACACTGCCACTGGGGATCAATAGCAACGCTTTCCATACATTAATTTGAAAATTTGTACCTTTGAGTAAAATATTAAATGGGCGTGATTCTTTTTTTTGATCAAGATTGAATATTTGATTAACTGTAGGATCAAGGGGTTGTGAATTTTTACTGAATATGGCACCAGGCCATTTTTTAAATAGTTGATTAAGGGCATATAATTGACTGTTTTCTCGTATGAAACCAAAATGACAAATTCCTCTTTCAGTTTTTGCAATCAAGCACTCACCAAAAGGGGAATCACAAAGGCTATATTCTATTTTCAAGCCAGCACCCTGTTTTTTGAAATCGCCAGGAGTCATTGCATCGAATGTAACAAATAAATCGTGTAATCGGCTTGGTCCTGACAGGCCCGCTTCTAATGACGTTTCAAGAAGACTTTTTGATTTTCTCAAGATTTTTTTAGTGTAGTCAAGAGTGATAAACTGTAGGAACTGGATAGGTCCGATTCCGGCCCAGCGTTTAAACACGCGATTAAAGTGGTATTTACTTAAGTGAACACTTTTGGCAATTTCATCAAGTGTTGGCTGGGATTTGAAATTGTCTTCGATAAATCGAATGGCTTTTTCGATCCTTTTATAGTCATCAGACTGTTGTGAATAATCATACATAGTAATTTTATCCTCCATATTGTATTCTAATCCAATTAATGTCTGTTGACCACCCGAATATTGCTCTCAAATTCAGCAATATTCGGGTCGCTAAATATTAGATCATAGGTTATTGTTTCATTCATAAAAGGGTAAACAATTAAAAAAAGTATATATTACAAAATAGTTGGGAGAAATATGGGAACCACACAGATGAAAGAAAAATTAGAAATGGTTAATAAGGTTATGGGTGTTAAAGAATGGGTGCTAATCATTATTTTGTCTATAATGTGGGGCGGGTCGTTTTTCTTTATAGGTGTGGCGGTAAAAGAATTACCTCCACTCACAATCGTGCTGTGCAGGGTTGCTCTTGCTTCTATCATACTCTTGGCTATTGTATATCTAAAGGGAGAAAGAATGCCAACCTCCCTTAGTATATGGGGTTCTTTCTTTGTATTGGGTGTATTAAACAATCTGATTCCATTTTGCTTAATTGTCTGGGGGCAAACCCATATTGAAAGCGGTCTTGCAAGTATACTAAATGCAACAACGCCCATTTTTAGTGTTGTACTCGCACACTTTTTTACAAGGCAAGAAAAGCTTACATTTAACAGAATATTGGGAATAATGATGGGTTGGATTGGTGTATCAGTCCTGATAGGAATAGAATCATTAAAAGGATTCGGTATCGAAATTATTGGACAAATTGCAGTTCTTGGAGCTGCAATCTCATATGCATTTGCTGCTATTTACGGTCATCGCTTTAAAGATATGAATCCAATGATAGTTGCAACTGGAATGTTGTGCGGATCAACAATAATGATGACCCCATTAGCCTTATATTTTGATCAGCCATGGAATTTGACTCCAAACACTATGACAATAATGTCCCTTTTTGGACTTGCTGCAATCAGCACATCTTTAGCTTACATCATCTATTTTCATGTGCTGGCAACTGCAGGGCCTACCAATCTTTTATTGGTAACTTTTTTAATCCCTGTCAGCGCAATAATTCTTGGTGTTACGGTTCTTGGAGAACAGCTTGGATGGGAAGTTTTTATAGGTATGGGAATGATTTTTACAGGGCTAATTACATTAGATGGTAGATTGCTCAAAAAATTTAAAAAACAGATTGACCTACTCTTTTACTCTTAGAATTGGTATAAAATCATATCAGTAAATAAAATGTTTAAAAGTGAAAAAAATGAAATTAATTTATAACTACAAGCCTGATCAAAAAGATCAACAATATCTTGATGACAAGTTAATGGGGTTCAATGGTAATAGAATAAAAGGTTATGTTTTCAAAAACTTCCTTTATAAAATGACAGATGATTCAGATTTAATGATTGCAGGGATAGATTGTATAGTGGGGGGGGGTGGCTGGCTTGAAATAATTAGTTTGTGGGTTTCCGAACATAACAGGAAAAAAAAAATTGGTGAAAGCTTACTGTTTGAAGCCGAAAGAACTGCAAAAGAAAAAGGTTGCCATAGCTCATATCTTTACTCTTATAGTTTTCAAGCCCCAGCATTTTATGAAAAAAAAGGATACAAAATTTTTGGTATTTTAGAAAACTATTATCAAAACCACTCCAAGCTTTATATGAAAAAAAGGCTATTTTGATTTAATTGATTAGTACTCTTGGGATACTTAATCTTTTAAATTTTGGAATACTTCGTGCAAGAATAATTAGTCATCTCTTCAATTAAACTCTCAATTATCTATATTACTGGAATGCCTAAAAATTGCCCTTATTAATATCCCGGTTTATATATTTGAATGGAAAACTCTATTCTGGAAAACATAAGATACCAGATATAGTGGCTCCAAATTTTGTCAGGACTGTGCCCTATGAATACTTATGTTGCGACTTTTTTTTGTAGCCAGTTTTTTCTTCGAATGAATTTTTAAAAGGATTTATTTTCTTTGGATTTAGTTCTTTTACTTTTTTTCTTCGGTCATGCTTTTCGCTTTTGACAAATAGTAATCAATGCTTTGTTGATCAAATCCCGGCATGGTTTTGGCAAAATCAGCAGCTTTTTGGTAATAATCAGCAGCTGTTTGCCTTTTTCCCCGGGCCTCATAGATCTGGCCCAGCCGCTCAAAACCATCGATTTGGTCTGGGTATTCATTTAATAGCTGTTTTAATACAGCTTCTGCTTCATCCAGTTTATTCTGTTTGATAAGATCCATAACACTATTTGAAAGCTGATCCAATTCTGTATAAACTGGTGTTGATCAGGTCGTCATGATATGCACCATAAACATAGCAAATTGATTCCAGTCTGATTAGTCTTTTGCATTGGCAGGCCTTTTGAGGTATCCTACTTTTTAATGAAGCTATTGTAAAAATTAAGAACTATTTTTGTTTCCTAAAAAATCAGAACGTAAAAGGCCATAACAACAAAGACACTGCATCAAGAAAATAGTGAATATCTTTTCACTTCTGCAGTGACTCTTGATTAAAAGATAGACTTACCGGTTTTGGTTGTAAACAATTCAAGAGCCTGTGTTCCAGCCAGAGAATTTCCACTGGAATTGAGGCCGGGCGACCAGACAGCCACACAGAGCCGGCCCGGAACAAACGCGACAATCCCGCCACCAACGCCGCTTTTC
The DNA here is from genome assembly GCA_027858995.1 of Deltaproteobacteria bacterium. Classification (GTDB taxonomy): domain Bacteria; phylum Desulfobacterota; class Desulfobacteria; order Desulfobacterales; family Desulfobacteraceae; genus Desulfobacula. Next base: position 1,264 of record JAQIBP010000141.1, on the reverse strand, counting down.
CCCGGCAAGCCTACGCGATAAGCAAAATCACCCACTGCATCATAGGTCCCGCAGGTGAGCATGAGTGAATTGATCCGTTTGGCTTGGCTTTTGCTTATTATTTGCTTCCCGTACCAAGGGGAGAGTCCATGATTTGCTAGAAGCATAAAACTTCTGGCCAGGTCAATACAATTCATACGTAACGAGCATTGGGAAAAATAAATATCAAGAACATCTTCCACATCATTTTCAAGGTTTCCATAACTCTTGAGAAAATTGGCCAGGGCTGCATTCCGAAATCCTGTACTCTTTTCCGATGCAGCCACTTCCCTATCAAAATCGATATCCTGATTATCAGACCGATCCCGAACAAATTTGAGAATGGTTTGCACTGCGTCCTTTGACTGGGAAAGGATAATATCCACCAGTACCATAGCGCCGGCATTGATAAAAGGGTTTCGGGGTATCCCGTTTTCATACTCAAGCTGAACCAGTGAATTAAACGGATTTCCAGAGGGTTCTCTGCCGACTCGTTTCAATAAATTATTTTCTCCCACAAATTGCAGGGCAAGAATCAAAGTGTAGGCCTTTGAAATGGATTGAATGGAAAAATACTCATCTGCATCACCCACAGAAAATAATTTTCCATTCAAAGTCTGGACTGCCATCCCGAATTTATTCAAAGGCACAGCCGCCAGTTTGGGAATGTAATCTGCAACCTTTCCCTGGGTGATGACCAGCTTAACTTCTGTATGAATTTCTTCAAGTATTTGTTGATAGTCCATATTTATATCTACTCAGGAATATTGGGCCATTTGGTGGTAATGCCTTTGTGGTTTTTGAGCGTATATTCCTTCTTATCTTTTCCCATTATATAGTAATCGGGCATTAGCGGAATTTTGCCGATATTGGTAGCAATGACATACATAGGCTGGGCAAGTCCGGTGGTATGGCCGCGTATGGCATCCCGTATGAGTTCCGCACCCTTTTCAACCGGAGTTCTGAAATGATCGATTCCAGGGGCTGGTTCACAGTAGAAGAGATAATAAGGCCGTATGCGGACGGTCAGAAGCTTCTGGTGCAATTTTTTGAACGTTTCAACGTCATCATTTATTCCTTTAAGCAAAACCGCCTGGTTGCCGACGTTGACACCGCAGGTAAGCAGGTTGAATACAGCCTCTGCGGTTTTTTCAGTTATTTCATTGGGATGATTACACTGGGTATTGAGCCAGATGGGAATCTTGTGATATACACTCAACACTTTTTTCAACCCGTGAGTTATCCT
>JAQIBP010000043.1 GCA_027858995.1 Deltaproteobacteria bacterium | reverse complement strand
CACTAATTTTACCGGACAGTCATCATACAACTGAATTATGCCTTCAAGTTTGAATCCAACTGGCCCGCCTGAGAAATCACCTTTTTTCCCACGTTTTTTGATTGCAACCAGAGTGACATTATTTTCTCTAAGAAAAGCAAATATTGAATCGCGGAAGGCTTTAACTTCATCTGGGTTTTCATCATCGGCAAGTTTCAATTTCTTTGGCTTGACATTTACGTGAGAAAAGACCGATTTGTCTCCATTGAGTAGTACCAATCTTGCCTCAGATCCAGACATTTCTATACCGCAGATTGTCATTTCTACCTCCTCTAATTCCGGTCCAGCTCCTTGTTCAGGCGCCAGAGGCGACTGAGCAAGGGGCTGGACGAAGTCAGCACCGAGATTCATGGCGGCGAAGCCGCCATGAACTTCCAACATCACCGATGAAATCCGGTGCATGTTTGTTGTTGGAATTTTTCAGAAAGAGTTAAACGCAGACTTGACCCCTCGTTCTATTTGTTATGCAATTGGACCCATTTTTCAACAATTTTGTACGGGTATGCTTCAAGCCAGCTAAAACCGTCCATTTGTCTGGCTTTATACTCAAACAACCGGGGAGAAGAAATGCCGCATAAAAAACGCGTCACCAGAGCAACTGGCAGCGGTGCCTCCGCAATATTCGTCAACGGCTGTACAAGATCATGAAAATCCAGCATATCCAATAAAGGTAAATCTGATGATAACAGTTTAACTGGTTCGTTCGCCATGCAAACTGAACACCTTTTGCAATCAGCATCTAATTTCTCTCCAAAATAAGCGGATAAACTTTTTGCCAGACACTGATCTGTTTCAAAAAGCTCAATCATGTCATGGAGACGTGCTACATCCTTTTTTTCTTTTTCAACAAACAGATTCGCAAGATCCTGGGCTGTTGAGTCTATATCAAATTCAGAATTAAGTATTTCAAAAACCTCTACCGCGGATTTTGGTTTAAGGTCTATCCACTCTTTTTCATGAAAGTATTCCAGGGCCGTGAGAACCCGTTGCCGGTCAAAGCCTGATTCGGCAACCGTATTATCTATATCTATTTGGGTCCATATTTTGGCAGTCTTGGAATTATCCTGAATGATTTTGACAAATTGCGCCTTTTCACCTTTGAATTTCTCAATGATGTTTTCTACAGGGATCAAATACTTGAAAGCATAATTTTCGAAATAAGTATATTTGGGAGAAATGATATTTGCCATCTCCAGGTAAACCAGCAGAGTTTTTAAGGGTAGCAACCTGATGTCTGCATTCCTGCTCAAAGTGTATGCTCGAACCTCAAATAGGTTTTCTTTAAATTGGCAGATACTCTCCAATACTTGACGGATATTTTCAAGAGCGGGTGTATCACCATAAGCAAAATTTTCCAGTACCGGTATGCCGTTTTTATTTCCAAAAAGGCAACAGAGAGAGGGCTTTCCATCCCTTCCGGATCGGCCGATTTCCTGACTGTAACTCTCTATAGATTTTGGCAGGTCATAATGGATCACTTTTCGAATGTTTTCTTTATCAATCCCCATTCCAAATGCGATTGTTGCTACGACTGTGTCTATTTTTCCGGTCATAAACCGATTTTGAACAGCTTCCCGACGCTCATTTTTCATTCCCGCATGATAGGCCTCTGCATCCAGTCCATTTTCCTTCAGCATCTGCGTGATCCGATCAGCTGTCTTTTGCAGGGTAACATACACAATTGTCTGACCATCCGGCTTTTCTGCCAATACCTCCCGAAGCAGTGTGTCTTTTTTTTCTTCAGCCACAGGGCGTATGCGGAGAAATAAATTTTTCCTGTAAAACCCTGTTTGCACAACATTTTTCCGTTTGATGGCAAACTTTTTACACATGTCGTCAATAACCTTTTGTGTTGCTGTGGCTGTAAGCAATAAAACCTTTTTAATCCTGAATTCTTTTTGATACAAAGGAATCTTCAGATAATCTGGTCTGAAATTATGGCCCCATTCAGATATACAATGGGCTTCGTCAACGACAAGTAAGGATACATTCATCTGCCTGAGCTGGGTTCTGAACCTTTCGTTTTTGAATCGTTCTACAGCAATCATCAGTATCTTCAATTGTCCCAGCCGAGCTGCTTCAAGTGTACTTCGGTAATCTTCGGCGCTCATCCCGGAGTCAAGTCTTGCCGCAGAGATATTTTTCGATTTTAAAAAATCAATCTGATTTTTCATCAAGGATAGAAGCGGGGAAACGACCAGGGTCATCCCTTGTTCAAGAATCGCAGGCAACTGATAACAAAGAGATTTTCCTGCACCTGTGGGAAAAATGGATGCAGCAGGCTTACCGGCTATGATAGTTTCTATCACTTGACGTTGGCCGGGTTTAAATTTATCAAATCCGAATGTATGCTTCAGGGTATCATCAATTACAGGCATTTTTTAAACTCTATTCCCTAAACTTCTTTTGAAATTGAACGTTACAAATAACCTGTCATTTTGAGAGTGCTAGCGAACAAAATGTCAGGTTGATTTGTTAAACACATTATTTATTTTCTCTAACCCAATTAGCATGTAGCGTCTTACTTTCAGGTTCTTGTAATATTTTAAATCTTAATACTGATCCATCTGTATCTTCAAATGATCCAGTTGAAATCATGGTTTTATTAAACTTGCTGTGTTTTTGTGGAACTGTTGATGAACGCCTTGTACCATGAACAATAAACTTAATCTTTGATAAATCTACAATCTCACCATCAGTTGTTTTAGATGATAGATTAGGGAATTCAACATCTTTCTCAAGATATAGCAATTTACTTAAATCTGCTTTTGTCTTAAAAACTTCAAATCTATGTTCTTTAAAATAATCATCGAACTCTTTGATTAAAACATCGAGAAAGTATTTTTCAAGAAATTCTTTAATTGTGCCTACGTGCTTCTCCTTTTGATAGATCTTTGATAAGAGCCCAAGATTCTCAGTATCCTCAAAGCCGCCTTCGGAGTAATAAAATACTTTCTTTAAAGTATAATATTCATCTGACATTACAACGATTCCTGGCTTAATGAAGTATGTTTCCCAGTCCTTTTCATTAGCTTCTTCTAACGTCAGTGTATCAATTCCGTGTGCAGTTGCTTTTTCCTTTGCCGATGCTGAAAATCCTTCACTGGAAACAGCTACAACCTTATGGACGTCAAGCGATTGTGTTTTGCCAATTAGTGCATCAATCCACTCAACGCTTTCTGCTCTAGATCTATCTCGACATTCAACCGCTAATCGAATTTCATGGCCAGCTACATCTTGGCTTACTAAAATATCTACCTCACGCAATATTTTTGCTTCTTTATCAAAAACCATTTCTGATTCCGTAACCTTTCCTCCTTTGGGGGAAATACGATTATAAATGAACGCAATCAGACTCTGAAAATCATTTGTTCTTTTTGGCATGTTTTGTGTCTAACGCCAAAATCACCGGGAAAACAAAGCGTAGTGAGGAACGAACGTAACTTTGTTTTTTCCGAGTGCATTTTTTTTGTTAGGCGCTATTTTTTGCATATAAGAACCTGGCCACTTTTATTCACTAGCAAATTTTTAATTCTATTTTTTTTATCAACTTCATAAACTAATTTTTTACCTTTACTCAGACGTTCAGATAAACGATCTTTATTAGACCACCCAAATTCTGTGCACCCATTTTTTTCATATAATTGTTTCAGATCAGAAGATTCCCACCAATCATTATTTACTTTTTTTTCTTGTTCTGACCATTTTCTCTCTGAACGCCATTTATCAAAGAGATAGCCTATAGCAGCAATACCGCCTATAACCGTAAAGGCACATAGAATCCAGGACACAGTCTCATTCATTTTTTAATCTACTTTCGACCTGCTTTTAAGAAAGATCTTATCCATAGACAAATAATGCCTATACAAATTAGGGGATAAAAAATTATACTAAATTCACCACCCCCCAAAAGTGCTTCAATAACTTCTGGGAAGTCAACTCGACGATCAAATATGGCTACGACTATTCCCCACAAAGACAATGCAGCAGCACCAGCTAAAGATATAAAGCCAATAACGCCAAGACTTTTATCAATTAGTTTGTTTTGTTCTGGAGTCATCTATCTATTCCTTATTTTATTTTTGCCTAACCGTTTAAATCACCCGCCGACGAAGGAGGTCGGGTGAATTTACTTGTTAGTGATGTTATTATGAATAAGTTGTTGCTCTTCATCTGTAAAGTGTGAGGTAACCATATCGCGAATCGAACCAATTCTGAGTAGTTCCGAAACCTTTGATGCTGCTACTGAACGTGAAATTATTCGGCTATTCTTTTTAACTGCCTCTTGTGAAGACTTAAATGCCTCGATAAATTTTTCGTGATCTGCAGCCAAGGGATCAACGGCTATTGAGTATATCTGTCTTACAGGTTTAATTAGATTAAAGATTGAAATGATACGTCTGTTCCTTAGCTCGACTGGGGTTAGGAGTGACTCAGCAACCACCGCGTCAAAACTTTCAGAGATACGCTGTGTTTGAGCATATATTTCACTTTGTTCAAGGCATGAATCAATCATATGGTTCAGACGCACCAAGTCCGCACGTATAGGTGCCATCTCTCCGCGAAGTTCCTTTAGAACAGTAGGTACATCTCTACGAAAATTTGAACGATTTAGAACAATAGCGAGTAATGGAGGAAGTTTTAGTTCAAACCGAAGATGCGGGCCAGCTTGAGCCACATCCATCCAAGGACGATAGACCCTACGATACAATTCATCAATAAACCCAGACGGACTTCGATCTGTTACTGCAGAATAGATTGAACCTGTATAGTGTGTTGCAGCCCCGAGTTGCATAGGAAGTGTTGCTGCTACCTCAGATGTACGATTGGTAACATAATTCAAGCTCTGAACGCTGTCAGATGTGGTTTTTCCTATCAGACCACTTTCACTAAAACTACTTTGTATAATCTCTCCGTCTTTTAAGTTAACGAACTCTACTGCTAAAAGATGGTCTCGACATGGGACACAAGAAAAAGCCTCAAATGAGGCTCCATTCCGAAATTCCTTATCAAAACGCAGGTAGCCAATCAAGCCATTACCGTGGTCAGCTTTCACGCATGGAACTGCAACTTCAGCAAACTCATATAATAAAGCTGCCCTAACCCATCTTTTTGACATAAAAAATAAAAACGTGTAATTACAGGCTATTAGCGTATTTTTATTGCTGTTATGGCACTACTTTTATTCATTTTTTATTGTTTTCTTAATTGTTTTTCCAGGG
>JAQIBP010000020.1 GCA_027858995.1 Deltaproteobacteria bacterium | reverse complement strand
GAAAGGGTTTCTGATAAAAAAATGAAAGAACTTCAAATAAAAAAGCATGAGGTCCTTTCTGACTGGAATTACAAATTGACGTCATCAAAAATGTAAATTTATTTTTGAGCTGGCCCTTAGTTGAAAAAATAAAACCGTTTTTATGGGAAGTGAGATCAAAGGTTCCAAATGGAATCGCCAGAGTTTTATTCACTGTTGATGGAAATGTCATGATTTTATTACATGGTTTCATTAAGAAATCACAGAAAATTCCGAAGAACGATTTAAAAACAGCTCTTTCAAGATTGAAAGGATATCAGGAGGATTAAAAATGAAAAATAAACATATCGGAAGTAGTTTCGATGATTTCCTTCAGGAAGAAGGTTTGATGGCTGAAGCTGAAGCAACAGCACTTAAACGCATACTTGCTTATCAGATCAAGCAGGAAATGGAATTACGTAATATTTCAAAAACGGCTCTGGCCAAAATGATGAAAACAAGCCGTTCTTCAGTAGATAGACTGCTCGATCCTAAGAATTCTTCAATAACGCTTCTAACTCTGGAAAACGTTGCAGTAGCCCTTGGTAAAAAGCTTAAACTTCAATTTACATAACCATTGTACTTATATATCTCAGCGTTCTATTCATTCGCAATTAAGATTTGGTATTTAAAATGGCCAATGCTTATTGAGAAATTTCAAAATCCTAACTTAAAAATGCACCGGATTTCACCGGTGATTTTGGTGGTTCAACTCAGCATTAGACTAAAAGAGATAATGGATGATTTTTGATAATAAATATATTTGTCCACCAGGTTCAAGCTATAGTCATCTTGAAAGCCCTGATGGAAAAGGTAATTCAATAGAAGTTGCACTAATGATGGAACATAGGTTTGTATTTTACTATTGGTTTAAATGGTCAAAATATAGATTCTCTCAAAATGATATTGCTCCAGCGTTGATATCAATTGATTGGCATCAAGATTTATGTAGTCCATGCGAAAATGAGCGATATGATTTAGAGCAATTAAACGATAATAGCTACTACAATGTTGCAAAATTTAGTTGGGATCAGCTTAACCCTTTAAATGATGGTCATATTCTTTCTGCAGCATATTTAAACTTTATAGGTGATATATACGTATTGTGTAAGCAAGATCCAGTTACGCTAAATCCTCCGCTAATTGATAGGTGCTGTGGGGCAAGGTCTTCAAGTATTAGGAAAATATAGATTTAATATTTTCCATGATTTCCCTGCACAGAAGAATTTTAATATTGATCATATTGCTGTAGGTCCCCAAGGAGTTTTTGCAATTGAAACCAAGGGTCGAGCAAAATTTAAAAAAACAGAAAATGATAATTGGAAACTTGAGTTTGACGGTGAGAAATTGCTTTTTCCTGGTTGGGTAGAAACAAAACCTGTTGATCAGGCTTTTCGCCAAGCTAAATGGCTCCAAAAGTGGATAGAAAATTCAACTGGAGATAAACACTATGTTACTCCTGTTCTGGCAATACCTGGATGGTTTATTAACCAAACTAAATCAAGTGAATTAAGAGTAAGCAACGGAAAAAACTTTGACTTCCTTTCAAAAGGAAACGCTATACTAACTGAGAAACAGATAGGCACTATTTCATTCCAGATTGAAAAAATGTGTCGTAATGTCGAGCCAAAAGCCTATAAGAAAAAGGAAACAACAAATTCCAACAAATAAAATACACCAATCGAGCCGGTGATATAGATGTTAAGGAATCACAAGTATAACTTGTTAAATAATAATAATTTTAAACTACTTGCTTGCATTTTGTTTAATTTTGACTTATAATCACAAACATGACTGGTGAAAATAGAAACATATTAAACCGAATTCTTCGTAACTGGCCCAAAGGAACAGTGGGTACATTGACGTGGTTTCGAGATCATGGCGGATATCAGCAGCTATTAGATTATTACCAGAAAGCACCCTGGGTAACTAAAATAGGAAGTGGCGCATATATTCAATCTGGAGATTCTGTTGATTGGCGCGGGGGATTGTATGCTGTTCAGAATCAATTAAATCTTTGTGTGCATGCTGGTGGGAAAACTGCTTTGGAATTATTTGGATTCGGGCATAATCTCCAATTGGGACGAACAGGAAAAATATATCTTTTTGCATCGGAAAAAATTCAACTGCCAAAGTGGTTCATGAAACATCCATGGGAAGATGAATTGTGTTTTAAAAGGTTAAATATTTTTCAGTCCCGACCAGATTTTGGATTAATGGATTTTAATGCAGGCAATTATGAAATAAAAGGGTCTGCACCCGAGCGTGCCATGATTGAATTGTGTGCCCTGGTTCCAAATTATCATTCGTTTGAAGAGGCTGGTCATTTTATGGAGAGCCTGTTATCATTGCGATCCGAATACTTGCAAACCCTTCTTGAAACATGCAGTTCAATAAAAGCAAAACGATTATTCCTCTATTTTGCGGACACATACAACATGCCCTGGTTTCAAAAATTGGATATTAATAATATTGACTTGGGAAAAGGGAAACGACAAGTTGCAGCCAATGGGATTCTAAATAAAAAATATCAAATAACAGTCCCTGATGAAATAAAGAGTATCAGTTTAGCGGATATCCCATAAAAATGAACAAATATTTTGAGCAGGCAAAATTAATGCTATCCATTCTTCCAATAGTGGGTCAGGAAAAAGACTTTGCATTAAAAGGCGGGACTGCTTTGAATTTTTTCCATTTGAATATGCCTCGGTTATCTGTTGATATTGATTTAACATTTCTTCCAGTTAAACCAAGGGATGAAACTTTAAAGGATATTACAGATTCACTAAGCAGGATTTCTGATAGTATTGAAAAATTATTCCCCCGGTGTCAGATTCAAAAGTTAAAAATAAAAGATACGGATTATACATACAAACTGATTATTATAAGCCAAGGCACCTTGGTTAAAATAGAGCCGAATTTGATATTGAGGGGAAGCTGCTATCCTCCTATTTTAAAACCATTGTGCAAAAATGCCGGTGACATTTTCAAGATGGAAATGGAAGTTCCGGTACTCTCTTTTGCAGATCTTTATGGCGGGAAGATATGTGCCGCTTTGGATCGCCAGCATCCTCGGGATTTATTTGATATCAAACTCCTTTCTGAGGTAGGTGGCCTGAATGAAGAAATCAGTCAAGCGTTTGTCGTATACCTTGCCAGTCACAATCGACCCATGTCAGAATTGCTTTCACCAAATTTTCAAGATTTTAGACAGGCGTATGAAGCTGAATTCAAAGGTATGTCATCAATAGAGGTCAGTTATCAGGAGCTTGGGAAAATACGTAAAGAATTGCCATCTCTGATATTATCCAAACTTTCAAGGAATGAACGCAAATTTCTGTTGTCTGTTAAAATGGGAATATCTGATTTTAGTTTGCTTTCAATTTCAGGTCTTGAAAACCTACCAGCCATCAAGTGGAAGGTTGAAAATATATTAAGAATGGAACCCAAAAAGAGAATTGCAGCAACTGAAAAGCTGAAATCAATTTTAGATTTATCTCAACAATAGAATGCTACGGATTTCACCGTAGATCCTGGTGTTAGCCAGGTGTCATCACAAGGGTATATTTAAATTATGAAAAAATGGGTACACATCGGGCGACTAAATTTTAAATACAAGAAAGATGTTATTGCCCATTTTAAAAAAATTCTGAACTCATACGGATTCAGAGAATCATTGAGTGCAGAAGATTTTAGCGATGTTTTGAATCTTTTAAAAATCCATCCAAATGCAAAAGAAAAAATTGGAGCTGGCATTAAAAAAATCAAAGTTGATGAAACCAGATATAAAACAAAATGTTTCAATGTAATCAGAGTTGATTCGTCTTGTGAAATTTTTTCGTACATTAAATGCATAAATGGAAGGCTATCGCCTTTAACAAAATTCAGTAAAACTTGTAGGGATGTAATCTCAGACGATTTAAGGTCGGTAAAATTATCGTTTTTCAAAGGAAATTCAAAAAAAGGGAGAGTTAAATGCCAAGAAACTGGCGAACTGAGCCTTTGGGTAGAATTAAATATAGATCATAGGCAACCAAATACATTTTCCGTAATAGTTGATAGATTTATTGAGCTCTACAGAATAGACTTATCTTCTGTTGAATATATTGAAACAATTGATAATGTATATGCATTTAAAGACCATACCCTTTCTGAAAAATTTAGAAAATATCATAAAGAAAAGTCGAATCTCAGATTAGTAAGAAAAGAGAAGAATCTTGGACGTTCGCATCAAGCAAGAATTAAACGGCAAAAGAAAGATTTAGTTGTAGAGTGAAGATAATTACCAAATATTAAATTCTACTGCTAACCAGATAGCCCAGTGGATAGCCGGGGACTGAGCCGCGTTACAACATTGTCGGGAAAGCGGATTTTATTTTTTAAAGAGCGTATTGACCCTCGCTTTTTAAAAGGGTATGATTAAATCATACTTTGACGGAGGATCATATATGCAACAAGAAAAAGCCGAAAGAATTACAATCACTTTGCCGCCAGATATGCTGGCCTCTATCAAAAAAGAGGTTAGCTCAGGTTCCTATGGTTCAACGAGTGAACTAATAAGGGAAGCCATGAGAATGTGGCAGAAAAGAGAAGAAGAGCACAAAGCAAGAATTTCTTTAATCCGTGAACGTCTGGTACATTCAGAGCAAAGTGGTGAACCCGTGCCGTTTAATACAGCCTTTAAAACCATCGAGGAGCTACACCAACAACGGGCAAAGCAAGAACTCTAATGAAAACATATAAAGTCTATTTGATGCCGGATGCAATCAAAGACCTTGAACATATCTATGAATATATTTCAGCGCAAAGTGGCTTTCCGGAAAGAGCTTGGTCATACATTGAAAAGCTTAGACTCAAATGTAAGAAGTTAGAAACTGCACCTCTAAGAGGGCAGCAACGCAACGACTTAATGAAAGATTTAAGAATCTATCCCCTCGATAAAAAAATCGTTGTAGCTTTTGTCGTTGATGAAAATCAACAGGCGGTTAGGATTCTGAATATATTCTATGGGGGTAGAGACTATGAAGCTATTATGTCAGACTCAAGGGCATAATATTAGGCAATGATACATCATATAAAAAATTTAACTACATGTCATCTGTGACGTAAAAATATTATAAATCTCCTATTGCAAAAAAGGGCCAACAATAGTTTTTTTGCGGTCAACCCTCTTATCCTAACAAAAAAATGCACCGGTCGAGCCGGTGATTTTAGTGGTTCATGGCGGCTTCGCCGCCATGAATCCCGGTGCTGACTTCGTCCAGCTCCTTGTTCAGTCGCCTCTGGCGCCTGAACAAGGAGCTGGACCGGTCACCGCACACCGATCAATCAAACTATCGTTTGCTTGATCGGCGCACGGAGCCGGTCAGCACCGGGATTCTTTTTTTTTGAAAGAAACTAATTAATATGTCAAAGAAAATTATTGATAATCCTTCTTGCACAGATCTTTTGAAGCAATTGCAAGCTTTTGAAAGCATGAGGCTGTTTAATAGTACCGCTAAAAATCGGTGAGATCGGGCACACTGAGTAAATCTTGAAATTCAGCTAACAGTTTCACTAAAATATCGACAAGAAAAGAGATTTTCTGATCAAAAAAAAAGAAAAAGTTGAAGAAATCATTGAATTGCAACAGGAAGGCCTTGAGCCGAAAATTGGCCCTTAAAAAACGTGGGGTTGGTCAGAAAAAAAAGGAGTTCACTCTCTCTGAATTAGAGACAAGATGGACTGTGGGACATAATGAGGTTGTAGCTTTATGGCAATGGCCGGATTCTTAGATAACTGATACTTTGCAAACAGCATGGATATTTTGACAATAAACTTAAATGCCCTATACAAAAGCAGAACAATTGCAGCAATCTGTGCAAGAATATCAGCCCTTTCCTTATTATATACAATAGGCTTGTCAATGATTTTCAGATCTTCTTTTATAACACTATTCACCCTTTCTGATGCTGAACGAAACTGTGCAAGTTTTTTAAACCGCCATGATCCTCGCGGTATTTCACTAAGAAGCCGTGGATTATCCTTTATATATGTATGTTTGGAAAACCCTTTTTTATTTTTAACATATGGACATGAACCAATATCATAATCTTTTTGGATATTTTTAATGCCGGCAGCCTTTGAAATTAGACATTTTTTAAAACAGCAGAAGGTATGACGTTTATGTTTTTTATCAAAGCCATTGGGTCTTGTAACAATACCACAGGGAGCAAAAGGCCATCCATTGTGATCATACCCTCGTTTTCTGATAGCCTCACTGGTAAGGTTTTCGTTTCTTTTGTTATAATCAATAATGGGAATGGAGCCATTTGCCCTTAGGCAGGTATAATTATCTATGATATCATATTTCGCATCTGCAATATCAATTTTAACCTGGCAGTCATGGTGTGTATTAATCTGTTTGGTATTGTTGATAATGATTTTGCCTTCCTCTCCATTACCTGAAATATTCGTTGCTGCCACGGGCAGTTCTAGTTTAAGATCAGGTTCCACCGAGGTTGAAAGCACAAGATTATATCCAAATATTTTTTGTTTCTTTCCATTTTTGGGATTACGTCTCACACCGATCTTTGCATCTGTATCCCTGGGTATTTTGGGGCATCTTAAAATAGTATCACCTGATTCAAGATTAATATCAGTAATATTTGAACGTATGGTGTCAATAAACAGACCGTGTTTATCAAGCTCTTCAGCTACATTAAAAAGCATGGCGGTTTGATTTTGCTCTATGGTTGGTTTTTCATCAATATGCCCAAGCTTCAGACAGAGCACCTCAAATTTGGGATTCTTTTTATATTGTTTTTCTTCAGGCACATATGGACATTCACATTTAATTATGAAGGCTTTGTCAAGATTGATTTTGTTAAGATTATTCAGCCGGTACATAATCTGCTTTTTCACCCGGTCAACTACATTGTGGATGGCAACACATGAGCATTTATCAGAAAACCAGGTACAGCCTTTATATCTTGCCCTGGTTGGGAACAATGTGCCGTCATGAGCAATAATATTAAATGTAATCATCTCAAGCTTGCAAAAAACACCCACAAGAATATGAAAAATTTTATTGTACAGCCTGCTGCCAAGCCTGGCTTTAAAGTTGGAAAATGTGCCTTTGGTGGGAATATTTTCTTCACTGATACCTGCATAAGTTCTATATGCACGCCCCCGATCCTTGTCACGCAGTACTTCAAGGAATTTATCCATGTTTTTATATTGATCAATATATCTGAACAGCTCCAGAAGAAAAAGAGAGACAGGATCATATGCCGGCGGGCTTTTAATACTGTAGCACGAAGCACAAAAAGACCTTACAAAGGAAAAATTAATTAAAGAGATAATCATCTTTGCAAATCCGCCCTGGATATCACCATTGGGCAGGATTTTTACAGGACGTTTTTTGAATTGATAATCTGAAAGAAGAACAAGACAGGGAAAAAGCTTATCATTGGCTGCTGAAATTTTAACATTAATATTATTGAGTTTTTTACTGACGCTGCTGATATTGAATTTATCAAACAGTGTCATTCCTCAACAGCCTTTTAAAATTCTTATCAAGGGGATAAAGATAAACATCCTTGATTTTGCCATGCTTCAAATGCTTATGCCCTTTTTTAGAAGTACCTTTTGTTTCTCCCACCTGTATCCAGTTGGAAGCCTTGTAGCACGTGCCTTTAAACCGACTTTGCTCGATAAATGTCTCAAGCATATATAAAGGATAGTTGTAAACCTTAAGCCAGTCAGAGGAAATTCTTTTGATGTTCAGCGCCATAACCTTGGAAGCAAGGCATTTGACTTTTACAAAAGGCAACACCAAAAAACGAGTATTATTCACCACAAAATGAAGGTTCTTATTTTTAACAGATTTAGTCCAGCCTATAAATTGTTCCCTGGACTGAACAGCCCAGGCAGCAGAGCCCCAGCCAATACAGGCAACAGGAGTATCCCCTGCAAAAGCCATATACTTAAGATGATTACCAACAATCTGGACATATCCCAGGTAATGATATTGATCCACAAGAGAGTCATAAAGCGATTCCAACTCAGTATGCCTGACCATTTTAACTATTACAGGATCAAGTTCTTTAACATGACATTTAATTGGGCTTTCATTAATATTGATTTTTTTCGGAGTTGTTCTATTGGTATTATGTGTTTTTTGAAAAGGAGCAGGATAGTCAAGCAGATCTTTCCTATGCAGGGTCAAAAGAAGTTCCCTGCATGCCATGTCTTTAAGCCGGCCACTGGGCTGAATCCAGTTCCACTTATAGTCGATTTCATATGACCTCATCCTTGACTAAATAGTTTTGCTGGTGTCTTCAGCCCAAAAGGTTTCTTCTTGCAAATTTATTTTTTCAATTAACTTTTGACATGTTTTGTTGGTT
>JAQIBP010000014.1 GCA_027858995.1 Deltaproteobacteria bacterium | reverse complement strand
GCTGAAAAAGATGAAATCGGTGATGTCTCGGATGTTACAGCAATGTTTAAGGCATCGAAGGAACCTAAAGACATAATAATTATTCCGGACGTTCTTCGCTTCGAACATTATAAATATCCGGCTGAGCATCCAGAGAGAGTAATAGAGTTTTTTAATCAGTATCTGAATGATAAATCCAAAAAATAAACCTAACAACGCCATTAACTCAGACAGCTCAAAGCCGTGCTCCTTCGTCGCACAGCTTTGAGCCGCCGGTTATGGCGAACGTTCATGGCGGCTTCGCCGCCATGAATCCCGGTGCTGACTTCGCCCAGCCCCTTGCCCAGTCGCCTCTGGCGCCTGAACAAGGAACTGGACCGGACACCGCACACCGATCAATCAAACTATCGTTTGCTTGATCGGCGCACAGAGCCGGTCAGCACCGGGATTATGCTTGGAGGCAACAGAAATAAAAAAATGAAACATTTGAAAGAAAAGCATGAATAATTATTCCTTTTTTATTTTTCGAAACAGTATGCTGGCAGGCAATATTGTGGCAAACCTGGTCGGAATGCTGTTATTTACGATGATAGAAAATTTTACGGTTGCTCCTTCAACCGAACAGGCAGATTTGATCCTGGCACAGATCCGCCACATTTATTTTCCATGCGCCTATCTTATTATGATCATCCTTACAATCTATTATGAAAAGCCCATTCGCTCTTTTTTAAAGGGAACTCAGAATAGAGAAAATATAGACCTGGCACTTAAGGGAAAAGCCAGGCAGCGGGTATTAAACGAACCTTTTTTCCTCTTGCTCCTGGATTTTAGCGTATGGGTGGTCTCCGCCCTTCTATTTCCTCTCATTCTTTGGGGCAATGGTATTACCGGAAAAATTCTGTTTAGACTTTTTTGCCAGAAATTTCTTATAGGCGTGATCATAACAACTTGCGCTTTTTTTCTTCTTGAAATGATTTTGAGAAAAAAATTAATACCAATATTTTTTCCTGAAGGCGGATTATACAAAACTCCCAGGACCTTTCGAATCAGAATTAAAACCAGGCTCACTGCGCTGCTTGTGGGAATTAATATTATTCCCCTTACTGCTTTTTTTATAATGGGCATGGCAACGTATTCAAAGCAATTCAATGAGACAGAACTCCTTTTAAGATTTCGGATTGCTGTCCTGTTCAATGTTCTGGGATTCATGATTCTTGGCATTCTTCTGGTTTTCCTGGTCACATCAAGCATGAGCAAACCTTTTGGCGACATTATCAAAAAATTAAAACAGATCAAAAAAGGAAAATTTGATGGGAAAATCATGGTGTTGTCCAATGACGAGATAGGGTATACCGCAGAAGTGATTAATGACATGGCTGAAGGCTTAAAGGATAGGGAATTTATCAAGGATGCCTTTGGAAAATATGTGGCAAAGGAGGTCCGGGATGAAGTGCTGTCAGGCAATATTCCACTTGATGGCGAGCAAAAAAAGGTGACAGTTCTTTTCACTGATTTGCGAAATTTTACACCTATGGTTGAAAAATATGAACCCAAACAGACCATTCAAATGATGAATATGTATTTCAAAGAAATGGCCAAGGCTATACAGGAAAATGGTGGCCTGGTGCTTCAGTTTATCGGGGATGAAATCTATGCTGTATTTGGTGCACCGATTTATGATAAGTACCACCCGACCCATGCTATAAAGGCTGCCATTGCATTGCAGAAAAGCCTTATTAAACTTAATGTTGAGTTTAAGAAAAATAACTGGCCTCCCATGGTTCACGGGGTTGGTATTCATTCAGGTAAAGCCCTGGCTGCCAATATGGGAAGCCCAGACCGCATGTCCTATCTTCTGGTGGGCAATACCGTCAACATTGCCTCGAGGCTCCAAGGATTGAACAAAGAATTTCAAACAGAAACCATTCTTTCCCAGGCCACCTATGAAGAACTTTTACCCGAAATAATTAACGAGGCTGAATTTTCCGCATTGGGTGCGGTGGATTTAAAAGGTATTAAAGATAAAATCAAAATTTTTTCTTTGGATATAAAAAAATGAGCATGCTAAAAAAAGATCTTAGATGTCGGTTTTAGAGTTCAGAATAAACCTTTTAAAGGATTAAATCTCAACAATCAAAATGCTGACGGATAAACCGCAGATTTTGCGATGTTTGTGGTTTGAAATAATCTTCAAATTGGGAAGTTTATCATTATGAATAATGTGCATTGTAAAAAAGATACATCATTAACAAAAGAAGAGAAGGACGTTTTTACAGGTCATCTTAAGATAGAGGGACTGTCTCATAATATATGGGATCTTTTTGAAGAATGGGTTGAGATATCAACGTCTAAAGTAAAATTCTTTTATTTAAAGGTATATCAGGAAAATGAGTTAATAGGTCTTGGCCTTTTTTTAAAGATCAAACCACTTGATCTAACAACATCTTATTCAAGACTTCGTAAGAACGCACTTGTTAAAAAAATAATTTCATTCATTTCATTACTTAATAGCAACTGTGTCTATATCTCTTTTCGTAATTTAATCACGTCAAATCTTACCCGTCCTTTTTTTTACAGGGAACCGGAGATGGAAAATATAATTATGAAGGCCATTCTAACTTATTTGAAGGACGAAAAAGAAGCTGATATGGTCACAATCGTTGACACATCAAGAAACGATAACCATTATCAAAAAGCTGGGTTTGATAAATATCCTTCTTCATCTGAAGCTTATTTTGATGCAACAAAGTACGCAGACATATCCGAATATCTTAATAAACATAAAAGCCTCAAAAAGAATTTAAAAAGAAAAAAAGATATTGTTACAACCGAGATTCTACAGGGACCAATTTCTAAAAATAAGCAAATACAAATAAAGGAATGCTTATATTGTTCAATTAAAGAAAGTAGGGTTAACACGCCTTCCCAACAATTTTTTGAGGATAATATTTTTGAAACAGAAGTTTATAATTCAGATAAATACATACACATTTTTATTTGCATTGATAATCGGATTATTGGATTCCACACGTTTATAGTTTCTGGATCAAATATGGGTGGAGTTCTGGGAGGATTCAACCGCGATTATTCCAGAAAGAGTTTTGCCTATGAGCGAGTAATCGTAGCATCACTTGATTATGCAATTAAAAACAAAATTAAAAATGTTCAGTATTCTCTTGTTGACAATTATACTAAATTACGACTTGTTGAATCTCTTGAGCCGTGTGGCCTATATTTTTATTCTCGGAGTCCAATGAATCGGAGTGTATTCAAACATACACTTAAATATAGTGATGTACACGAACTTTACTTATTAGAAAAACATGGCCTCTTAAAAAAATTGCACTAAATCAGTGATTAATTCTTTTAATTCTTGTCGGACCAAGCTAATAGGCTGATAATATTAGATAAAGTCCCGAGAAACACTCCGAAAACTGGCTTAGACTAACGTTTTTGTCCCTAAAAACAGTACTTTAAGAATAAACTTTGATTTCAACAATCAAAATGCACACCGGCGAGCCGGTGATTTAGTTAGAACCCCGCAGTCAGAACAAAAGTTATGTACAAAGAGGAATATTTGAATGAACAGTAATATTGATTTTTTAAAAGTGGCTGGAATTCTAAGTTTTTTAACAGCAGCCTTGCATATTGCAATAATATTCGGTGGTCCGGAATGGTATCGGTTTTTTGGGGCTGGCCAAGATGCGGCAATACAAGCTGAACAAGGATCTATAAGATTAATCTTATCTACGTTATTTTTGGCTGCTATTTTTGCCACCTGGGGATTGTATGCTTGGTCTGGCTCAGGGATATTGCCTCGTTTCCCTTTTTTACGCACTTGTTTGATTCTTATTACCGTTGTTTATTTAGCAAGGGGGATTGTTGGTTTTATAATTCCATTTGTAACAAACCATCCCCGAATTACTCAGTTAAGTATTGGCTTTATGATGTGGAGTTCTTTTATTTGCTTGTGTTTTGGTTTGGTTCATCTAAAAGGCATTTTAGATAGATGGTCTTCTTTATAAAAATTAAGCACATAACAAATGTATACACCGGAATTTGCTCGTCGCTTCATTCCTCCCAAATCCGGTGATACATGCATTGGGCAGTTGACTTTAAATATGGTGGATAGAATTTTGAAAATATCTGTTCGAAAGAAACTGGAAAAAATATTTGGAATTGGCCCCAAAGGATCGATTATAAGCCTACTATTATTTGCTATTTTCGTTTTGGTCGATTCATTTGTTACATTTCAAATTGTAGTAGATTATGTGGGCTTAATTGAAACTATCGGCGTAATACTAATATTCTCCGGGTTAGGACTTCATATTTGGTCTTTTTATACACTGCGTAACTGGTGGGCTGATGACAAGCTTTGCACAGATGGGCCTTTCAAGTATTTTCGTCACCCAATGTACGCTGCATGGATCACATTATTGTGCCCTGGCTTGGCTTTGTATTTAAACTCATGGCTGTATTTGTTTTGGATAATCTTGCTGCATTTACTTTGGCACAATCTTGTAAAAAAAGAAGAGAGAAAGATGATCGATTTGTTTGGAGATGAGTATAAGAAATATGCAAAACAAACAGGTCGGTTTTTCCCGAGAATATTGAATTGAAATAAGTGCCCAACAAGGCAAGAGGCCCTTAAAAGACGGGCAGAGATAGGCACTGATAAATGGCTACTGGAAATATCCAGCAGCTAACAAGGCAAAATAACCGGCTGGAAGCACTCAGCGGCAATCGAAAAGGACAACATAGTATGCGCATTAATGAATGTGTTCCCCTGTTTTTTGACTATCTTATAAAAAATAGCCTTTTAATTTACAGCTTTTCATTCCGGCACTGATGATATAGAGTTTTTGATATGATCATTAAAAAACAGAATATATCGGATTGATACGACATGAATGATAATTTGAATTCATCTTCCCAATTTACCCATGTGAACTTACCCGTCATTGATAAGCCGGTATTTCGTATGGGCCTGGCCGGCAATTATGGAATCGACTCGGATGCCATTCGATGGGCAGCCGATCAAGAGGTTAACTATTGGCTCTGGGGGACCGGTTTTAAGAAAGTTACGGATGGAATCAGGCAGGTCATCCAACGAGATCGCGACAAACACATTGTCGCCATGTTGGGATGGGGATTTTTTGGCTGGCAGATCCGTAAAAGTGTTGAAAAAGCATTGCGTAAACTTAACACGGATTATCTGGATTCCTTTAAACTGGGCTGGCTTGGAAAAACCTCAGCCTATACGAACAGCACGGTGGATGCATTGCTGCAATTGAAAGAGGAAGGAAAAATAAAATCCATCGGAATCAGTATTCATGATCGAAAACGGGCCGGAGAGATGGCCCTGGATTCAGAAATCGATCTGTTTATGATTCGCTATAATGCAAAACACCCCGGTGCCGAGCAGGACATCTTTCCTTATCTGGAAAAACGCAATCCCGCCATTGTCAGTTATACTGCTGTTGCCTGGGGGCAGTTGATCAAACCACTGAAAAAAGCTGCCATGCCTCCCTGGCCGGGTCAGGATAAAATACAAGTGCCGCCGCTGACTCCTGAACTCTGCTATCGCTTTGTCGTGTCCAACCCCCATGTTCACGTGGTACTTACCGGCCCAAAAACTCTGGCACAACTCAAACAGAACCTTGAAATAATGCAAAAAGGGCCGTTACCTCCGGATGAATTGGAATGGGTTCGGGAATACGGCCAACTGGTCAGAAGCCAAAAAAGAATGGATTATGTCTGAGTTTGCTTGTTGAGATTAAGTCATGTTTTTAACAGTTATCAAACAAGTCAAATGCTGCGGACAAACCGCAGATTTAGGTCGTTCATGGCGGCTTCGCCGCCATGAATCCCGATGCTGACTACGGTCAGCACCGGGATTGTAGGTGGCACAAACAAACTTAAGATTAGGATAACAAACTCGGTGGAAAAATACATATATGGGTTAATAAAACTCAGAACCCCTTTAATTATTTTTATCTCATTTTGGGCCATTGCTATTGGTTTATGGCAAACCAGTGGGAACATATTCTATTTGTTTAATTTTGGTTACATTGGGACAGCTATTGGTGTTGGAATCGGCCTGTATGTGTTACTTCCTGTAAAAAACAAACCTTCCGGCAGACGATTTGCTCAATTGCTTATTGGAACCTACATGCTCGGTTTCCTTGGGATAATCAAACTGGAAAACATGCAACTTGAAGGTTTCTTTTTTTATCTGCTATCCGGATATTTCGCAGGTTCTGTCATTCATTATTTGGTAGCCAAAATCTTAGGGCCGATTCTATTTGGACGAGGTTTTTGCGGTTGGGCATGCTGGACAGCAATGGCACTTGATTTTTTGCCATACAAAAAGAACAAGATTGGTAGGTTAACTAAAAAATGGGAGTTGTTGAGATATATTCATTTTGGGTTCAGCCTTTTATTCGTCTTTTTATTCTGGTTCGTTTATCAATATCATCCCATACCAATGAGTAAATCAGAGTTGGCATGGCTCGTAGGAGGGAACACCTTTTATTTTGCTTCGGCATTTATTCTTGCTTTTGCGCTTAAGGATAACAGAGCTTTTTGTAAGTACCTTTGTCCAATAACTGTACTACTTAAGATTACAGCAAGGTTTGCTTTTCTTAAGATTGAGGGGAACAAGGATAATTGTACACAGTGCGGTGCATGTAACAAGGCTTGCCCGATGGATATAAATATTATGGAGTACGTAAAAAATGGGGAACGGGTCCTCTCAACTGAATGTATTTTCTGTTTGACGTGTACAACAATATGCCCGGAAACAACACTTAATAGCACTTTCAAAATGGACATTGGGGGCAAAGAACGCATTCGAAGGATTGAATCTGCAGAATAAAAGAAGTAATAGGTCAAACCTTGATTATTGTCTTATAAATTCCAACATTCAAAATGCACCCGGGCAAGCCGGTGATTTTGGTGTTCCTGTCACCATAAACAAAAGAAGTAAGAGAAATTTTTCAGATTCCACAGGAATAATGGCTTCACTCAAAAAGAACACAAGCAAAATATCAATAACAGGAGGAATGCTCATGACAACAAATACAGCGATCAATCTTATTAAACGCCCGAGTGGCGGCCCAATCAATGCGGATCTCTTTGCCGTTGTTGAAAAAGAAATGCCAGGTGTGGGAGCGGGTGAATTTTTAGTTAAGCAGAATCATATGTCACTTGACCCTGCCATGTTCGGTTGGATGAGTCCGGACACCAATAGCTACATTCCTCCTGTTGCACTGGGTGATGTGATGCGCAGCTCAGGTATTGGTGAAGTGATCGAAAGTAAGCACCCGGACTTTAAAGTAGGCGACCGGGTAATGGGCATGATGGGTTGGCAGCACTATTTTCTAAGCAACGGCCAAGGGGTCAACAAGGTGGATGCACCACTGCCGGATGAAGCCATATTATCGATTTTTGCACTGCCCGGTTTAACTGCCACACAAGGTTTATTTAATGTCGGCAAACCTAAAAAAGGCGAAACGATCATTGTCACAGGTGCAGCGGGCTCAGTAGGCTCTATTGTCGGTCAGTTAGCCAAAGCGGATGGCCTGCACGTTATTGGTGTTGTCGGCAGAGATGAAAAAGCCGATTGGATTGTGAATGAATTAGGGTTTGATGCTGCTATTAACTACAAGAGTGACGATTTAGACGGTCAACTTGCCAGGTACGCCGCGAACGGTATCGATTTGTATTTTGAAAATACCGGCGGCCCGATTCAAAATTTAATCGTCGAGCGTATGAATGCCCATGGCCGTGTAGTTGTTTGTGGTCTGATTGCCGACTACGACAAGGAAGTAGCGTCACCGGGCCCAAGCTGGATCAATGTCATTAAACGCCGCCTGACCATTCAAGGGTTCACAATGCCGGATCACTTTCATGAAGCGCCTGCCCTGCTGGAAAAACTAACTCCTTATGTGATGGCGGGTAAGATTAAACATCGCTCACATGTAATAGAGGGATTGGAATCTGCTATCGAGGGCTTGAACTTATTCTTTACCGGAGAAAATAAAGGCAAGTTGATCGTCAAGCTGTAACAGACCGGATCAGGCTGTGGTTGGTCAAATCTCTATTTGGCTCTTGTTGATAAAAATCTCAACAACGAACATGCTACGGATGAAACCGTAGATGTTCAAAGTTCTCGGCGGCTGCGCCGCCGAGAATGCGGTGCTGACTTCGTCCAGCCCCTGGCTCCGGCGCTTTGCGCCAGAACCATGAGCTGGACCGGTCACCGCACACCGATCAATCAAACTATAGTCGATTTCATATGACCTCATCCTTGACTAAATAGTTTTGCTGGTGTCTTCAGCCCAAAAGGTTTCTTCTTGCAAATTTATTTTTTCAATTAACTTTTGACATGTTTTGTTGGTT
>JAQIBP010000167.1 GCA_027858995.1 Deltaproteobacteria bacterium | reverse complement strand
AGCAATCCCTTTCTCGTTCGACTTGCATGTGTTAAGCACGCCGCCAGCGTTCATTCTGAGCCAGGATCAAACTCTCCAGTTATAATCCTAAGTATTCTTAAACTCTTTAAAGTCTTGTTTTAGACCCGCTCTACAAATTTTCACTGACCAATTTTCAAAGATCAAAATCTTCTTAAGAAAAACTAATTTATTCCCATAAAAAGATCCCTGATAAGATATATGAATTCTATCTGTTTGTCAAACTATTTTTAAACTATTTTTCAAATTTATCAAAAATTATTTCACTGTTTTAAAATAAGCCCCTTTGGCAATTTTTCACCAAACTGTCTATTTTTTTCTTTAAAAGCAATGTCAGTTTTTTCACTGATCATATTAAGAACCGAAGTTTGAACTTCTCTTGCTTGCAGCCATTTAATAATTCTCGTTCTGTCTACTGGTTCAATATCCCGTGTTCTGTCTCCAGTTTTACGAGATATCTGTGCAATCATATCCTCAACAGGATCGTTCTTATGCCATGTTTTTTTCATGATCTGATTTATCCATTTTACAACTTCCTGCGAAGGGACTACTCTGTCAACAGATCCGTATAACAACTCTCTTGCACCAAAACGGGATAATGTCCAGAACATATTCTCCTGTTTTTTGCGTGTTTTAAACATTGGAAGAAGGGCTTTGGCAAGAACTATTTTATCCTTGACAAGGAGCCTTTCCATATTCCCAGCTGCCATCCACAACTCAACCTGCTCCTGGGGTGCTAATTTTGTATTATTGTTTTTCCCCTTAATTAATAAGGGGGCAATGTCTTGAAAAAACTGGCGCTGCTGACCTGCTTTTAATCCTGCAGCTATTCTTCTAATAAAGATCCACCATTCAAGTCGATTTTGCTGTGGTTTATCAAATATCAAACCTGATAAATATATTTTCCATATTTTCCTTATCCGTTCTTCATCAAATCCGTCTCCAAACCCGGGGCGTATGCAGAATCCTGTTAAATTAAGCCATCTTGCCTCATGTTCGGGTGAATATTTTCGAACCTTTTCAAATTCAATAAGTTTATCTGCAATAGAGCGTAAAAAGGATAAAGGCCAATTTAATCTTTTCTCTACAACAATTTTTTCAATTTGCTTTACAATACTTTTAAGAGATGAATTGCTGTCAGATTTATCTGTAAAAACCTGCTCAATCAAATCACAGGTATTTTTGATTAAAGCTTCATCATAAATCCTGGTTTCCTTTGTTTCAACATCTTTTTGTATATCTCTAAGTTGAAACAGTAATTTCCATTTATGATCAGAGGCCAAGGAGTTACAATACATGGACAAGGTTCCCATTTCTGAATATTGTGCTCCAATTGTCACTGGAATAATTTTTTTATTACCATTTTTTCCAAATTTGATAATTGTTTTCACAGGTGTCATTACAGACAAGGAATCATCCATTGTGATAATTTCACCTGCTTTATCCCCTGATCTGAAACTGGAAGAATAGATATCAAAACTAACCGGCTCGTTAGTTCTCACTTCATATTCCATTTCAGGAAGATCAATGACAGAACCTTCATCCAGCCCTCTTTCCACAAGGCAAACAGCTTTTGAGACATTCTCTTTTTTATCTGCAACTCCTATATAATAACTTCTAGGGCTTCCACTGCCAACTTTTACACCTTGTCCCTGTTTTACAAGGCCATAATAAGATGCACCAATTCCAACAGCCAGCTCTGGAACAGTATTTTCAAGTATTTGAGGTGATTCTGATTCATCTGCCTCAAACCATTTTTGGATAGTTTTTCTTATCCTTTTCTGGACAAGATCAGGTTTTAGTGTTCCACCATTAAATAAAATATAATCAGGCAGAGGCTCTTTTGAAAGACTTTGCCTGATTTCATCCCTGTGGTTTTCCAAAAAACTGATAATATGTTTT
Source organism: Deltaproteobacteria bacterium (assembly GCA_027858995.1). Taxonomy (GTDB): domain Bacteria; phylum Desulfobacterota; class Desulfobacteria; order Desulfobacterales; family Desulfobacteraceae; genus Desulfobacula. The sequence goes on along the minus strand of JAQIBP010000167.1, from coordinate 4,570 downwards.
GTCACTGCAGATTCTTTTTCAAGTGGAAGTCCAAAATCTGTAACTTCTCTGCCAATATCAATATTAAAATTTGCATCTGGTACAACATAGGGATAGAATTCATCAAGTAATATTGTTTCTACATCTTCTCTTGTTAAATCTGCTGCAAGGGTTCCTGCAATTAATGTGCGGCCTTCACCTTTTATTGTTATTCTGACTGAAGAAACACCCTGTTCAAGTATTTTCTCTTTGGCTTCTCTGCATTGATAACTTAATGTTTTCCACTTGTCTAAAGTTAACTTTGCCCTTGCTTTAAACTTGGATTCAACTTTTCTTGCAAGTGCCAGATCAATATTATCCCCTCCAAGTATTAAATGATCCCCCACGGCTATACGCTCAAATCTCGGGCTGCCTTTAGATTTTTTAAGGCTGATCAAACTGAAATCTGTTGTTCCTCCGCCAACATCACAAATCAAAATCAAATCATCTGGTTTAACCTTGTTCTGCCAGGTGTTCTCATTATTAATCAACCAGGAATAAAAAGCTGCAAGAGGTTCTTCAAGAAGTGTGACAGCAGCACCAAACCCTGCTGTTGTCACAGCTTCCATTGTAAGTTGTCTTGCTTCTTCATTAAAGGAAGCTGGAACAGTAATAATTACAAATTGATTTTCAAGGAACCTGTCTTCATCCTTTACATTATGATTCCAGGCCTCTTTAATATGCTTCAAATACTCGGAAGTAGCTGTTACAGGTGAAACCTTTTCAAAACCTTGAGATCCCCATGGTAATATTTTTGCCTCTCTATCAACTTTTGGATTACACAGCCAGCTTTTAGCTGAAGAAACTAACCTTGAAGGTATTTTGGAACCATGATCCCGGGCAAAACTTCCTGCAAAAAGATCCTGCCTTTTTTTCCAGGGATGCCTTAATGCTTCTGGGGATATATCATATTCACCTGGAATATATAAAAAAGAAGGCAGGACTGGAATCCTTGTCAACTCACCATGACCGGTCAGCTGTGGTACATTAAAGACTTTTATGAGACTCTTTTTCCCAATATTTTTTGCCTGAAATGTTTGATCATCCCTTAATTCTGCCATATCAACATATGAAACAGCAGAATTGGTTGTTCCAAGATCTATTCCTATAATATATTGTTTGTCTGTAAAATCCAAACCAGCTCCTATTGAATTTCAATTTCTGCAGGACTTATAATTGTCGAATCCTGGATATCAGATAATTTTGGGATTTCTTTTTTACCTGCTTTCCATCCCCGATGTTTTAAAATACCCTCAAAGGGAGGGTCTCCTGAAACTCTTCCAATCAGCTTAATTGAATCAATATCAAATTCTGGTTCCACCCTTACATGCTCTCCCTCTTTACTTTCCATAACAGGTCTCAAATCAATATATTTCTTTATTGTTTTTTTACAGTCTTCTTGAACACTTCGCACAGCCGCACCAATCTGTTCATCATCATATAAGCTTAAATCTTCATCAAAAAAATCCAGGAGTCTGCCATCTCTCTGCAATACAGACAGACTATGCAAAAACAAACGCCTTTTTCTCTCCTGTTCAATTCTTTGATCTACAAAATCCTTTTTGGATCTGTTTTTTAATTTATTACCTTGAAAACTGATTTGACTTTCCAGAAAAATCCTTGCTGTAGAACTCCTAAGAATCATCCATATTATATATCCAATCAATAAAAACAGACATAAAACAGAGGGTACCATCCATGTGTAAAAATGGTTGGATATTAAATGTAAATATTCCATGGAATTTGATATATTCTTTATTAGGATATCATGCCCAGCATCTCCATGAAATTCAACCTTTAACCAGTTTATTACCTTATAAATCCCGATATTCACACAAGCAGTCAAAAACAGTATAAATATTGTAATAATCCAAAAAGATTTTTTTGAATATTTTTTCAAATCTTCCAATTTTTATTCTCCATTATCTTCATATAAACAAAAAGCCATGCTGAAGTACAGCATGGCTCTTTAAAATAACTCTGATTTGATTTATTTCAAGTAGAAATGGTTTAAACAAAGACTACAATATTGCTTCCATTATTCATCTTTTACTGTAATCAAATCCTTATTTTTATCTAAAGTTTTTTGACTGATTCCTTGAACATTTTTGAGATCTTCAATTTTCTCAAAAGGATGTTCTTCACGGTATTCAATAATACGATCTGCTTTTTTTTTACCAACACCATTCAGTGTTACAAGCTCTTTTTTTGTCGCAGTATTAATGTTAATTTTACCCTTACCTGCCATGACGGGCTGAGCAAAGCTGACAATCAAAAAAGCAACCAGAACCAAAATTGAAACCATTTTCAATTTTTGCATAATATCCTTTTTTTTTATTAATTTTGAATATTATTCTAATTTCCCACATTAAGCTTAGTACAACAAGTCAATAACTTTTTACCTGATTTAATCGCATCAATATTAGAGTTTATTATTGTGTGTTGGGTGAGGGTTTTTCAAATATTTATATTTAAAAGGCCCGTAAACTGCTTGAATGCCATTAAGGAAATGCATATAACTATCCATAGAGGCACTTATATTGGAGGTTTTTATTCCAACTGCTCTAAAGTTAGCTCTTCTGCTTATATCCAGAGCATCCGCAAGCATTTCATTTTTTTCTTCTCTACTCAACATTCTTAATGGTATTTATCAATTTGTTATAATCATCAAGTTTACCAAACAACTCAAAATACTCTTTGATTCTATTAAAATCCAAAATTTCATATTTATTTTTAATAATCATCTGAATATCAGCCATATCCTGATAATACCTGTATTGATCATTTGCAATAGCCTGAATTTTTAACCCAATCAAATCTTCAGGTTCCACTACATATATTTCGGTGCTGACCTGCAGTACACTTTTTTTTTGAGCCCGCTCAAGCATAGCCAGGGTGTATTTTCGATGCGCCAAAAGGAAATCTACTCTACCCAAGGAGTCATCACTTCCAATAAATGTTATAACTTCTTCACTCTCAAAAATAAGTTCGTAATTATTTGCAATCATAATTGATTTAATTCTACTTTTATCGTCAGCAAGCACCAGAAGATCAATATCCATCGTGGCACGTACGACACCAGCAGATTCAAGTGCAAATCCTCCAATAACTGCATACTTTAAATTCCCTTTTTCAAAGTGATGAGTTATTATTTTAAATGCATGTTTGAAATCCATAAATTATAATATTTTAGATTTTGAGATCTTTGAATGATGTTAAATTTTGCTTTAGTGTAAGGAGTATAAAAATTATAACCGTAAGAATACATAAAATATTTTATGGGTTATCATTTTCATATTCTTTACCTATCATTCGTCTTTTACTGTAATCAAATCCTTGTTTTTATCAAATTTCTTTTTCCCGATTCCTTTTACATTCATCAATTCTTCTTTTTTTTCAAAAGGCTTTTCTTTGCGGTATTCAATTATGCGATCTGCGGTTTTTTTGCCAACACCCTCCAGTGTTATAAGCTCTTTTTTTGATGCTGTATTAATGTTTATTTTTCCTTCTCCTGCCACTACAGGCTGACTAAAACATGCAAACAGCAAAACAGCCAGAACAAAAATTAAACTCCTTTTAATTTTCCCCATTACAATCTCCTTTAATTGAATTTTAATCATGGTTTTTAAAAAACCTTGAGCCAATTGTTTCTCTTTATCAATATTGTCTTGAAAAGTCAATAATGTTTTACCTGATCTAATATCATCGATATTAGTTAATGAAGACAGATCTTAAATCTACTTTGTTCTTAAAACCGGTATTAGACATTTTTTGATTATCAAAAACTAAATCCTTTGCAAGTTTATTATAAAATGAATGGATCCAGACAGATCTGTTTTTTAATAACAAACCCATAAATGATATTGGCAGCCGGACGAGCCGCAAGGGAATATTTATCACCCTTTTTTCGGGCTGATATTTTGTTTTTTGAAATATTTCTATGATTTCATTAAATGGATATGGCCGCTCATCACAGATGTTGATGATATTGTAAAATGGCTGTTGTACCAAATGTTTCAACCTAAAACTGATGAATGCGACCAGATTTTGTCTTGCAAGAGCTGACATTTTCTGCTCCCCTGAACCAAACTGCAAATAGAACATTTTTCTGGGTGAGAACACTCTTTTCTCCAAATTAAGACTCCACTGAACATCATAGACAGGAGCAAGACGTAATAAATCAATCCTCTTTAACAAATTTGCAGCATATAATCTTTCTAATCGATTTTCAGCATCCAGTTTACTGACGGCATAGCTACTTGTAGGACAACATTGATCCGTCTCTTTTATTATTTTTTTTCTAAAATTTTCGCCATATACAGAAATTGAAGACAGGAATATAAAATAGACAGATGGATTAGCAGATACAGCAGCATTCGCAAGCTTTTCAGTTGCTATGCTGTTGATTTTTCCATACAGATTTGTACTGGTTTTGCTGCTAATTTTCTGATGAGCAAGGCCGGCACAATGTATAACCGCATCTGGCAGATATTTATTGCAGACATCTTTTAACATCTTTTCATCTTCAATATCTGCTTTTACAGAAACCCAG
>JAQIBP010000134.1 GCA_027858995.1 Deltaproteobacteria bacterium | reverse complement strand
GTACCAGTTTTGGCGGTTAGCGGATTGAATCTTAGAGATTGTGGCAATATCCATCCAGCGGAGGTAAGGTGATCTGCCTGAAACGGGTATGAAAAATTTCTTATGGCAAATATCCAGTTAACAAATATGACTGTGATAATGTTTTATCGTTGATTTATAAAGTGTTTAAATTTAGAAAAAAAAAGAATATAAAGAGATTGTAAAATGAAGTTGGTAATACTATACTGGTATTACAATATATAATCTGGAGGGAGCTATGCGTGTTACAACAAAAGGACAAGTTACAATTCCAATAAATGTCAGAGAAATATTGGGTATCATGCCCAATACTGATATTGATTTCAAGGAAAATAATGGAAAATTTTATATCGTTAAAATTAGCAAGCCTAAAAAGACGAGGCAGTTTAGTAAATTTCGGGGAATTGCCACAGCCAAAATGACAACCGATGAAATTCTGAATCTTACAAGAGAATACTAATGAATGGTATATTTATTGATTCGTGTATCTTGCTGGATCTGTTTACAGACGATCCTATCTGGGCAGATTGGTCCGAAAAAACATTAAATAAATATGCCCAAACCAACACATTATATATAAATTCCATCATCTACACTGAAGTGTCAATTGGCTTTAATAAAATTGAGGAGGTAGAGAGAGCTCTTTCTGAACTTGCTATAAAGGTAATAGAGATTCCCCGTGAGGCTCTTTTCCTTGCGGGTAAAGTATTCCTGCAATACAAAAAAAACAAGGGAATTAAAAAATCTCCCTTACCTGATTTTTTTATTGGTGCACAAGCAACTGTATCACAATTTGATTTAATGACCAGGGATTCAGCAAAATATAAAACCTATTTCCCATATCTTAAGCTAATACTTCCTGATAAAAAAGTCCTTTGAATAAATGGCTGGACTTATAATTACATCTGTGCAGAAAAAAAATTAGAAAATGTCTTTTTTCTCATGAAACCCTCTTGTGATCCTTCCCAAAAAAAACTGGATACCGAGTTAAGCCAACCTTTTTAGGTTGTACCATTCCTGCTCATTATTAAAGGATTATAATAAATTGTTTGGGGAACTTCCTTCAAAAGCCCTTGGAAGATAGCCCTGTTTTTATATCCGTTCAGGCAGGCAGTCCAGGCTGTCAATTGAATATTGACAAAAAAGCGAACTCAGGTTTTCCCATGCCTGGAAAAAAGATATGAAAAGATTTATGAAAAACTGGAAAAACAGTCCTGAAGTAGTAGGACTGTTTAAAAGGCTGCAGGAATAAAATTTCACCCCTTATTAAGTGTATTTAGAATGATCTGAGCCAATACTTTGTTAATTCCCGGTAAGGCTGCAACATCATCTATTGATGCTTTTTTAAGATGGGTAACACCCTTGAAATGCTTTAATAGGATTTTTCTCTTTTTTGGGCCTATGCCGGAGATTGCATCAAGACCTGTAAATTCAGGGGTCAGGTCTTGAAAAATAAAGTTTCTGCTTACCAAATCACCTCCACCGGATATTTGGCAAACATGGCATCGCTTGTGATCACCGGTATTTGTTCGGTGATGCCCTGAGCAATGATCAGCCGGTCAAACGGATCCCTGTGATGGAACTCCAGATTGATGATCACAGAAAGATGATCCAGCTCTATGGGCAGCACATCAATGGCGTTTTTTTGAAGCTGAACAGGTATGAGCTGGTCAAAAGGACTAAGCAGTTCAAGCTTGCCCAGGCTTGTTTTGATAGCAATCTCCCAGAGACTTGCGGCACTTAAAACCAGTTCATTATCAAAATCGACCATATAATCACGGGCATTGCCACTGAGCCGGTCGCTTCCGGAAATAAACCATAGGAAAGCGTTGGTATCAAGCAGCGCCGGCATTACGTGTACTCCTTAAATTCTTCCAGGGGAGCGTCAAAATCGTCTGTCATTTTAATCAGTCCTTTTGCTGAGCCAAACTCCCTTTGCTTTTTTTTCTTAGAAATCCCGACAATTTTGGCAATCGGTAAGCCCTGTTTTGTTATTATAATGAGATCATCAAGATCCTGTTCAAGAATTTGGGGCAAAACCTGTTTTACCTGTTTAATATCTATATTTTTCATTGTATATCCTTTTTATGTTTTTATTTTTCATTATATCACAGGTTTGGAAAACTCTCTTGCCAATAATCTAAAATTTAGATGCTTACTATCTATAATAAGGATAAAAATTTTACTTGACAAGAGTTTTATAGAAAAATCAAGGGGTCTGGTCTTGAAAAATCTTAAATCATTTTATAAATTAAAATCTTTAAAAATCAGTCATGGTGACATGAAGGCGGACAATATTCTTATTCACGATGATAAACCTTTTTTTATAGACCTTGATTCCATGAAATGGCATAAAAGAGAACTCAGGTTTTCCCATGCCTGGAAAAAGGATATGAAAAGATTTATGAAAAACTGGAAAAACAGTCCTGAAGTAGCAGGGCTTTTTAAACTGCTGCAGGGTTAAAATTTCACCCCTTATTAAGTGTATTTAGGATGGTTTTTGCCAATACTTTGTTAATTCCCGGTAAGGCTGCAACATCATCTATTGACGCTTTTTTAAGATGGGTAACACCCTTGAAATGCTTTAATAATATTTTTCTCTTTTCGGGACCTATGCCGGGGATTGCATCAAGACCTGAAAGCCCTGCCCTTTTTTCACGGCGTTTTCTCTGGAATGTAATTGCAAACCTGTGGGCTTCATCCCTGACCTGCTGCAACAGGTATAATGCTTTTCTTGCCTGATTTGTATTTAAAAGATTGGATCGGCCTGGAGTATAAATCTTGTCAAATTCCTCACCCTTTGTCTCATTTTTTTTTGCAAGGCCTGCCACCAGGAATCTGTTTTCAATATTCAACTCTTTTACTACTGCCATTGCCATGGAAAGCTGACCTTTTCCCCCGTCAACCACAAGAAGATCCGGATATGGCATTTCTTCAGGATCTTTTGAAAAACGCCTTTCAAGCACCTGGTACATATAAGCATAATCATCCTGAAAATCCAGATCCCGGATAATGAATTTGCGATAATCTTTTTTATATGGCCTGCCATCTTGAAAAACAACCATGGAAGAGACAGGGTCCTGACCTGAAAGATTGGAGTTGTCAAAACATTCAATGCGTGACGGCAGGCTTTCCATTTTCAGCAGTTCCTTGAGCATCACAATGGATGCCTGCTGCTCTTCCTCTTTAAGAACTCTTTTTTCAAGTTCCCTTGAAGCATTAATATATGCCATTTTAACAAGACGTTTTTTTTCTCCACGGGCTGGAATATTAATCTTTACTTTTTTCCCTTTTTTCTCACTGAAGATATGCTCCAGGGATTCCCTGTTTTCAATATTCCGGTTCAAAAGAATAAAAGGGGGTAGAATATGATGATTTTTATAATATTGAATTAAAAATGCTGATATGATTTCATCCTGCTTTTTCAATCCAAGTTCAAAATAATAATATGCTGAATCAATCAAGCAGCCGGTACGAACAATCATTACAATGATCACTGCCCTGCCCTTTTTTGAAGTGCATGCAATAATGTCTCTATCTTTCATATCAGGGCTGACAACAACCTGTTTTTCCATAATATTTCTAATGGCAGATATTGTATCCCGCACTTCGGCGGCTTTCTCATATTCCAAAGATAGAGAGTAATCTTTCATGCTGGTTTCTAATTTTTTTATTACCCTGCCTGATTTTCCTTTTAAAAACAGGACAGCATCCTGAACCCTCTTTTTATATTCCTTCTCTGGAACATCATTGCAGCAGAGTCCGAGGCATGCCTTTATCTGAAAATTCAAACAGGGCCTTGAACGGTTTTTAAACTGGGTGTTTTTACACTGCCTCAGCTTAAAAATTTTTTGAATCTGCTTGAGTGTCATGTTCACGCTGTGGCCGGAAGAGTATGGACCAAAATAGAGGGCTTTGTCATTTTTTATTTTTCTGACCTTCTGAATGGCAGGGAAAGCCTCATGCATATTAATCCTCAGCAGGGAATAATTTTTCCCATCCTTAAGAATAATATTATATTTAGGGTTGTGTTCCTTGATCAGGTTGGCTTCAAGGATAAAGGCTTCATGGTCAGATGAGGTGATAATGATTTGAAAATCTTTGATTGTTTCAAGGAGAGCTGCTGTTTTTGCATCATGGTTCTCTTTTTTTACAAAATATGAAGAGAGTCTTTTTTTAAGGTTTTTGGCTTTCCCCACATATATAATTTTACCTTTGGCATTTTTCATCAGATAGACCCCGGGATTGTTGGGAGCTTGTCTGTATTTTTCGATTATTGGTTCTGGCATGGCCTTAAAAATTTTTAATATCCATCAGTTCCTTTATTTTATCCCTGTATTCAGCTGCTTTTTCAAATTCAAGGTCTTCAGCTGCAAGTTTCATCTTATACTCAAGATCTTTTACAATATCTTCAAGATCTAATTCCTCTGCTTTATAATTGAGTATATCTTCATTCACTGATCCTTCAAGGATCTGTTCAACATCGTGAACTGAATAATCAAAAGCATTAATGGTTTTTTGAATGGTTGTCGGCACGATACTGTGTTTTTTATTATATGCTTTTTGAATCTTTTGACGCCTTTTTGTTTCAAAAACAGCTTTTTTCATGGAAGCAGTATTTTTGTCTGCATACATTATAACCCTGCCATAAACATTTCTTGAGGCACGCCCGAAAATCTGGATAAAAGACCTGAAAGATCTTAAAAAACCTTCTTTATCAGCATCAAGAATAGCCACAAGAGAGACTTCCGGAATATCAAGTCCTTCGCGCAGCAAATTAATTCCGATGAGCACATCAAACAGTCCTCTGCGGAGATCCTGGATAATATCAATTCTCTCCAGAGTAGCAATATCTGAATGAAGATATTTCACCTTTACACCAAGGTCAGCGTAATAGTCAGTTAAATCTTCTGCCATCCGTTTAGTCAAGGTGGTGACAAGTACGCGTTCCTTTACCTTGACACGTTTCATAATTTCTTCGTAAAGATCATCAACCTGGGCTTTGGCACTGCGGATATCAACCTGGGGATCAATGAGACCTGTAGGTCTTACAATCTGTTCTGCTATCTTGTTCCCGGCTTTTTCCATTTCATAATCTGCAGGTGTGGCAGATACATAAATAATCTGTGGAACTCTTTGTTTAAACTCTTCAAATTGAAGAGGACGGTTATCCATTGCAGATGGCAGCCTGAATCCATGCTCCACAAGAGTTGCTTTTCTTGATCGGTCAGCTTTATACATGGCTCCAAGCTGGGAAACGGAAATATGGCTTTCATCAAAAAAAAGGAGAAAATCTTCACCTATATAATCCAATAAAGTTGGAGGTGGCTCCCCTTGTTTACGCCCGGTCAAATGTCTGGAATAATTTTCAATTCCATTGCAGTAACCGATTTCATTTAGCATTTCCAGGTCATATCTGGTTCTCTCTTCAAGGCGCTGAGCTTCAACAAGCTTGTTATTACTTCTAAGCTCTTCAAGATGTATTTTCAGCTCTTTTACAATTCTCTCAACCGCCAGTTTTCTGGTCTGTTTTTTAGTTACATAGTGGGAAGCCGGATAAACCACCATCTCGTTAAAACTTCTCAGTACATCCCCTTTTAAAGGATCAATTTCCCAGATTCCTTCAATTGTATCTCCAAAAAAATCAATACGCACGGCCCTGTCTTCTTCATAGGCTGGAAAAATTTCCACCCTGTCTCCTCGAACCCTGAATACCCCACGGTGAAAATCTGTATCATTGCGGGTATATTGTATATTAACAAAGCTCTCTATCACTTTGTCCCGTGAAATATCCATATCAACTGCCATGGTTACCCTTAGATCAAGATAATCTTCAGGAGCACCAAGGCCGTAAATACAGGAGACACTTGCCACAACAATAACATCTTTTCTTGCAAGCACAGATCTTGTAGCTGAATGCCGCATTTTATCGATGGCATCATTAATTGAGGAATCTTTCTGAATATAGGTATCACTGGATGGGATATAGGCTTCAGGCTGATAATAATCATAATAAGATACAAAATACTCCACACAGTTATCAGGAAAAAGCATCTTGAATTCACTATAAAGTTGTGCTGCAAGTGTTTTATTAGGAGCAATAATAAGGCTTGGTTTCTCAACCCGGGCAATAACATTTGCCATGGTAAAAGTTTTGCCTGAGCCTGTCACCCCGAGAAGAACCTGATGTTTATCACCATTGACAACACCCTTTGAAAGATATTCAATGGCCTTGGGCTGATCTCCTGTGGGAAAAAAATCAGATATTAGATTAAACAAACCCATTGAATCTATATGTAACTGTCAAAGATTGATGAAACCTTTGAATAACGTCCCCTTTTGCTCGATTGCCCCGGAATATAAAAATGATAATCCTCAAAATACTTAAAGTATTCCTCCGGTTATAATTTTCATCTTCCTTGCTCTAAAACAAAATTGAACATTATTCAAAGGTCTCTGGATATAGATCAATAAATCTTGAATAAAAAATTTCAATATTACTTCCGATTTTATATGCTGTTTCAACTATTATTTTCTTCAAATTCTTCCAATTCAATGGCACTGCTTTTAATGCTCTGTTTATCTCCTGCCAGATGCCGCCGCTGTTTATCTTTATACTTTCTTATTTGTGCTTTGACTTTATCTACAAGTGCATCAATGGCTGCATACATATTATTTTCAGCCTCTTCTTTCATATGAATTTTTATCTTGTCACATCTTAAATTTAATTCAATGATATTCCGTAATTTTTCCACTGACAAAACAATATTTGCTTCTGCCGGGTTATCAAACATTTTATCTAATCTGTCGAATTTTTCTTGGATTTGGGATTTTAAAGCGTCTGATGAGTCAATATTTTTAAAAGTAATTGATATTTGCATAGAACCCTCCAAATAAATATGAATAATTAATTTACAGCATAACATGTTCCATAATTTTGATCAAGAATAGTAAATGAACGTGCAGCCTCTGCAGCAGAACCAAAATGTAAAAAAAATCAGGGGCTGTGCAAATTATTTATACAGCGCCACTCCCCATTGACCTGGTAGAGAAAAAGTGGACACATTCCTAAGAGTTGATTATTAATCATTCATGAGGGTATTCAATGAAAAAGTGAAAAAGGGTCTCAGAGAAGCTCTGAAACCCTTTTAAATTCAATGGAGGCGGCTTCCAGATTTGAACTGGAGAATAACGGCTTTGCAGGCCGTCGCCTTACCACTTGGCCAAGCCGCCTTTATCATTTAAAATTTATTATAGACTTTTGCACCTTGTTGCGGGCAGATAATAATTAAACAGTAAATCTGCCTCAGGCAGTTATATGGAGCGGGAAACGGGATTTGAACCCGCGACTTCGACCTTGGCAAGGTCGCACTCTACCACTGAGTTATTCCCGCTCAACAAACAAAACAGACTTATATACTTGAACATTTAATTTGTCAATATCAAATTTGTCAATTTTTGATATTTACCAAGTCTGAATATTTACCAAGTCTGAATATTTATCAAGTCTGAATATTTACCAAGTTAAAATTTAAAGTTAAAGAAATTTTCTGGCTTTCATAAAATAATCAAACCCTGACCATATGGTGAAGATTAATGCTCCATAAAGAAAGAAGAGACCAATACCATTGAAATTAATTCCCATATAACTATAATGTATGGTCAATGGTATGATTGCTGCAATCTGAAAACCTGTTTTATATTTTCCAAGCCAGGAAGCTGCAACATCCTGGCTATTTTCAATTAATACACATCTCAAGCCCGTAACAGCAAGTTCCCGTCCAATTATAACACATGCAATCCATGCCTGCATAAAACCGAGGGATACCAGCATCACCAGTGTTGAAGCAACCAGAAGTTTATCGGCAAGAGGGTCAAGAATCTTGCCAAGTTTGGTTATCAAACCTAAGGTTCTTGCAAGGTATCCATCAAGATAATCGGTTATGGAAGCAAGGGAAAAAACTCCTGCTGCAATAAAGGTTGTCAGCTTTGTCTCATACATTAAAAGTATCACAATTACAGGAACTGCGACAATTCTGGACATTGTCATAAAATTGGGAGTTAGAACAAATTTTTTAACTCTATCAAACCTGGTCATTTTAAACTATCCGTTCTTTTTCTTCCAATCTGCCAAAAAAGCATCAATTCCTTTGTCTGTCATATGATGGGATGCAAGTTTCTGCAATACCCCATATGGAATGGTGGCAACATCTGCCCCGAGAAGAGCTGAATCCAATACATGGAGCGGGCTTCTTACACTGGCCACTATTATCTGTGTATCAAAATCATAATTTTCATAAATCTGAACAATTTCTTCAACTAATCCCATACCCTCTTCTGCCAGATCATCCAACCGGCCCACAAAAGGACTTACAAATGTTGCACCGGCTTTTGCTGCCATCAATGCCTGAAGCGCTGAAAATACGAGTGTTACATTTGTTTTGATACCTTTGTCTGTAAGGGTTTTAACTGCTTTTAACCCTTCAACGGTCATTGGAATTTTAACGGTAATGTTATCTGCTATTTTTGCAAGTTCCAAAGCTTCTTCCACCATACCTTTGTACTCTAAGCTGATAACTTCCGCACTTACAGGACCTTTTACAATTTTACAGATATCTGCAATAATCTGTTTAAATTCACCATCTTCCTTTGCAATTAAAGATGGATTGGTTGTAACTCCATCAACCATGCCCATATTATTGGCATCTTTGATCTGTTCAATATTGGCAGTGTCTATAAAAAATTTCAATTTACATCTCCTTAATTTAGATAAATAACCTTCTGGGTTTCCTGTTTCTCTATTTTTTTTAACAGTTCATCTGATCTTGAGTTTAAGATCGGATGTATTTCATGAGCTCCTATATCACAAATTGGTATTAATACAAAACATCTTTCATGCATTCTTGGGTGTGGAATTTCAAGCAGATCGGTTTTTAGAATCAAATCATCATAATATATAATATCCAAATCAATAATTCTTGGTCCAAATCTAAAAGATTTCCCCTTTTTATCCAACTCTTTTTCAAGGGATTTTATGGTCAAAAGCAGTTTCTCAGGTTTCAGTTGCGTCTTTATTTTTAAAGCTGCATTTACAAACCACTCCTGATCTGTATAATTTTGGGGCTGGGTTTTATAAAAGGATGATACTTCAACCACATCAATTTTATTAATCCTGTCCAAAAGAGCAATAGCATCATCAAGATTCTTTCTCTTTTCTCCAATATTTGACCCGATGCTTAAGTAGGCAGTATGCATATTTACTTATAATCAACCTGAATTGTTTTTGAATATTCACTCTTCATATTATCTTCACCTGTAGCCTGGACTCTGAAATAATATTTAAATCCCTTATCCAATTCGAAAATAAATTCCTTAGAAGGCATGGCAACAGATGCAACAGTGTTAAATTTGAAAGGACAGGAAGTACACTCTTTAAATGTTTTTTTTGCCATAAAGATTTTAAAACTTTCAGGTTTGATGATTGCTCTCTCTTTATCGATTTCGTGACTCCATGAAAGAGTGATTTTTTTGCCATCAAGCGCATACTTTAAATCAAAAGGAACAGCTATTTGCTGCCCTTTGATTTCAGGAGGCAGCGGCGGCCCTTTTTTCCCGCATCCCCAAACAAGGAATAAAATAGCAATGGAGAGTATTATTGTAATTTGAGTTGCAAGTTTTTGATTTCTCATTTCAACCCAACTCCTCCATGGCTCTTTTTACTGCCTGCTTAACATTATCAAAACTTGTTCCACCGTAAGTAATCCGTCTTGAAATCATTTTTTCAATGGTAATAAACTCATAAACATCCTGGTCTATCAAGTCGCTTAAATCCTTAAACTCTTCAAGACTCAAATCATCTAACTCTTTTCCCTGATCCAGAGCAAAGGCAACCGCCCGCCCTGCGACTGAATGTGCCTGCCTGAAAGCCATGCCCTTTGACACAAGATAGTCAGCCAGATCTGTTGCGTTTAAAAAACCCGTGGTGCAGGCATTATACATTCTATCCTTATGAACTTTAATATTTTCAAACATCCTTGTATAAACCTCACTACAGATTTTAAGGGTATCAACTGTATCAAACAGAGGTTCTTTGTCTTCCTGCATATCCTTGTTATATGCCAGGGGCAGGGACTTCATAAGAGTAAGAATGGATACAAGATTACCAACGATTCTACCGGTTTTACCCCTTACAAGTTCAGCTGCATCAGGATTCTTTTTTTGAGGCATAATGCTTGATCCTGTGGTAAAAGCATCTGATATGGTGATAAAGGAAAATTCTGAAGATGACCAAAGAATCATCTCTTCACAAAGCCTTGAAAAATGAATCATAACTATTGAAGCGTGGGAGATAAACTCCATTATAAAATCCCGATCTGATACAGAATCAATGCTGTTATCTGAAACCTTTGAAAAAGATAGCACCTCTCTTGTGAACTCACGGTTCAATGGATAAGTAGTGCCGGCAAGAGCAGCAGCCCCCAAAGGCATGACATCAATTCTTTTGAAACAATCTTCAAATCTCTGGATATCTCTTTTAAACATTTCATAATATGCCAGAAGATGATGGGAGAACAACACTGGCTGAGCTCTTTGAAGGTGGGTGTAGCCAGGCATTATCACATCAAGATGGGTTTTTGCCATCTTAACAATGGATTTTTGAAACCCATACAGAAGATCAATAATAATCCTTGTCTCTTTTTTCAGATAAATTCTGATATCCAGGGCAACCTGATCATTTCTGCTTCGTCCCGTGTGCAGTTTTTTTGCAACATCCCCTGAAACTTTGCCGAGAGCATCTTCAATATGCATATGAATATCTTCAAGGCCTGCTGAAAACTTGATTTCATTGTTCTCAATCTGTTTTTTTACCTTGCCAAGCCCTTTAATCAGGGTATCTGCTTCACTTCTCGTAATAATGGATTCTTTTGCCATCATTTTCACATGGGCAATGCTGCCTTCAATATCACTCTCATAAAGACGTCTGTCTACATCAATGGATGCATTGAATTTTTCCATCAGCTCGTCAGTGCTTTGAGAAAATCTTCCACCCCATAATTTTTCACTGCCTTTATCCATATCAGTATCTTCCATCCAATATCAAACTTTCTAAAATAGCCTTATGCATATGCCTTTTATTTTCTGCCTGATCCCAGAATACAGCATTACTGTCTTCAAGAACATCTTCTGCAATCTCTTCACCCCGGTGGGCAGGAAGACAATGCATTACAAGCACATCACTGCTTGCCCGGGACAGCAATTGCTTATTAACCTGAAATCCTTCAAAATCGCTGATCCGTTTAGACAATTCATCTTCATCGCCCATGCTGGCCCAGACATCAGTATAGATCACATCAGCGTCTTTCACTGCTTCTCTTGGATCATTTGTAAATTTAATATTTATTTTTCCCTCTATTCCGGCATCCTCAATGGTTTGCAGATTTACTTCAAACCCTTCAGGGCATGCAACAAAAAGATCAAGTCCCAGAACACTTGCTGCATTAATCCAGGAATTGACAACATTATTCCCGTCTCCAACCCAGGCAATTTTTTTGTTTTTATATCCACCCTTATGTTCGATAACAGTCATGATATCACTTAATATCTGGCAGGGGTGAAAAGAGTCGGTAAGGGCATTAATCACCGGTATTGTAGAACTTTGAGCAAATTCCTCTACAAGAGAGTGATCAAAGGTTCTCATGGCAAGGCAGTCAATATATCGTGAAAGGACTCTTGCTGTATCCTTGGCAGGTTCATTCCTGGAAATCTGGGTATCCTGCGTACTCATATAAATGGGATGACCACCCAGTTGAATCATGGCTGTTTCAAATGCCACCCTGGTTCTGGTTGATTTTTTATCAAAAATCAATCCCAATGTTTTTCCTGTCAATACTTTATCAAAAATTCCTTTGGTATATCTCTCCTTTAACTGAATCGCTCTTTTAAATAATTTTTCAAAGTCATTTTTTTCAAGATCCAGAAGGGATAATAAATCTTTTTTCACAATAAGTTTTCTCCTGTACTATAAAATAGTGTCCAGGACAGATATCAGTCTGTCAATTTCACTGTTTTCAATAATCAAAGAAGGGGCAAATCTTAATATTTTATCTTGAATTCCATTTATTATAAAGCCTTTTCCCATCAACTTTTCAACAAAAAAGGCAGCATTTGTATCACCTTCCAAGCTTAGTTCAAGTCCAAGCAGCAAGCCTTTTCCCCTTACATCAATAACTTGATCATGTTTATCTTTAAGGTTTTCAAGTTGTTTTTTAAAATATTGTCCCCTGGTGCAAACCTGGTCAAGAAAAGCTTTTTCACTGATAATATTGACAACTTCCAATGCAGCTGCCGCAGCAAGGGGTGTTCCTCCAAAAGTTGTGGCATGACTGCCATAGTCAAATCCTGTTGCCGCATCTTTGGCTGCCAGCATGGCACCTATTGGGAAACCATTGCCAAGCGCCTTTGCAAGGGTCATAATATCAGGTGTTATACTATACAATTCATGTGCAAACAGCGTCCCGCATCTTCCCATACCGCACTGGATTTCATCAAAAATCAATAGTGTCCCTGTTTTATCACAAAGTTCCCTTACCGCTTTAAGATATTCTGGATCAGCAGGGATAATGCCGCCTTCTCCCTGAACCGGTTCAAGCATAACAGCACAAACTGTTTCATCAATTTTTTCTTTCAGAGCATTAATATTATTAAAGGGAACAAAAGAAAATCCTTCAAGCAGAGGATAAAAACCCTCTTTAATTTTATCCTGGCCGGTTGCTGACAGAGTTGCCATGGTACGTCCATGAAAAGATTGTTCCATAGCAATGATTTTAAATCTGTTCTTCTCCCCTTTTTTTTGAAAATATCTTCTGGCAAGTTTGATAGCTGCCTCATTTGCTTCAGCACCGGAATTTGCAAAAAACACTCTGTCTGCAAAGCTTTTTTCACAAAGTTTGGCTGCAAGGTCTGCCTGGGGCCTGGTATAAAACAGATTGGACACATGAACAAGTGTGGAAGCTTGAGTTGTAATGGCTTTAGTTATTCTCGGATGACAATGCCCAAGACTGCACACAGCAATTCCTGATAGAAAATCCAGGTATTTTTTACCATCCTCATCCCAGAGAAAAGATCCCTCGCCTCTGACAAATGCCTTGCCCTGCCTGAGATAGGTTTGAAATACAAAATCATTGGTTTTTTCTATTGCATTCATAATTTTTAAGTCCTTAAAATACCTGAGTTCCAATTCCGGAATTTGTAAACAATTCAAGCAACACAGTATGTGAAAGTTTCCCATTAATAATATGAGATTTTTTTACACCACTGTTTAATGCATCCAAAGCACATTCAACTTTAGGAATCATTCCACCTTTAATCTGCCCTTTGCCAATCATATCTTTTATATCTTTAGCATTCACAGAAGAGATAAGTTTATTATCAATATTCAGTACTCCATCCACATCAGTTACAAGCATCAGACGTTCAGCACTCAGGGCTGATGCAATCTTTGATGCAACAAGGTCAGCATTGATATTATATGTTTCACCGCTTTCCCCAACACCTACCGGGGCAATAACGGGAATAAATCCTTTCTCTATCAAGGTATGAATAATATCAGGGTTTATACTGGAAACTTCCCCCACCATACCGGGATCTATAATTTCAGGGGGTTTATTTTCATCTTCCTGATGGTAAATGGTCATCTTATGGGCCGTGATCAACATGCCGTCTTTTCCAGTCAGGCCAACGGCTTTTCCACCCTGACGGTTAATCCCTGCAACAATATCAGAGTTAACTTTGCCGCCAAGAACCATTTCAACGACATCCATGATTGCATCATCTGTATATCTCATACCCCTTATAAATTTTGAGGTGATTCCCATGGAATCCAGAACCTTATTAATCTGTGGTCCACCGCCATGAACAACAACAGGATTAACTCCAATATATTTCAACAGAGTGATATCATTGGCAAAATCTTTTTTAAGATCTTCATCTTTCATGGCATGCCCGCCATATTTTATCACAATAGTCTTACCGGAGAATTTTTTTATATAAGGCAATGCCTCAATAAGTATGTCGGCAACACTTTTTTTCACAATATATACCTTGATAAATCTTCATTTTTAACAATGTCCATCAACTGTTCTTCCACAAAGGGTGCATCAATTATAATATGCTTCTCTTCAACATCAGGTGCTTTAAAAAGAATATCTTCCAGAAGTTTTTCCATTAAGGTATGAAGCCTTCTTGCACCAATATTCTCTGTACTTGAATTAACTTCCACAGCAATGGATGCAATTTTTTCAACAGCATCATCAGTAAATTCAATTTCAACCCCATCAGTTTTGAGAAGAGCAATATATTGAAGTATGAGAGCATTTTTAGGTTCAGTTAAAATCCTTGTAAATTCATCGGCTCCAAGAGAATGCAGCTCTTCTCTTATTGGAAATCTTCCCTGAAGTTCAGGAACAAGATCAGAGGGCTTTGATACATGGAAAGCCCCGGAAGCTATGAACAGGATATGATCTGTTTTTACAATTCCATACTTTGTGGGCACTGAGCTTCCTTCAACAATGGGCAGAAGATCTCTCTGCACACCCTCTCTAGAAACTTCCGGCCCGTGGCTTTTATCTTTCCCTGCTATTTTGTCAATCTCATCAATAAAAATAATCCCAGTCTGTTCAACCATGTTAATGGCATCGGTTTTCACCTTCTCCATGTCAATAAGATGAGCTGCCTCCTCCTGGGTCAAAAGTTTCAAAGCATCCTTAAGCTTTACCTTGCGGTGTTTGGTATTTTTCGGCATTAAATTTCCAAGCATATCTTTAACATTAATGCCCATCTCCTCAATTCCGGTATTGGAAAAAATCTCAACCATGGGGGAGGATTTATCTGCCACCTCAAGGTCAAGCTGTCTTGAATCAAGCTTTCCATTTTTAAGCATTTTCCTGAGTTTTTCCCTGGTTGATGTAACAGATTCCGCTTTTATAGTTTCTTCTTCCTGGTCATTTTCCAGGTCATTTTTTTCCTCTTTGGATTTCTGGGGCGGCAGTAAAAGATCCAGAACTCTCTCTTCTGCAATTTTAGCTGCCTTTTCCTGGACATCATCCTGCTGTCTTGCTTTCAGACGATTTACTGTCAATTCCATAATATCCCTGATCATAGATTCAACATCCCGTCCAACATATCCAACCTCGGTAAATTTTGAGGCTTCAACTTTATAGAAAGGAGAATCAGTTAAATTGGCAAGTCTTCTGGCAATCTCTGTTTTCCCTACACCGGTAGGACCTATCAATATTATATTTTTAGGAGCAATCTCCTCTTGAAGATCTTTGTCAAGCTGTCGTCTTCTCCACCTGTTTCTAAGGGCAATGGCAACTGATTTTTTGGCATCATTCTGACCAATTATATATTTATCTAACTCTGTTACAATCTCGCCTGGCTTTAAATTTTGCATTATTTTAAATCTTTCATATTATTTTACTATAACATATTCTTGCAGTAAGATTTTTCCAACGTAGAAATTGGGAAAATTGGTGTTGTGTAGCAGCCTGCCGACTAAAACTCTTCTACTGTTATATAATGATTAGTATAAATACACAAATCAGCAGCTATTTTCATGGCTTTTTCTACAATCTCTTTTGGTTCAAAATCTGTATTTTCCAGCATTGCAACTGCTGCTGACTGGGCTGCAGTACTTCCTGAACCAATGCTTATTACTCCTTCATCGGGCTCAATTACATCCCCGTTTCCTGATAACAGATAGGTATTATCCTTGTCTGCTGCAATCATCATTGCTTCGAGACGGCGCAGATATTTGTCTGTTCTCCACTCCCTTGCAAGTTCCACACAAGCCCTTGTCAGGCTTCCATTATATCTTTCAAGTTTTTCTTCAAGTTTTTCAGAGAGAGTCAAAGCATCAGCAGTCGCTCCTGCAAATCCTGTAATGATTTTATCATTATAAATTCTCCGAACTTTTTTTGCCTTGTGTTTTGTTACAATGTTTCCCAGTGTTACCTGACCGTCCCCTGCCACAACTATCTTTTTTTTATGCCTCACAGCAAGAATGGTTGTGCCGTGGAATATTTCTATACTCACTTTTTCCCCTCCCTTTCTATTTTTTAACTTCTTGGATGTGCCTTGTCATACACCTGCATTAATTTATCCATACTTACATGGGTATAGATTTGAGTTGTGGACAGGCTTGCATGTCCGAGAATTTCTTGAATTCCCCTTAAATCTGCCCCTGAATCCAGCATATGTGTAGCAAAGGAGTGACGCAGTGTATGAGGAGAAATCTTTGTATTTAACCCGCAATCTTTCACTAATTTGTCCAGAATACGCCTAATGGATCTGGAACTTAAGCGTGAAAAATTTTTGTTTAAAAACAGAGTAGTAAAATTTTCGTTCAAAGAATCCCTGTAATTTTTTATTGCTGTTAAAGCTCTTTTGCCCACTGGAACTATCCTCTCTTTTGAACCTTTTCCAAAGACTTTAATCATTTGCCTTTTAAAGTCAATATCTTCAATATTCAAACCTTCCATTTCCGATACTCTCATGCCTGTGGAATAAAAGGTTTCAAACATTGCAAGATTTCTTTTATCAAGCAGAGTTTCTGTTTTTATTGAATCCAAAAGCCTGAACAGGTCATCAATATTCAGAAATCTGGGTATGGTTTTCCCAAGTTTTGGAAATGGTATCATGTCTGCCGGATTTGCAGTGATGTGTCCTGATTTTATTAAATAATCAAAAAATGCTTTTAAAGATGAGAGTTTCCTTGAGATAGTGCGTTTTGATTTTCCTGATCTTACAAGTATGGCCAAATATCTTCTAATTTTATTTTTATCAAGCTTCTTTACCTGTTCAAGAAAAATTGTCTGACAACCACCCTCTTTAACTTCCTGATCTTTAAAAACAAAATCAATAAAGCTTAAAACATCTGAATGATATGCCCTGCATGTATGTACAGAGTACCCTTTTTCTGCTTTAAGCGCATCAATAAAGCTGTCAACAAGCATGAAGCCGTCATTAGCCATGCCTGGTACCTGCATACTCCATGACCTGCTGCATGTCTTCCCATACCTGACGTTTAAACTCTGGTTTTTTTAAAAGCAAAGATGGATGAAAGGTAGGCATAACCTTAATGCCATAATATTCATGGAATCTTCCTTGAAATTTTTCCAAAGGCTGTTGAATCTTTAATAAGGATTGCCCAGCTTTTTCTCCAAGAGTAATAATGACTTTTGGTAAAATGGTTTTTATTTTTGTATTAACAGATTCCGAATTATCTGCATTACAGATAAACACAGAATCAGTTGCCAGCTTCATGGCTGCAAGAATTTTGATTAACAACTCTCCGCTCTTGTCCTTAAAAAAACCTGTGCTGCTGTCTAAGATAAAGACCTTAGCATTTTCAGGGCCCTGAAAGAAAAAATTTTCCTGTGCTACATCTCTTGAACCCCAATTTAGGCCCCAGTTATTGACTTTGGTTTCAGATTTTTTTGAAATTTCAAAAAAATTATTCCCTCTCTGCTTTTGCTGCAAAAGATATTGGGAAAAATCTTTAAGCACATTGATAAATTCTTTTTTTACCAAGAGTGATTCGTTTTGAACACCAGCATCCATCTTGCAAATCTATCCCTTTTTCTCAATGATATTATCTAACAGGATATCTGCTACCTTCTCCTTATCCATTAAGGGAATATCAATAAACGAACCATCCTTGAAAAAAAGCTTAACTTTGTTTGTATCTGCTTTAAATCCTGAATCAGAAGAGCCAACAAGATTTGCAGCTATCATATCAAGGTTTTTTTTCTTAATTTTCAATATTGCATTTTTTTCAAGATCATCTGTTTCTGCTGCAAACCCTACAAGGAACTGATCTTTTCTCTTCTTCTCCCCAATAAGTTTTGCAATATCTGGATTTTGAGTCATTGCAACAGAAAGTGCTTTATTATCTTTTTTCTTAATCTTACTGTCTGCTGGATCTACAGGTCTGTAATCAGCCACAGCTGCTACTTTTATTATAATATCAGTTTCATCAAGGTGTGAAAGCATTTGTTCAGCCATCTCTTCACAGTTTACAACATTAATGCACTCAACATTTACTGGAGGTTCAAGAGTGACAGGCCCTGAAATTAGAGTCACCTGCCCTCCTCGCTTTTCTGCTGCCCTGGCAATGGCATAACCCATTTTTCCAGATGAATGATTGCTGACAAACCTGACAGGATCTATTGCTTCAACAGTGGGACCTGCGGAAACAAGGATTTTTTTACTCTTTAAATCTTTTTTAACCAGCATTGCTTCAAGCCTGTCAAAAATAAACCATGGATCGGGCAGTCTTCCTGCCCCCACAGTTTTGCAGGCCAGAACTCCTGCATCCGGATCAAGAATATTAAACCCATCTTTTTCAAGAGAGTCAAGATTCCTCTGAACTTGAATATTCTGGTACATATTCGTATTCATGGACGGACAGATCATTACAGGACATGCAACAGCAAGCATTGTTGTGGAAAGAGCATCATCAGCAATACCAGCTCCAAGTTTTGCAATTATATTTGCAGTGGCAGGAGCAATAATTACTACATTGGCATTTGTTGCAAGATCAATATGCTTTACAGAGGAATCAGTATCAGAGAACAAGTCCGTTAAAACCTTGTTTTCAGATAAAACTTCAAACGTAGTCCTGCCGACAAATTCCAGGGCACTCTTAGTCATAATCACATTGACATTTGCCCCGGTTTTTTTCAACAATCTTAAAAGCTCAACAGCTTTATATGCAGCGATTCCCCCGGTAATCCCAAGAAGGATATTTTTATTTTCAAGCACCGTTATTCCATGAAAATTTATTCTACAAGAGTTGACTCGGAAAAGCCTGTTCCCGCTTCACTTCCTACAGCAGAAGGAGCTACACCAACTTCAACATATGTATTAAACTGCTCACTACGAATGGTAATGACCGAAATCCTGGCAGCCTTTTGGAATACCATAATTGTTGTACCCGGTGATTTGATCTGACTTAAGATATTCCAATTATCTTTTTGCATATTATTGTTAAAAAAATTAAACAGCGAACGTCTTTCAATCCGACCTTTCAAGGTAATAATACCAGAAGTAAAACCCGGAGTTGAAATAACAACTGTTTTATCTTCCACTACTTTTAATTCCATTGGAATCAAAACATCTTCAAAGTCATAATAAACAGCTGTGGTCTTTCTGGATTTAGACTGAACATCAGATGACCCATCCTCTGGTTTGCTTGAAAAGGTATCACCAAAGCATCCTGAAATAAAGAATGCCAGCAAAACAACTATTCCAATATTGACAAATACTTTAACATTAATTTTCATCTCTCCTCCTTGTTTTTAATAAAATAGGCTTTAATTCAGAAAGTAACAATATGACAGATGATGGATTTTTGTCAAGAAAGATAACAGGATTTGCAGGGTGATTTCACCCTACAATTATATTTTAGACCTGAAAATTTAAAAAACTCTGCTCAATAAATTTCAATCTTTAGTGTGACACTGCAAAAAAAGCGAGCGGATATCTGTTCAGTCAGACCTGCTATCCTGCATCAAAAATTTTATTATTTTTTTCAAGTTGTTTTTTAGAATATAAAGCATATTTTGAATCAGGAAACTTTTTAATTATTTCTGCAAACAATTTATCTGCATCATCATTTTTACCTGTTTTCCTTAAAAGGATACCAGTTTGAAACAATACAGAAGGCGTCTTTCTTCTACTATATGCCATCTTATAATATTCAATAGTTTTATTAATATATTCCAGTTGGTTATGAGAATTACTACAGTCAAACCCTGAAACAATCTGTGCTGCATCACGATAATTGGAAAAACTTTTCTTAATATTTAGTGCCTTTTCTAAATTTTTAATACTTTCATCATAATTCCCAATAGATCCTTCATATTTACCAATTTCCATAAATGTCATGGATTTCCACTTAAAAGTTTCAGAACTTGCAATGGCTTTTTTAAAAGCCCGTTGGCCTTCTTCTCCTCCAAATGTCTGACCGTATTTAAACAATACCATACTATTGTCTGGGTTCTTTTTTAATGTATCTATCCATAAAGTTTTACTGTTTTTCCACACAAACTCTATATTTAACGTCGTGCCAGCAAATATAACGATAAGAATTATACAAACAGTCATTAAATTTTTTTCATTAATGATCCCATTTTGATAAAAATTTTTTAGAAAGAAAACTATGGAAATACTCAATATACCCACAGATAAATACAGATATCTTTCAGCTAGCGGCACCCATGAAACTCCACCAAGGGCAACCGGTAAAGCCGGCACAAATGAGATAACCAGTAAAATAGAGATAAAAACAAAAGAAAACTTTTTTTTAAAAAAACAGATAATGTTAGAGGAAAAAAATACAACAAATAAAAAAGAATAAAAAAGAGTATTTATTTGTGAAATTGCAAAATTCAGAGGGAATGGAAAAATAAGTTTTTTTAAATAGAATGCAATCACAGGAAAAATATACAATATTTTTAAAACATCAATTTCATTATTAGGCAGTTTTTTGCCGGCAAAAGAGTTGGAGACTTCAACATAATGATAAGAATAATATTCCCATCCATTTGTTCTTAAAAAGAGATATATGATCAGAGGAATAAAGACAATGACACTCCAAACCAAACAATCTTTTATATTTTCAGTAATTTTTCTATTTTTTTGGAAATTTAAAAACAATTCAACCAATACAATAATCGGAATAATGGATAATGCATTCTCCTTACAAAGCAGCCCGAGAAAAACAAAAATCGGTGTTAAGATAAACCGTAATGGGTTTTTAATAAAATAACAATTGAATGCCAATAAAGAAAAAAAGGTCCCTGCCAGATCTGAACGCCCTGAAATCCATGCCACAGATTCACATGTGAGCGGATTAAGAGCAAACAATACCATTGCCAGAGAAGCATATAATTTTACATTTTTATCTGATTTTAACAAATGCAAGGTTATTAAAAAGATTAGACAGGTATTTAAGATATGAAACAAGAAATTACCAAAATGGTATCCATTTATGGATAGACCCCATATTGTATAATCAAGATGAAAAATTATTTCTAAAAGTGGGCGGTAATATCGTGCTGTTGCTCCCGGAAAAAAAAGATCAAAAAAATTTATGTTTGAATGATTTTCATACAGCCTTTTCACAATATTGATATCATCCATATTTACAGATGAAAAATAATTTACAGGCAGATAGAATGCCATGATTAACAATAGTGAAAATAAAAAAGAATGCTTTTTAACTGACGTTTTAAACGTTTGCATATCCAACACAACAATCTATCTTTTAATTAGATTTCTTTTGTTTATGAATCATATTACTTGTTGTAAAGACACGACCATTTTTCAGGATTATAAATTCCCCTCCATATGGATCTTGTGGAATCGTTTTAACAAATCCTTTGTCAATAAGATCTGTTATTTTTAAAGGCAAAAATCCAAATATTTTCTTATATTCCTGCACTGCTTTTTCCAACTTATCAAGGGCAATAAGAGTGTTAAGCCTGATTTCCATCTGTTTTGCCAGAGCTGGATTATGAGTTTTTTTTAAGGTTTCGCTTAAGAACATTATTGCAGGTTTATATTGATTCTGATATACGGACAGTCTTGTTCCAAGACCGTTAAGCCAGGTCGGGCTCCCTGGAAGACTTGCTGCCTCCATCATATATTTTGCCCCATTCATATTATCCTTTAAAAAATAAAAATAATTAAACCCGATGTGGTAAGGGACTTTAAAATCATTTGTTCTGTATTCTCTTGCTTTAAAAAGCAGTTTATTTGCCATATCAATTTTTTTAAAATCCCATGTTAGCAGCAAATCTGCAAAAAGATAAGCATCCCAGAACCATGGATCAAGATCTGTAATAACATCCACAGAGTTATAGATATAGTCAGCATGTTTATCTGCAAGCATTTCTCTTTTAATAAATTTATCACCCAGAAAAGTCGATACTTTTAAAAAAAGAAAATCAGACAAAATCCCTTTAAACTCCAAGGCAGCAAGACCACTGATTTTTGAAGGCAGAGTATAACCCATGTATGACTGGTTTAAATAATTTTCTCTTTTTACTGTAAGATTTTGCTGAATAAGAAAATAACCACCAAGAGAAAGGATAAGAAAAAAAGGTATTATGTTATAATGAAACACCTTTTTCATTTCAGCTCTCTTCTATTAAAAATAAGAGATGCAGATAAAAGAAGGATCACAGAATAAATAAGACTGTAACTGGTTATGGCAAAAAGATAGTTATATGATATGGTTATGGCATGGGCGGACTGAACCTTTAAATCAAATACTGATAAATTGGGCAGGATATACTGAGCAATATCAATAATTGCATTTATACTTTCAGATAAGGGCATATCCATGGCATTTTTTGATTTTAAAAACACAACTACTTCTTCTATGGTTTGCCCTGCAAGATAAGTGGATATACTGAACAAAAGCGTGATAAATGAGCTTGTTGTAATTGTACTGAAAAAGACAACCACTGCATTTAACAAAAACAGCAGCAGCAGTTGAGCATAAACTGCCTTATAAAACTCAATCCAGGAAAAACTCTTAAAATAGAATTCATATTGTGATTTTATAAACAAAATGGTAATACTGCTACATATGGTAAGAATACAAAACGCCATAAATATTAAAAGCATGATACCAAGATATTTACCCCATATATATTGGCTTCTTGAAAAGGGCTTGGATAGAACACAATAAATCGTATGTTTATCAATATCTTTAGCCATCAGGTTAATGGAAACAAAAAAAGTTAATAAAAGCCCGGCAAAAGCTATAGCAGAAAGATTGATATCAACAGAGACTTTATCAAGATCTCTCATAAACATGCTTACAACAACGAGAGCACTGCCCATCATCATAAGAGAGAATAAACCAGCACCAATCAATGCCCTGTCTCTGACACCTTCCTTAAAGGATAAAATTATTAAGGAGATCATTTTCCTGTACATGTTATTTTCCCCGGACAACATTTAAAAACAACTCTTCCATACCATTACTTTCAAAAATTTCCTGTTTTGTAAAAATCCCTTTCAAAATCCCGGAATCCATAATGGCAACCCGATTACATATCCTTTCCACATCATTTAATATATGCGAACAGAACAGAACTGTCTTCCCTCTTTTTTGTAAGTCTTTAATCAGATCAATAACCATTTTCCTTCCAAAAGGATCTAATCCGGACATGGGCTCATCAAGAATAATGATATCGGGGTCATGAACCAGGGCAAAACAGATACCAGCCCTTTGTGTCATTCCTTTTGAATATGTCCGAAGTCTTTGTTTCCTAACGGAATAGAGGTCAACCTGTTGTAATATCTTATCTATTCTTTTTCTCGCTTTTTCTTTATCAAGGCCGGAAGCAGTGCTGGAAAATTTTAACAACTCTTCTGCTGATAAATTATCATAAAAATATGGATTCTCAGGAAGATAGCCTACTTTAAGGCGAGAGTCAGGATCAGATGGAATTTTACCATCAATTGTAATGTCACCTTTGTCAGGTTTGATAAAGCCCATTATCATTTTAATGATTGTGCTCTTACCTGCCCCGTTTCTGCCAATAATCCCAAAGACCTCTGTAGTATCAATGTTCAAAGAGATATTATCAACAGCAATTTTTTTCTCTCTTTTAAAATCAGATATATAGGATTTGGATATTTTTTTTATAAGTATTTTGGACATAAGCGTATATAGCAATTCTCAGATTGAAAGAGCAATAAAAAAAGCAACTCTCTCCTTTGAGGGGAAAGAGCTGCTTTTAAAATTTTTAAACAAAATTTTAACTCTAATATACTTTTAGTTGGAGTTAGCTAGAGCTAGGGTGGAGTGCTTCCTGATTTAGTCTTCCAATCACTTGTGTCAGTTGTTGGAAGAGCAGTAGCAGAAGTTGGTAATGTAACTGAAGTATCAGATAAATCTACAGATGCCTGATAAATTACATTTTCGGTTGAAATAACTCCATATATTATTGCATTTTCACCAGCTTTAGTGCTTGCTGCAACAATTGTAAAAGTATTTTCAGCTGTAAATGCACCAATACTAGTGCTAGATGAAGGATTAAAGTCTAAAGCTCCTCCAGTACCACCAGCATCACTTATAGATATAGCAGCTCCATCAGCAGCAGAAGCTGTAGTTGCAAAGGATATGATAATAAATAAGCCAAGTATCGCCATTATAATTTTTTTCATTGTATCTCTCCTGTTTTTATAAATTAATGTTTTAAATTAACAAAATCGGACTTTATTAACATGGTGTTAATCATGGATATGAATCCCACTCTGCATAATATGCTTCAAGATCAGTTCTCAAATTTCTGATGTCACTAACAGATGCAGTATTGTAAGATTTTGCTCTGTAGCTTGCAAACTGTGGAATTGCAATTGCAGCAAGAATACCGATAATTGCAATAACAATCATAAGCTCAATCAGGGTAAAGCCTTTCTGATTTCTGTGTTTTTTTAGCCAATTGTACATTTGTCACCTCCGTTTTTTTGTTTATGTTACTTTCTTAAAACTTAACCTGTCGTCTTGGTAAATGTTATAATACAAAAAGGGTGCCATTGTTTATAAAAATAATATTATTTTTTATAACATCTTGATTTTTCAAATATTTTTTAACTATTTTGCAAACAGATAAAAGATAATACATTTATAAAAATTTCATTTTTACAATATGTGGGAACAATTTTTGAATTAATTTTCCAAATATTGTCAATGTTGTTTCAATTGCCAGGAGTCAAACAAAAATTCAAACAGATTGTTTAAAATATATATTATTTAAAGGGGGTGGTTAATTAGCTCCTCCTATTTGACTTTGTCCCCAATTGTAGCCAAATGTAATATCATTTCCCGTGACAGGCCCCGTAACCATAGCTTGCTCCATAAGTCTACGGAAAACAAGGCCACGACTGCCTGAGGTACGTCTATTAAATCGGAAAGTGTACTCCTCCAAATATGACTGCAGGTGTGCAGGGACAAAAGATCCCTGATGAGTACCAAGAATCCAGCGTTTAAGGAGGCTTGCAATCCGATGTACACCAGGCATAGCGACGTGAGCAGGATCATCCGATGAAGATAATACTATCCTCTTATGCCTGTACTTCTTCTTTGACAGGCCATTATATCCTTTCCAACCATCTGTCATTACAGTAGCACTTCGATCTACTACATCACAGATGAAGGGATGTAGATTTTCAGCAGAAGCATCAGGGATATGACGTATCCGAACTCGCCCAAAACCTTTAGGTTCTTTAACCTCTACAGCAATCACAATGATAGGTTTACTACTTCCGCGTCCACGTTTTCCCCCTTCCTTGACACCTCCAATTAAGGTCTCATCGACCTCTACTCCGCCCACCAAACAGCTTCGTTCGCTACGCACCATAGAAACTCGATAACGTTGAAGCATTGCCCACGCTGTACGATAGCTGACACCTAATGTTCTTTCCAAAGTTGTTGCAGAAAAACCATTTTTGGCCGTTGTTAGATGCCACGCTACTTCAAACCAAGTCGTTAATGGTGTTCGTGTTTTTTCCATGATAGTACCAACCGTCACCGAAGTCTGGTGACGGCATGCAGGGCAAACTAATCGGTCACGTGTTTGTCGCCATGGTTCTATATTCATCTGGCAAGCAGGACAACAAAACCCCTTTGGCCACCGTAACTTTTCCAGATAACGAGCGCATATATGGTCGTCAGGAAAATACTGCACAAATTCGCGATATGTATTGGGAAAATCAGTAACTTTTTTAGCCATGCTCCTGAGGATACCACAGGAGGAGCTAATTAACCACCCCCCTTATTTAATATTGATGGACTCGTAAAAAGTCGGGTTTTGGCATTTTTCTCAGCGTAACTCACTGAAATTATTGATACCAAATTTGCTGATTTCGACTTTTTACAGGGCCATCAATATTTATCACAAGAAAAAAATTTGCAAAAAATATAAAGTAGGATTATTATTAAAATATAGAAATAAATTTAAGTAAAGAGGTGGGAAAATGTATGCCAGAATATCAAAGAAAGGACAAGTGACAATACCTAAGACTATAAGGAAGACTCTTAAGGTCGAAAATGAAGGAGGAATATTGTTTCTTGTGGAAAATAGCCAGATAAGGATAAAAGGAGTTCCAGGTTCTTCAGCCGGAGATTTAGCCGGAAGTCTGAAAAAATATGCTAAGGATTACATTCCTCTGAAAACAATAAGGAAAACAATCAAAGGAGAAATAGTTAATGAAATTGCCCAGGAAGGTTTATCTGATTGATACAAATGTTATTTTAAGATATTTGTTGGGAGATCATGCTAAGCTCAGTCCCAAAGCTGAAGCATTTATGATAGAAGTATCCAAGGGAACAAAAAAGGCTGAGATTCTGGATGTTGTGATTGCTGAATGCATTTATGTAATGAACAAATTTTATAATATCCCAAGAAAAGAAATTGTTGAAAAATTAAGTGGAATATTAAATTTTGCAGGCATTGTAAATAGTGGTAAATCAAAAATTATTGAAGCATTACTCAAATATAGAGATCTTAATATTGATATTGTAGATTGTATTCTTGCAGCTAATTCCTCAAATTCCAGGGTCGTAATTTCATTTGACAATGACATGAAAAAATTAAAAGCCTTCAACGAAACCTTATAATTATATATGGATACTATACAAAATTATATACGCCTTTTGCGTCCCTACCAGTGGATAAAAAATTTACTGCTGTTTGCACCCCTGTTCTTTTCCGGGAATATCATTGATGATAAAATCTATATAACCGGCCTTGGAGTTTTTATCTTCAGCCTTGTTTCAGGTCTTGGCTATATATTAAATGACTGGATGGACAGAAAGACCGATAAATTCCATCCAGATAAAAAATACCGCCCCTTTTGTGCAGGAACCATAACCGGGAAAAAAGCGGCTAATCTTTCAGGATTTGTTCTGCTTTTAATTTTAATCTGCCTTATTGCATTTAATTTTCCTGTTAAATTTGTTTACTATCTTATGGCGTATGCTTTCCTGACTGCAAGTTACACTCTATATTTGAAACAGATAGTAATTTTTGAAATATTTACAATTGCCTTTGGATTTGTCCTGCGTATTCTTGCAGGAGGAGCAGTATGCAGTGTTGAAATTTCAAGCTGGCTGTTTTTAACGGTCTTTTTTATAGCCATGATGATTTCCATTGCCAAAAGAGTGAACGAACTTAAAAAACTTGGAAAAGAGAATGCTGTTTTACATCGCAAAAGCCAGGTTGGATATTCATTGAATTATCTCAACAGCATGCTGTGGGCATGCGGCAGCATTACCCTGGTTGTATATGCTCTTTACGCTGTTGAGCATGGCACACTTGTCATGTATTCTATTCTTCCCGGCTCTTATGGCATATTCAGGTTTATCTATCTGACGGATCTTGGAAAAGGCTCTGATCCAATTAAAACTCTTTTTTCAGACAGACAACTTTTATTTACAACTGTGATATTTTTACTGTTTCTTAGCATAGTCATATACTAATAATGTTCAATTCAATAAAAATTTTAAAATTTATTGATAAATGCATTGGTCCAGTCTGTTTAAAAATTTTCCAAAAAGAGAACCTGAAGAAACCGATCAATATCGACACCCCTGAAACAATACTTGTAATCCGACCCGGAGGACTTGGAGATGCCCTGCTTTTACTGCCTGTTTTAAAAGCTGTCTCAAAAAAAATTAAACATTTAAAAATTGACATATTATGTGAGCCAAGAAATCAACAAGCTTTTCAAACAGTTTCTTTTATAAACAAAATTCTATTTTATACTAATCCTTTTGACCTTTTTGGGGCATATAAAAAAAAATATGATCTTATAATTGATACAGAGCAGTCCCACTATTTATCAGCCATTATCACAAGATTTCTTAGAGCAGATTTAAAAGCAGGTTTTAAGGTAAATAAGAGACAAAAGATGTATGACATATCGATTCCATATCATCATGATGTTTATGAAGCCAGAATGTTCTGGAATCTGATATTTCAAACCCTTAATATTAATGAATCTTTTGCATGGGATTTTCCATATTTTAAAAACTTAAAAACCAACCTGCTGCCTGGAATTGCCGGGAATAAATATATATGCCTTTTCCCGGGGGCCTCCATTGAAGAAAAACTCTGGCCTGAAAAACGCTGGGCAAAAACAGTAGATCACATTGTTAAAACTGGTTATTATTGCATACTCCTCGGCGGACAAAAAGAAATCACCCAGATAAAAACAATCCTCAACTTCTGTAAAACAAAAAAAATCATAAATATGTGCAATAAACTGACAATTCCAGAAACAACCAGGATATTGCAAAAGGCATCACTACTGATCAGCACAGATTCCAGCATCCTCCATCTTGGTGTATTAGCAGACGCTCCGACCATCTCTCTTTTTGGATCAGGAACTGAAATCAAATGGGTGCCACAGGGAGAGAAACATAAAGTTATCAATAAAAACCTTGAATGCAGCCCATGTACGAAATTTGGCACCATCCCACCCTGTCCCAATAAAAACGCCTGCATGCTGCAAATCACAACAAAAGATGTTGTTGAATGTCTGTCCGGTTTCAATGAAGTTGGAGTATAAAGATAGACTGTTTATCACTCTATTGAATATTTGGACGGGCAGGTTTTATCTTAAACATAAAGAAGTTTTGTACAGGGATAAAAACCATTAGAAACCCTGGAAAATTTATATGGATTTTTTTATTAATATGAAAAAAAGGAATATTATTTTTGCCTCATACCACCAAATGTTTGACTAATCTTTTTTAAAGTAGTAATACTTCACATTAAGATTCATAGAAATTTTTAAAACAAATAGGGAGTAATTTTAGATAGTTACAATAAAAACTGTCTGTAATTTAAGGGGCGGAGCTAAATCAAACACTATAGTTAATCGCATATGAATTGATACTTGACTAAAACAGATATGGCATGATAATCTATCCATAATTTCAATCACTACGCAAAAAGGATAGATTATGATTTCACGCAGAGGCAAACCTTTGACACCGGAGATAAAAAAGCTAGCAGTATCAGTTAAGCAGTATTTTGATCAAATTAAGATAAAACCTAAAGAGCCAAGCGTAAAACGCACAGCCGATGCTCTTGGTATTGGCATGGCAACAGTCAAGCGGATTATGGCAAACTATAATCGTGACCCAGATCTGCTTGATGAGCAAACAAAGATGCGTGGTCGCCCTGTTCATGCTGTAAGCGCCTCACACCAGGAAGTTGTCCGCACCTACATTAGGAATGCAAATAACAAAGGGGAGCATATTACACTTGCAGATATTAAAAATTTTTTGAAGGAAGAATACGCTGATGAATCATTTCACAAAGCCACATTAGCCAGGACTCTCAACAGATGGGGCTTTGAGTTTGGGAAAGGAACGCGCACTCAACATTTAAAAGAAAAGGATCATGTTGTTGCGGCGAGACAGCGTTATCTTAGGGAAAAAAGAAATAATCGGGACAAAGGGGATGACACCGCAACACACCGTCCTGAAGTTTATTTAGACGAATCATATGTAAACAAAAACCACAGCAATGATTTCATTTGGTATTATGGCGAAGATGGCCCATGGGTGCAAAAACCTACAGGAAACGGTGAGCGTTTTATAATCCTTAATGCAATTACTCATTCCGGTTGGATTCCTGGCTCAAAGCTTGTTTTCAAGAGCACGAGGAAAACAGGAGATTATCATGGTCAAATGAATTGGGATTTGTTTAAAAAATGGTTCACAGAGATGCTTCTCCCTAATATTCCCAAACATTCCCTCATTATTATGGACAATGCTTCCTATCACAATATTCTTTCAGAACATTCACCCCCAACTCCTCAAAGTTCTAAGAAAAAAATTAAAGAGTGGTTGGAGCAAAACAAAGTATATTGCCGTGATGATTGCCTCAAAACCGAGTTGATTGAAGTTTTGAAAAAAATGGCACCGGAACCGATCTATGCGGTTGATGAAATAGCAGCCACTCACGGTCATAAAGTCCTAAGAACACCACCATATCATCCAGAGCTACAACCGATAGAAACATGCTGGGGAGTAGTAAAAAATCATGTGGCAAGGAACTGTGACTTTACCATGAAAAATCTGGCTACTCAACTTGATAGCGGGTTTGACAAGGTTACTAGAAAAACATGCACAGCAATTATTTCAAGAGTAAGAAAAATTGAAGATGAATTCTGGGCGTCGAGCATTAAAATGGATATTCAATAGCCATTTTTAGTATCAATTCATATGCTATGAACTATAGCATGCTAATTCAAGCTTGGCTGCAAAGTAAAAAATTTTAAAAATGATCACAAAAGAATTATGTCAAAATTTGAATTAATTATTGAACCAGATAAAACAATTAAAAATTTCTGGAAAGAACTCTGGCAATACAGAGATCTATTTTATTTTCTTGCTTGGCGGGATGTGCTTGTTCGATACAAACAAACTGTGATCGGTATTGCTTGGAGTGTATTGAGACCTCTTTTAACTATGATTGTTTTTACAATTATCTTCGGCAAAATCGCAAAACTTCCCTCGGGTGATATCCCCTACCCATTATTGGTTTTTGCGGCAATGATTCCCTGGCAGTTTTTCAGCAATACTTTTTCCGAAGCAAGCAATTCATTGATTAACAATACTCAACTTATTTCAAAAGTCTATTTCCCAAGAATTATCATACCTACAACAGCAATGATTGTAAGCCTGATCGACTTTGCTGTTTCGTTTGCAATTTTTATTATCCTGATGCTCTGGTACGGGGTGATGCCGGATATAAAAATATGTTTACTGCCTTTACTGCTGCTAATGGCGATATTAACATCCCTAGGTGCCGGATATATCATTTCCGCACTCAACGTGAAATATCGAGATTTCAGATATGTGGTGCCGTTTATTGTTCAGTTTGGACTTTATATTTCACCGGTTGGTTTTAGCAGCAGTGTTATCCCTGAGAAATGGCGGATGCTATATTCGCTAAACCCGATGGTGGGGGTTATTGACGGGTTCAGATGGTGCCTGCTTGGAAAAGATATTTCAATTTTTTGGCCGGGTTTTATCATTTCCATAGGATTTGCAATTTTTCTTTTTCTTTTCGGAATCATGTATTTCAATAAAACCGAACGTAGTTTTGCCGATATTATATAGGATATTATGGGAAGTATCATTACAGTTGAGAATCTGGGTAAAAAATATACGATAGGGCACCAGAAACAGGGTGAATATCAAACCTTCCGTGACACCATGGCACATGGTGTCAGAAGCATGTACCAGCATTTTCGTCATCCATTTTCACCTAACACTGAAAAAATTGATACTGAAGAGTTCTGGGCTTTAAAAAATATTAATTTTGAGGTCAAGCAGGGAGACCGCCTTGGTATAATCGGAAGAAACGGCGCCGGGAAGTCTAGCCTTCTTAAACTCCTGAGCCGAATAACGCATCCTACCACAGGCAGAGTCCACATCAAAGGACGAGTAGCAAGCCTTCTCGAAGTGGGAACCGGATTTCATCCTGAACTTACAGGACGAGAAAATATTTTTCTTAATGGCGCAATTCTCGGCATGACTAAAAGTGATATCCGAATGCGGTTTGATGAGATTGTTGCTTTTTCAGAAGTGGAGAAATTCCTTGATACCCCTGTCAAACGTTATTCTTCTGGAATGTATGTACGCCTTGCCTTTGCAGTGGCTGCTCATTTAGAACCTGAAATATTGTTAGTTGATGAAGTGTTGGCAGTTGGCGATATTTCATTCCAGAAAAAATGCATAGGAAAGATGGGAGAGGTGGCAAAAAAAGGAAGGACGGTATTATTTGTAAGTCATAACATGGCCGCAGTACAACAATTATGTGATAATGTAATCCTCATTGAAAAAGGAAGCATTAAAAAAATCGGAAATGTGAATATTGTGATCGACGAATATCTTCTAAACTTTTCCAAAAATTCCAACAAAAAGAATCTCTATTCTTTGCCAAGAAACGGAAATTTTGGCCAAAAAATTAGAATTTCCAAATGCCGATTGTTTGACTCAACAGAAAAACTCACAAATACATTTAAATTTGGAGAATCATTTGCTATAGAGGTCGAATGTGCTGCAATAAAAAACTTAAACAACCTTCAATTTGTAGTAGGTATAAATTCTTCTTTTGATCAAAGAATAACAACCATACTGAGTAGAGATGATGAAGGTTCTTTCAACTTAAAACCTAACGAGAGAAAGAAGGGCATATTGAGGATTAAAAACTTGTGCTTACTCCCTGGGACATACTCTATAACCTTAAGTGTCCGGGATATCAATAGAGGTTATGACCAATTAGTTAACATACGCCATTTTGATATTGAGACTGTAAGGGCTAATAGTATTATAGATGACTATATTGTCCCTTATGGATTGATACATATTCCTAATCCTGACTGGACGATTTCATGCTAAAACTTTGGCAACTCATGTTTCATAAAAACAGGACAAAAAGAAAACTTTCCCCTTTATTAGAGATCGGATTTCATGGTGACGTATATCTGCTTGGTTTAGTCGATACATTGATCAAAGATTGCGATTACTTTATTGAGACTGGAACCAACGTTGGTTCAACTATAGCTCATGTTGCGCGTTCCTTTAAACACATTAAGTGTCTTTCCTGCGAACCAGACAAGTCAGCATTCCATGCAGCTGTCAAAAACACCTCAAAATATCCGAACGTTACCATCTACAACAAAACGTCTCAGCAGTTTATTGACCTTATCAAATACAAAAAGAGAGCCCTTTTCAATAAAAAAATTCTATTCTGGCTTGATGCCCATGGTTATGGATTTAAATGGCCACTACGTGAGGAAGTAGAATTTATTACCTCAACCTTTACAGGAGGTTTTCTGCTAATTGATGATTTTTTGGTTCCCGGTAAAGAAAATATTTTTAAGTTTGATACATATCAGAATCAAGAGTGTTCTTTCCAATTTATAGAAAATTATTTAAAATGCAATTATTCTGTTTTCTATCCCAAATATACTGGACATACTTCAAAATATCACCCACTAACGGGATGGTGTTGTATAGCTTTTGGGAATTGTAAAGACATCTCTATTGATTATGCTTTAGAGGATATAATCATCAAATCTATTGTCAATTGATTGATCAAAATCATTTCAATCGGCTGTTAATCTATACTAACTTATTATAAACTTTGAAATAGGCTATCAATGGTTGTAGAAATTCTTAAAAAATTAGTAAAAAAAAGAAAATTAAAAAATCAAACGTCAATAGCAGTAAACCCTGAAATAATTAACAAATTTCTTAATAAGCCTGATTTCCCATGGCTGATAAGTTTCCCACGGACTGGAAGCCATTGGTTACGTATGCTAATGGAATTATATTTTGAGAAACCTAGTTTAGTTAGAATTTTTTATTACAAAAAAGCAGTGGAGTTCACTTGTTATCATCGCCATGATGAAGATTTAACAATACAAGGATGTCAAAATGTAATATATCTGTACCGCAACCCTGTCGATACAATATATTCGCAGATGAGATATTACAATGAGGATATGGATGATATAAATAGAGTGTTGAATTGGACCAATCTCTATGGGCAGCATTTGAAAAAGTGGCTTTTTGAAGAAAATTATTCAAAAAAAAAAACAATACTCACCTATGAGAGGATGATTAAGGATTTAGATTCTGAATTCGAAAAAGTCTGTCAACATTTTAATTATCCATTTTTATTAGATAAATTTTCTCAAGTAAAAAAAAAAGTGACGAAAGAAAAACTAAAAATAAAAACATTACATGATAAAAAAGTAGTGGATTTTTCTAAAAATTATTCTAAAAATAGAAATTATTTTAAAAAAAACTATTCCTCTATTATTATAGGAGCGATAAAAAAAAATGATGAAAGGCTCTGTAAATGTATCACACAGATATAAGATGGAAGAAATCAAATTCTCAGCAATTGTTGTAACCTT
This sequence comes from Deltaproteobacteria bacterium, assembly GCA_027858995.1. Taxonomy (GTDB): domain Bacteria; phylum Desulfobacterota; class Desulfobacteria; order Desulfobacterales; family Desulfobacteraceae; genus Desulfobacula. The sequence goes on along the minus strand of JAQIBP010000134.1, from coordinate 13,591 downwards.
TAACGAAGAACGTAGACTGTGTGAATGTTTAGGTAGCTTAAAGTTTTGCGACCAGATTTTGGTTATTGACTTAGGCTCTTCAGATTCTTCTGTAAATATTGCAATGGAATTAGGCGCTCAAGTTCTGCATATTAAAAGAATGCCTATTGTTGAACAAATTCATGCGAAAGTAATTAACCATGCAAGAAATGATTGGGTAATTCTTTTGGATCCTGATGAAGTTTTGTCAGTTGGGATTAAAAGTATTATAGAAGCACATATTTCTAACACTCCAGCATTGGGCCTTATCAAAATTCCTTCTCAATTTTATTTTAGAGGCAAACGTCTTTCCTCTACAATTTGGGGAGGCGAAAATCAAACAAAACCAGTCGTTTTAAACAGATTCAGGAGTAATTTTCCTGGGTTAGTTCATTGCGGGCCAACTTTATTGGATGGCTTTAGTAGTGTCACCTTAAAGTGGGATGAAAACAGTTATATAAAGCATTTCTGGATAGATTCCTATAAACAACTATTTGAAAAACATTGGCGCTATATAATCAAAGAAGGCGAGGCTAGATATTTAAAAGGAGAGAGGTATTCTTTTGCCAGTCTCCTTAATTCTATGAAAGTTGCTTTGACACATAATATTATTACTTGTAACGGATATCGAAGTATTACTGGAATTTTTCTAAGTTTTTTTTATGCATGGTATGTTTTGATGTCTTTATTATCTCTTAAAAAATATCAAAATAATCGACCATGAACAAGTGAAATAACTTTATGAAGCTATATATCATCACTGATAAAATTTAAAATCTTAGACTGATTTTAAATCTAAAATTAGAAAATAAATGAATTTAAAAATTATTCAAAGGCACAAAGATAAAGTACAACAACCTGGGATTACTTATCCTCGTGTTATTGAGGCAAAGGGGAAAAATCCAGAACAATATCCAATGTGGGAAGAATAGAAGACAAAACTCAGAGCTTTGCAAGATCGGGCCACACCTCAAACTATAACATTTTGAACAAAAATTTTAAAAATCAGGACTCAAGCGAGTCCATTACAACACAAATTCAAACCTTTTTGAGAGGTAATCGGCTGTCAACCAGCTTGATTTTAACTCCAGATGAGGTTTTTGACACGGATTTTGGTGCCTTGGCGCACCTATCCAAGTAAATATCCTGGCCCCCTTTTTCAAATTGAAAGTAAACTGCCTGAACATAATATCAATAATATTAGTCACCATTTTCGAAAATCGTGCTTGGTTTCCATTGTCATACATATGGCTGATGCCGAAATGCTGTTCAATTATATATCTGTATTTTAAAATAGCTTTGTTCCGTTTGATTTCAAAATCGGTTAACTTAGCATTGATGTTGTCCTTACGCATAATACCATCTTTTATATTGTTTAAGGCAAGGAACTCACGATTGGGAACACCAGCATATCCTTTGTCAGCATAGGTGACCTGGATTTTATCTGTATGCATACTATAAATAATTACATAAGGAAGATACTTGGAATCATTATGAGAGGAAGGACTCAAAGTTGTAGCAAGAATAAAGCCGTTCCTGGTATCAACAGAGGTATGTTCCTTAAGCCCGAAATGGGCTTCGTCATTCTTAATGGTCCAGTCAGAATCCAAATCTCTGATAAATTTTCTCGGATTGCCATTTTTATCAAGTTTGCCTTCAGGAGAATTATGTTTTTCTCTAAGCTCCTCCATCTTTTTATTGGAGATAGGTCTGCTTGCAGATTTAACCAGCCTGGCATCAACAGCAACACCTTCATTAATGGAAATACCCTGTTTGTAGAATTGTTTGAGAAGGACACTGTTAATTTGAATCATGACATCTTTGGAAAGGCGTTTTCTAAAGCGGGAAAAAGTAGAATGATCAGGAGAAAGACAATCCCAAGGCATATCAAAAAAAGACTTAAAAGAAATTCGATCATTGATCTGGCTTTCAAGCTCAGGATCAGATTTAATTTGAAACCACTTTTGCAGCAGCATACACTTAAACAAAAGCAAGGGAGAATAGGGTCGTTCTCCTTTATTGGATTTACCTAACGGATAAAATTTAATAAGCATCTCTTGAACTGGATGCCAGTCAATTGCAGAGTTAATCTTATTTAAGAATATTAAGGAACGATTTTTATCAGCATTATTTTGAATAGCAATGTCAGCAAAGGAAAAATATTTATCGATTTTTTTGTAAGCCATGTTGCCCTCTTAAAGTGTTTTGATTGCTTACAATATAACATAAATATTCAATAAAATCAAATAGATAATGAAAATTTTAGTAAGAAAATGATAAAAATTTATCAACAAAATGAGGCTGTATTCGAGTTAACCAAAGAAAATCGGGTGACTCGTGCAAAGGTCTCCTGATTATGTCACCTAACCTGTCAATAATTCTTCCATGTCTAAATCACATCCAATTCCTGCCGGATAGGATTGAAAGTATTTTTTCACAGACTTTTAAAGATTGGGAATGTATCATTATCGATGGATATTCTGATGATGGTTCCTGGGAATATTTAAATGAAATTACTGGTGTGGATGACAGATTCCGATTATTTCAAGAGCCCCGCAACGGGCCGTACGATGCATGGAACAAAGGAATTTTACATGCACAAGGTAAATATATATACATTGCTACAAGTGATGATTCCATGGATTCGAGTTGCCTTGAAATAATGCTGAATAACTTAGAGGCTAATTCTCAATGTCATATTGCTCATTGTTGCTTAAAAATAATTAATGAGGGCGGTCAGGCTCATAAAAACCAATGGTCGCACTGGGAAAAAACACTTTTTTTGGGGGATCTTATTAACAAATACCATATTCGCTATAGCCCGCATGATGTTTTCATGCATGGAGGGTGGTCAACAGTTTATACCTCTGTAACTCAGCTATTAATAAAGAGAAGCTTATTCGATTTGACTGGTTTATTCAGATGTAATTTGGGATCAATTGCTGACTTTGAATGGGGTGTACGTGCATCGTTAATATCAAATATTCTTCATATCCCAAAATACCTGGCGACCTGGAGACTGCATTCAAAACAGCTGTCTGATCTAAAATATACTCAATCAGTTCAATTCCCCATTCATTTGTGTGATATGATTGAAATGGCCTATCAAAAAGTGAAACATCTTTCACCGAATATTAGTGATAAGGATATACATAATATACAATATATATACCGAAGACAATTTTTAATGAGGTCTTTTAGACAATTACATTTTACAAAGTTTATAAAACTGTTATTTAAACATTTAAAGATTCATAGATCAGCTGCTATTGATTTTCTGGTTAACTTTTTTAGTGCAAATATTCTTAAAAGAATAAATCCAGACGAGTATATTAAGTCATTAATAATAGGTCATGACTCCCAAAATAAACTTATTAAGATCATAAATGAATAATCCTTCACAAGAGAGTTGCTACCAATTTTTCCAGTTCAGCCTCCTACGAAGAAGACCTGAATAGACCCAATACTACAGATAAAATACTTGAAAAAAAACTATAAAAACAATTGGATTGCACCTAAAGGAGTGCGCATGCCAGATTTCATTATTTGTGGAGCTATGAAATGTGGAACTTCTACCGTTCATTGCCTGCTTGACCTTCATCCTAAAATTTTTATTCCAAAATCAGAGGTCAACTTTTTTGATATTGATGATATACTCCAGCACAGCGATTTTTTCTTCCGATTGAAAAAAAAATGGTGTGTGCCAGACATAACAAACGACCCAAATCTATATTGGGATTGGTATTCCAACTTTTTTGCAGAGGCTCCAAAAAATTCAATAATCGGTGAAGATTCGACATGCTACCTATCGTCATGGAATGCGCCAATGAGAATTTCCCTTCAAAAAAAGCGAATAAAAGTGATTATTTGCCTCAGGCACCCAACCAAAAGAGCATATTCTCAGTATTGGCATATGCTAAGAACTGGCCGAGCTATTTTCAACTTTGAAGATACATTAAGGTACAATCCGCATTCTGTGTTAGATAGAAGTATGTATTTAAATCAAATTGAAAACTTACTAATGTACATCAATAAAAAGCATGTATTCTTTTTCATTCTTGAAGAGTATCTTTCCGACAAGAAGCGAATCTCACGCAAATTATTTGAGTTTCTAAATGTTTCCTTTGATAAGCTGCCAGCCACTGCTTTCGATATTCATTCGAATAAAGGTATAATTCCAAAAAACACAAATCTACAAATATTAAAAAACAAAATTCTACGCGGCTATGGTAACACGATGTATCGTGGAAAACTTCCATACAACGTTCCCTCGGCAAAGATATCTTCTAAAATTACTAATCTGCTTAATAAATTACATAACAAAATCAATCCAATTATCGATAATAAAATTCCGGAAATGGCCCCGGAAACCAAGAGGTTTTTAGACAAGCTATTTGAGAGGGAATTGGATGGGATCAATGAGTTAATTGGCTCCAATGTGATAGATTTATGGTTTCACAAGAGAAAACGATACTACGGCAAAATTATCAATGAATAGCAAACAAACAAACAAATTATTTGAAGAAATTGTTAAGTATCCTGGAATGACTCATCAATCCGGATCAATCGGATTCATCGAAAAAATGATAATTGGCCAATTACTTTTAATCTCACAACCAAAATTAATTATTGAAACAGGCACATTCCATGGTCAAACAACAAGATTCTTGGCAGATTTCATATCGCTTAACAATCTCGGGGAATGCCGAATTGCAAGCTTTGACCTGCCAAATGTAATCAATGAATTAACTGAGACTAATTCATATTTTAAGAACAATCCCAAAATTGAGTTAGTGCAAGGTTGGCTACCCCAATCTTTAAAAGACTATTTAAAACAGACAAATAAACCTGTAAATTTTGCAATTGTTGATGCCCAACACTCATATAATGCCGTAATAAAAGAATTAAACATTATTCATCTATGGCTTAAAGCCGGTTGTTACATTTTTTGCCATGACTACAGGGAAAATGATCCAAATTATGAGGGTGTAGTTTTTGCTGTTGATAAATTCGCAAAAAAAAACAACTACAATATTCTTCCATTGAATAGCAGTACACTAAATGATGAAGAGGTAGTTTGGGGGGCTGCACTGTTAAGAAAACCCTTGAGGAAACGTCAATTTTCAAAAGGCCTTTTTTATCAATTCCATATGATATATTCTTTAATGACTGCCACAATAAAAAATTTATACGATACAAATAAATGACTTCTCATAAACTCCGAATTTGCTGGTTGCGAGAGCAATTTCCCTGGATGGGCCAACATAGTGGCTATGATCTTTTATGCCATTATATCAAAGCTAATGATGAGCAAAAGCATAAAAACATTTATCGTACTAAACTGGCTATACCAGTCATACTTCAAAGAACCCTGAATAAACTATTCAGCAATTTAGAACTAAGTAAAACTTATGATCATAACGGTCTTATTACTGAAATTAGGACTTTGTTACATTTTATCAGAAAAAGCTATGATATTACGCACGTTCTATATGTGGAAAGAAGTCTTGCTATTCTTTCTAAGATTCTCAAAAGGAAGAGAGGCAAACTAATTGGAACAGTTCACCAACCAGTCAATCTTTGGAAAAACGGACGGCATAATACAGATCTACTATCATCACTTGATGCCCTTATTATTTTAAGTAAACAAGATCTGAAATTCTTTGATGAACTATTACCCGGGCGTGTTCATTTCATCCCCCATGGTATTGATACTAATTTTTTCAAACCATTAAATGAAACTAAATTTAAAATTAAAAAGGATAACGCCCCCAGATGTATTTTTTCCGGAGTATGGCTGCGTGATACTAAGAGTCTGGCAACTATAGTTGAGAAAGTATTAACAATAGATTCTGGATTCCGTTTTGATATACTTGTTCCTGAAGATCGCCGTAATAATCCTGGGTTTGATAAAATTTCCAAGTATAAACAAGTTTTCTGGCATTCAAACCTATCTGATTTCCAACTTAGATCTCTTTATCAGAATGCATCAATGCTTTTATTACCTATGCTCAATTGTACTGCGAACAATGCTTTATTAGAAGCTATTGCATGCGGTCTTCCTGTGGTAAGCAATAACATTAGTGGTATTAAGGACTATACTGATAAGTCATTTGCAGACTTATTTCCAATAGGAGATATTGATAGTATGACGAATGCAGTTTTATCATTGGGTGGTAACCCTGATAAATGCCGTCATCGCGGACTGGATGCCCGTTTGTTTGCAGAAAATAATTTCAAGTGGCAAATAAGTGCGGCTAAAACAATCGACTTATATCGTACTCTTCTTACTTGAATGAAAAAATTAACTACACATTAAACAATTAATTTATCAAAGTATTATTAAACTATGCGTGTTGCTTTTTTAGTAGGATCTTTTCCCAAAACTTCCGAAACATTTATTCTTGACCAGATAACAGGACTATTAACGCGAGGAATTGACGTTGATCTCTATGCAGAAAGGCCAGATGCTAACGACCAAATTCATCCTGATTATTTTGTATACAAACTCCAAAATCGAGTCACCTATCCTTTACCTGGAAAAAATTCTAAATTGTATAGACTATTTCATTTTCCAAAAATGTTTTTTTGGGGAGTCCGCTTAAACCCGCTACCGGTTATCAAATCATTGAACTTTTTCAAATACGGTTTAAAAGCACTATCCCTCACACTTTTTTATGAAATCATCCCATTATTACCCCAAAAAAAATATGATATTATTCACAGCCATTTTGGACAGGAAGGAATAAAAGCGCAAACTCTTCGAGATTTAGGAATCTTTGAAGGCAAACTTATTACTTCATTTCACGGACATGATATATCCACCCATTTAAAATTACATGGAGAAAATATATACAATTCATTATTTACAAAGTGTGACCTTTTTTTACCTATAAGCGATTTCTGGAAAAAAAGACTTATTGCGCTTGGGTGTAAAAAACATCGAATCCGGATTCACCATATGGGCATCGACGGCAACTCCTTTAAATTCCATCCAAAAATATCCTTTAAAAATAAAAAAGTAATAAATGTGTTATCCATTGCCCGCCTAATTGAAAAAAAGGGTCTGGAATTCAGTATTAAAGCTATAGCAAAGACTCTAAAAACATTTAGTAATATTAAATACACAATTATTGGTGATGGTCTGTTGCGATCCAACTTACAAAATCTTTTAAAAAAACTAAATGTGGAAGACAAAATTGATATAGTCGGTTGGAAAAACAGAAAAGAAGTGATAGGGGCACTTGAAAATACAGATATTTTTCTCGCGCCAAGCGTAACTGCATCAAATGGTGATATGGAAGGTATTCCAGTAGTCCTCATGGAAGCCATGGCTATTGGAATCCCCGTTATCAGTACCATGCACTCTGGCATTCCCGAATTAATCAAAAACAGAGAAACAGGATTTATTGTTCCTGAACGTGATATTGATGCCATATCAAAAATAATTGAAAAAATGCTTATAAATAAATTTGACCTTTCAACCATAACAAAAAATGCCAGAACACTTGTTGAAAAAAAATTCAATGTCAATAAACAAGTTGACGAATTAGTTGAACTTTACAAAAACCTGACAAAATTAAAAGAATGAAAATACTTATCTTTAACTCACTATACCCACCCAATATTATTGGAGGAGCTGAATTATCAGTCCGATTTTTGGCCGAAGCTCTGGTTAAGTTAGGGCATCATGTTACAGTTATTTCATTATCACCACATAAAGGCACAACTATTGATACAATTAACGGCGTCAAAATTTACTACGTTGGTCTGAAAAATATCTATTGGCCTTTCAATGTAGGCAAGTATCTTTCCATAACAAGGCCAATCTGGCACCTGCTTGACATCTGTAATCCACTCATGGGCAAAATTGCTGAAAAAATCATCCATATTGAACACCCCGATATTATAAATACTAATAATTTGTCAGGTTTTTCCATAGCAGCTTGGCTTTCTTCGAAAAAAAAAAGGGTACCGATTGTTCATACAATTCGGGATCATTATCTGCTATGTCCAAGAACAACGATGTATCATAAGGAAAGACTTTGTGATTCACAATGCTTTGAATGCCGAAGTTTTAGTTTTTACAAAAAACACAAATCATCAATCGTTGACGGTGTTGTTGGAATAAGCCGCTATATCGCAGACAAACATTTTGATTCAGGTTATTTTAAAAATGCAAAAATCAAAATAATAATCCCCAATTCCTATGATGTGGTACAAGATTTTAAAAAAAAACCCTCAAATCGTATGCGGTTTGGGTATATTGGACGGTTACATCCGTCAAAAGGAATAGAAAAAGCGTTAGCCGCATTCAAACAGCTAAAAACAGTTAATTTTGAGTTTTTCATCGCAGGCCGTGGTACAAATGAATATGAGAAGAAACTTCATAGGAAGTATAAATCCCAAAATTTTTACTTTCTTGGTTTTGTAGAACCGGAACTTTTTTTTAGCAAAATTGATGTTCTCATTGTACCATCTTTATGGAATGAGCCTTTTGGCAGATCTATTATAGAGGCCTTTGCACATGGGATTCCGGTTGTCGGTTCAAACAAAGGAGCTCTTCCTCAACTCATTGACAATGGGAAAACAGGTTTTATTTACAAAACTGAAAAGCCTACTGGTTTATTCAATATTATAAAGAAGATCATTTTAAATCCGGGTCTTCTTAAAGGCAAACAGAGTTATACCCTTAAAAAAGCAAAATGCTTTTTGCCTGAAAATATTGCATATCAATATTTGGATATATATGAAAAAATAGTTAAGGCATAGAATTTGAGAATCGCGTTAGAAGCATCCAACATTGGTCAAGGTTGTCTTGATCCTTCCAGCAGGACCGGAATCTATCGAGTTGCAACATCTCTAGCAGAAATATTACTGAAGAAAAAAGATATTGAACTTTTCTTTGCTTTTCTTTCGCTTCCTCATACAGCAGAAATCACCAGAAATTTTTTCAAAGAAAACGGTTACAGTATTCAATACTTCTGTGAAAATTCGAAAGTTGAAAAAAAACTTTACAAGCTGATGATCGACACTCCTCGTTTTAAACATAAATACGGTATGATGCTTTACACGGCATTAGCTCTGCAATCTCTGAAGAAAAAAAAGTTTCTTGATTCCATTGATATCTTCCACAGCATCTACTTTCCGCTACCAGATAATATCAGCCCTGTAACACAAGTTCGAATTATTACGATTCATGATATTATTGCTATTCTGCACCCTGAACTCTGTAAGTCCATCCATTCAAAACGCGTTCACAATGTTATAAAAAGTATAAATAAAAAACATGACTGGATCATTGCAGTGTCACAGTCCACAAAAAAATATTTATGCGACTATGCAAGAATCCCGGAAGAGAGAATTTTTGTCACACATCTGGCTGCATCGCCCGACCTATATTATCCAGAGAAAGATGCTGAACGTATAAAAACCATCACTCAAAAACTAAATGTCCCAAACAGAAATTATTTTTTAACTCTTGCAACCTTAGAACCTAGAAAAAATATTGAATTTGTTGTTCGATGCTTTAAAAAAATTATAACAGAACCCGGCTTTAATAATACCAGTCTTGTCCTTGCCGGAAGCAAAGGATGGAAAATTAAAGAATTGTATAAGTCTGTTCTGACAGATCCCGTTTTGAAAAAGCATGTCATTTTCACAGGATACATTCCAGATAAATATTTAAATGCACTTTACAGCGGAGCCTTGGCTTTTATATATCCTTCTCTATATGAGGGTTTTGGTCTGCCACCTCTTGAAGCCATGCAATGCGGTACACCGGTTATTACTTCCAATATCAATTCACTACTGGAAGTTGTAGGCGATGCCGGAATCATGGTTGATCCAAATTATGAGGACGCTTTATGCCAAGCCATGATTGATATTGTTCAAATCAATACCCTTCGCCATGACCTGTCCCAGAAAGGACTTGAACGATCCGCACTCTTTTCATGGGACAAATGTGCTGATAAGACTATACAGGCATATCGTTATGCACTGGATAATAAGAAACAATAACCATGTGTTTGATTAATAAACTTTGATGAAAATCGCATTAGATATATCCAAATTTGCTCAAGGTCAGCTTGAAAATTCAGGCAAGACCGGCATCTACCGCTATACATCAAACCTGTTGAAACAAATGCTTGGCAGATTGGATGTGGCGCTTTCTCTGAGCTCCCTGAAATTTCCACACGCAATGGAAGAGTCACAGGTTTATTTAAAAAACAAAGGATATGATGTTCAGTATATCTTTGAAAATTCAAACTTTGAAAATTGGGTGTATGGCATTTTAAAGAAACACCGTACCATGCCATACAATTTCTTGTTATCACTGCTTATTGCTACAGCGTTCCAGTCATTAAAGACCAAGTCATTGCCGCAATCATATGACATTTTTCATTCATCCTATTTTCCAATACCTGGTTTTGCCAGCTCTTCCAATACCAGAAGGTTCATTACAATTCATGATATTATTTTTATTCTTTATCCGACTTTTTGTACTATAAACCAAAAAAAACGCACACGACAAATCGTTCAAAGCATAGATATCCACCAAGATTGGGTTTTGGCCGTATCTAAAGCCACTAAAAGATCCTTGTGCGATTATACTGGTATTTCCGAAAATCGGGTTTTTATTACACACCTGGCGGCAAGCTCAGAATTATATTATCCACAAAAAAACAAAAACCAGACAACCAAAGTTCTACAGAGACTCGGACTTCCACAGAGCGATTATTTTTTAAGTCTTGCTACCATAGAACCAAGAAAAAATTTACAATTTGCTGTCAGGTGTTTTAAAAAAATTCTTTCAGAACCAGGAATGAACCACTTTAAATACATAATCGCAGGTAATAAAGGATGGAAAACAGATCATTTTTATCAGGAAATTCTTTCAGATCCTGTCCTGAATAAACATGTTATTTTTACAGGATTTATCCCTGATGAGTATTTAAGTGCTATTTACAATGGTGCCCTTGCTTTTATCTATCCTTCGTTATATGAAGGGTTTGGTCTACCTCCACTTGAGGCGATGCAGTGCGGGACACCAGTTATCACATCCAATACAAGTTCTCTGCCAGAGGTGGTGGGTGATGCCGGTATAATGATTGATCCAAAGGATGATGATGCATTATGTCAGGCCATGATTGATATTGTAAAAAGCAATAAACTCCGTAATAATCTTTCAAAAAAAGGTATTGAAAGAGCAAAATTATTTTCATGGGAAAAGTGTGCCGATGAAACTATAAAAGCATATCGTTTTGCTTTAGATAATAAAAACTTATAATTAAGAGGCAATATTGAACTCAGCAATCATATTAGCATCCGGTTCGGGTGAGCGGTTTATGGGTAAGACGCCCAAGCAGTTTACCAAACTTGCCGGACTTCCTATTCTTGTTCATACCTTAAAAGTGTTCCAGGAAAACAAAAATATTCATGAAATCATAGTTGTAACTAATGAAGATTTCATACATTTTGTCTGGCAATTTGTCAGGACATATTCTTTAAGTAAAATTTCAAAAGTTGTGGCTGGTGGTGAAACCAGACAGGAATCATCCAAGATTGGGTTAGACTGCTGTGATAAAAAAACAAAATACGTTCTTATTCACGATGGTGTCAGACCGTTTATTTCAAATGAAACAATTAATGAGTTGATTGCTTCGGTTGAGACACATAAGGCTGTTGATACGGTTATTCCATCAGCAGACACGATTGTCCAGATAAATAAAAATAACTTTATTGACACTATCCCTGATCGTTCATTTTTAAGGCGAGGCCAAACCCCACAGGCTTTTGAATATCAACTTATAAAAAAAGCTCACCAAGCTGCATTAAATGGGAATATTAAAAATTCAACTGATGATTGTGCTCTTGTCATGCAAATGAGTCATCCGGTATTTACTGTGATGGGAGACAAGCAGAATATGAAAATCACATATCCCATTGATCTTCATATTGCAGACAAGCTCTTTCAGCTGCGTTGTCAATCTACCGAAAAAAGCATAAACATGAATTTACCTGAACTATTTTCTGATAAAATAATTATAATTGCTGGGGGTACCAGTGGGATTGGGAAAGCCTTGAGTATATTGCTGAAACCTCATGTAAAAAAACTGTATGCCCTTGGAAGGAAAACATCTCCAGAAATAGATATTACGAATTATGACACAATAACAAACACTCTTAAAACAATCTGGGATAATGAAAAAAAAATTGATTATGTAATCAACTGTGCCGGTGATCTTATAAGAAAGGATGTTGAATTTACAAGCGTTGAAGAGTGGGATCATATATATGATGTAAATCTTAAAGGGAATTTTCTTTTAGTTAAAGCATTGCTCCCCTATTTTAAAAAGCAAAATTACGGGAATATTATGTTTGTTGGTTCAAGCTCATACACAAGGGGCCGGGCTGGGTATTCAGCTTATTGCGGTTCAAAGGCAGCACTTGTTAATTTCTGCCAGGCATTTGCCGAGGAAGTCAGCTCTGATAATATCAGAGTTAATGTGGCAAGTCCTGGCAGGGTAAATACTCCGTTAAGATACAGAAACTTTGGAAAAGAAGATCCGGAAACGCTTCTTAACGCTGAATATGTAGCAAAAAAAATTGTCTTTGCAATGCTTCAGGAAACCACTGGAAGTGTTTTTGAAATTGTATAACAAGGAAAAAATTTGAGCAGACCAAAACTCTATACCTTAGAACAAGTTGAAAACATCTTGCAGCTTAAAACATGGTGGGCATTATGGGGAGTGCTCCCCTTGGCAAACAGGATGGTTTTGTTAGTTGTGAACCATACAAAAATATCTCCAAACATAATTTCAATTACTGCATTTTTTTTGAGAATTATTTCAGGGATAAGTTTTTTAAAAGGCGACTGGTCTTTTGATATCGTAGGGGCATTTTTTTTCTATTTTGCCTATGTTCTGGACTGTATTGACGGACCTGTTGCAAGGCTTACCAACAAATCATCTGAATTTGGTCGATACCTTGATCATGTATCTGATCTTATAGGAGATCTTTTTATTTTAAGTTGTCTTGCTCTTGGGCAGGGACAACTTTTCTCAATCATGATAATATCAATGTGTGTTATGCATATTTTTGAATCATATATAAGCTATCTCACGGGTTTTATAATTAAAGACCGGCAATTCGATACAAAGAATACTACACATAAATTTTCAGGAATTCTACAACTATATCAAAATTATAGACTGTTTTTTTTAAACAAAAATATTAAATCCTTTGTTTCATTTCCTGATTATGAATTTTTGGTATTTATTCTCTTTCCGGTAATTGGCATACCTTTAAAAGGAATTTTATTTGGTTTTTTTATACTTATCTGTGTGATATTGTACACCATTTTGTCAACATTTTGGGCTATTCATTCCGGCCATAGCAAATTCCCTTAACAATTGAATACTATAGCTGTGACATCTTTACAGAAACACTTACGGTAGTGTCAAAAATTTTATGAAAAAAGAAATAATTAAATGAAAAGTGTAGCAAGATTTAGAAACACAGAAAAGCGTCCTTTATGGAAATGGATTTTTTGTGGATCCATTTCCATAAA